>NZ_CP047960.1:1800000-2100000 GCF_014280195.1 Synechococcus sp. A15-24
GTCGCGCCAATGCAGACTGAGCTGCTTCCTGAATCAGCGGATCGTCATTATTATCTTGAAGTGCATGCAAAGCGACCTCCGCCATGGGATGCGGGATATCAGCAAGAGCCTGAGATGCACTAAAGATCAAAGCCACATTTTCACTGCTGAGAGATTTTGCTAGTAGTTTAATTGCCTCTTCAGACTTGAACTGTTGCTTACCGATTTGACCAAGACACATCAGAGCTCCTTGTACGACTACCATATCTGTGTCATTAATCCCTTGTTCCAACATTTGCATGACTGAATCAGGAAACGGTTGATCAGGAAAATTCTTGAACAATTGAACGAATGCTTTCGGGCAACAACGCCTTGCAGTTTGATTCTCAGTTGTTGCATAAAGTTCGATCAAAGGATCGAATGCAGAACTCCCAAAAAAACCAATTCCCTTAACTGCTGCTCTGTATACTTTGGGATCTTGATGACAGAATAGTTCCAATAACATGGGCAAGGCTTCTTCCTGATAGTGCTCCGAAAGAATTAAACTGGCTTCTTCTTGGATCCTAGGGTTGGGATGCCTGAGATCCTCGAATAGGGAATCAATGGAAGGCATAGACTGATTATCGCTCACAGAAAGCCTGAACTGATAATTTATTTTAGCACTGATGATCAACCGAAAACAGACGCAGACGTCTCATACATGCACTATGTATATTGGAGAATCGACTGCGCTTTCCAACAAACAAAGTAATCTGGATCCGATTGAGACAAATCACTGACTACATCAAGATTTTGAGACCGGATTTGACTCAACTCGGGAGATTGAAGGAGTAGAAGCGATGTATAACGGAAATCCCAAAATGGTTGCATTACGGTAGTCAAACCATCTTTCAAGAAGTGGTCGCACTGCCCAGGAAATAAGATAGCAAAAGACAACAACGCAGCAGATGGAGATTTCCTGAATTGTGGACGTCTATCTCGAATAGCATCCGACAGGATGTCGTGAATAGACGCAAGGGCCTCGTGACTCCAATTCCTTATGAGACCAAATAGATGCATCATGAAATAGTGCGCTCCATAGTCGTTATGGGCTTTCTTATGCCAACTGGCCCAGACATGGGTCCAGACTTCATCTGGATCGCGATCCAGCAGGGTTTGCATCGACAAATAGCAGCGACTGAAATCAGGATGAAACAGACCTTCGACAAGCAGCTGAGTCGGTAGGGGGTCCCCATAGTGATGAAGCACCGTGATCAGCCTGGGGTCATCGCGAAGGACCTGGTCAACAGCCGAAAGAGCACTATTTTTCAACTGCTCACCTGACGATCGGTCGACAAGAGCACGAACAGCTCTCATTCGAAACGCTGGTGAAATGGGTGACTGAAGCAAACTCGACATGAGTTCAATCCCACCAGCATCGATTACATCTTGAACTGCCGACTGACGATCCATCTGATTAGCTACGTACAAATGATCAGCCAAATCAGCGAGACGTGTCCTATCTCCTGACAAGTGAATTGTGGCCGCAATTGCAGCACCGCGCACAGAAGACTTTTCATGGTCCATTAAGGGAGTAATCGTCGAAAGTGCTGCAAAAACTGAGAGTTTAGACAAACTTTGAATTAAAACCCGTTGATTCTGTGTGGAATCATGCAACAACCGAATCAAGCGCTGATGAACGGCTTGATCTTGACAGCCTATTTGTGCCAGTGCCCAGGCAGCATTTTCGACCATATAGATATCCGAACTATCAAGAAAACTGGCAATTTTCGCCTGAGCTTGCGTAACCCCCAGCCGGGCAAGAACTTCTACAGCTTTTCGTTGAGCAAGGAGGACAGCAGACTCAGTCGACACCCTGCCAAGAAAATTCAGCAACGCTTCATTTGCAAACTGACCAGGAAAATTGACCAAGTGCGAAACGGCAATATAGTAGTCACTGTCGCTCTCGAGATCTTGAAAATCTGTAGCCAAGATCTCGATGGCACCAGCCTGGTCCAACTCAGGATGAATATTGTCAAACAAGCCCGACATGAAGAAAGCCTAATATCAATTAAATTCTACACGCCTAATTATCTAGCGTTCTTAAACAACAATAAGAAAAGCATTGGGCTGCTTCTCAGCATTTAGATTTAAAGTATTATCGTATTGTCTGTAAAGAGGGAAATGGGGCCATTCTCCGGTCGTTTGCTCTGCGTTTCTGCTGCAATGTTGCCAGGCTCGAGAACTTCGAAACAGAGACATATAAGTCTAGACAGTCGGTTTATGAGCCAATGGATGAAAGCCGCCAAAAATTCCCATGCAGCAATCACTCAGATCAGCGCCGCTCACCTTGATTCAACAACAACAACAAGGAAGGGAACAACAGGACGTTCAAAAGATAAGTCGCAGACCTTAATTGGGAAAATGAGTGCTCAGTTTCCGAGCCTGACTAAAAACATGAAAACCGATGTAGACAGAACGATGGATGAATCTAAACAAAAGGGCAAACGCCGCAGAGGTCGTCGCAAATCGTCCTAATCAATTATTTGAGGAGATCTCGAAAACACCATCTTCAGGGCGATTGGACTTAAGTGCATCCCAATTAATGGCTTGAAGGAAAGCCTCTTCATCGTGTGTTTCCACAACATCCACGCCCCAGAAACCTTCTTGGAGCGGTGCACCTGGAGCAGCCATTGAATCTTTGCGCCCACCAAGCGCCAGTATGACGTGATCTGCACTTTGTCCAAGTTTAGACCTCAATTGCTTCCAAGACTTGACCAACTCCACTGCCATATCGTTGGGAGGCAAGTTTGAAGTCAATTCAATGATCCAATGAGGATGTTGAATGACTGTTGCAGAAATAATTGCCGAAGAATTCGAGACTATACCGTCAGCGAGAACTTGAGTTTCAAAGGGAGGGACATCTTTAGATTGAACCTGCAGGTTATGAGACAGAATAAATGTCGTCATTGGAAAAGACTTGTCCCCTCAATCTTAACGGAACAACTACATACCCGCGATTCAATCTGAGAAGCCTGCAGTCATCAAAAAAGGGGGGGGCTTATCGCCCCCCCCCCCTCTCTTTCACAGCCGTTGCCAGTTCAAGACAGGGCGTTGATGGCGTAATCGAGATAGCTCTTGAATTCGTTGAGAGCCTGAGCGCTCATATCACGAGGTGCACATGCACGATCACGTGTGTAAGTGAGAGCTTCGATGTATGCGTTGGTTGGAAGACCAAGGGTGCGATACACCTCACGAGCACCAGCAATACCCCACTCGTCCAGAGGACCAGTACCACCAACAATAAGGCAGTAGTTGATCAGACGCAGGTAGTGACCAAGATCGCGATAGCACTTGTCGATCTTCACCTGGCTGTCACCGGCTTCACCGGGCTGCTTCAGGTAGGCGTACTTGTTAAAGCAGGCGTCGCCTGCTTCACGAGTTACGTTATCGAGGCCAGCGGCCAGCTTTTCAGCAGCCTCAAGGCGAGCAGCTGCACGCTGGATATTGCCCTGAACGGCTTCGAGGTCGTTCTGGGAAGGGAAGCGACCGGCTGCATCAGCAGCGGTCACAACAGTGGTGACGACGGATTTCATTTGAGATCCTTAGATAAGGGTGCTGAGAAGGAAAGAAGAAGACGAATTCAGCCGCCGATCAGCTGATTGCCCCGATCACGCGATCGAAGTAAGAACCTGCTTCAGACACCAGTGCAGAGCAATCGCCCTGTGTGGTTTCCATCTTGCGGTACTTTGCGCCACCGCTAGCAGGGGTGTTGGTTTGTCCGATCAGAGCCGTTGCTGCGGATTTCATGATCGCGACAGCGCGAGCTGCAGACTGAGTGGGAACACCCAGAGCGATGTAGGTCTCTTTCAGACCATTGAGGCAACGGTCATCCAGCACGGAAGCGTCGCCAGCCAGCAGGGCGTAGCTGATGTAGCGAAGAACGATCTCACCATCACGCAGGCATGCGGCCATGCGACGAGTGGGATAGCAGTTGCCACCGGCCTGGATCAGACCGGTGTTTTCGCAGATCATGCCTGTGACCGCATCCGAAACGATGCAATAGGCGTTGGAAGTGATGGCGTTAACAGCGTCCAAACGCTTGTTGCCATCCTGCACATAAGAACGGAGGCTAGCGAGCTCGCTACCACCAACAGGTGCAGTTTTGGCGTCAGCGCTGACGACTGTGCGGGAAAATGCGTCGAGCATTGGGGGCCAGACAGTTTTTTGTGGATGCGGTGCTTCGGAAACCGCCTTGGGAACTAGCCGCTAAGACTGGAGGCCCAAAGGGGGAAGATGCGCCCAGCCACGCTAAACCCCGGTTCCCGGCTGGGTTCCAAAACAGACGCGGTCACGCAAGAGTTTGTCACCTTGGGGCACGAGTCAACGACTACCGGCAAGACCGTCGACCATCAAGGCTTCCAAGCCGGTCGGTCCATGTCGTGGGTCAGAGACGAAGCCCAACGGAGCCAAGGCAGACAGGTAGAAGGTTTAAAATTTCAGAGTCAGTCAGCATTTCATGGATCAAACAGCCTCTGATCTGCCCAGCATTGAAGAATTACAGGAGTCTATTGACGAACTATCTGCATACCGAGAGAGACTTTTTCAGGATGTGGTCGGACTTGGAAAGAAGCTGCGCCTCTCGCAGAAAAAAATTGATTCGACAGTCGCTGAGCACGCAGAGCTAAAGCGTCTTGACGAAGTTATGTCACAACTTGTTGCGCAAAGAGATTCTCAGCAGTCTAAATCTTGAATTTTATTAGAAGGATTGATCCACAGTCTCAACACCTCAGCTCTGCAAGTTCAATCTAATGTTTCCCCTCCAGTCATATCCACCAATGACGATGGTGGATTTTTTCGAAGCAAGCCGTGGGACCTGGTTGAACCGACGTGCTGTTCATCATTTGGATCACCAGGATGATGAAGCAGCAGATTCTAATCTTGTTATCGAACCATTTAAAAATGATGATCCGGCAGTTCGCAGCATTTGCGAAGCCCTAAACATCAATACGATCGACAGTACTGGTGGAGCTAGATTTTGGTGGGAAAGTAATATCAAAAAAGGAGTCCGCAACGAAGATTATGCGGCTGTTGTCATCGATGTACCCAACCGAGATAATGCTCGAAAGGGTTTCTTACTACGAGATGTAGGATATGTTGAAAAGCAGGCGGTATTGAGCACTTACGTTTTTGCCGAAGATGGCGTGTTGACGATCACTACAAGATATGACACGAATATTGGAATTGAACGATGCTGGTTTGTGACTGATCAGATCCGAATGCGTGTCAGTTCTGTCCAATGCTTGGATGGTGTCGCAATGACTACCTACTGCACTGAATTTCGCTGTCCAACAGATGCTGATATCAATGCCATATCTGAGCATGCCAGGCAGATCGCTCGTTCGACTGCATCTATTGGAGCTTAACCATCATGTTTGATCCGTTTCTTGAGGAATTACAAACTGGAATTCAAGCCCGCGGTGGCATATCAGTTGAAGTTCCGGCCGGGCTGGAACACAATCAATCCCAGAAGGGCTCAAGCACCATCCAAAGCTGGCTTTGGCAGGTTCCAGGTTTTCGTCGCTGGCGCGTCACCCGACTTGATGCAGGTGACAGCCTTCAAGTTCTGAATTCCGTCGCATATCCCGATTTCGATTTGGACCATCCTTTGATGGGTGTTGATCTGCTCTGGTTTGGCGCACGTCAAAAGCTAGTTGCGGTTCTTGATTTTCAACCACTGGTTCAAGATAAAGACTATCTCGATCGTCATTTTGATGGTCTGAAAGATCTGAATGCTCGTTTCCCGGATCTAAACGGAGAAGAAACGATGCGATCTTTCGATCCGAATCAATACTTCTCATCATGGCTACTTTTTTGCCGTGGAGGTTCTGAAGAGGCTGACAGGTCACTGCCAAAAGCCTTCAGCGCCTTTTTGAAAGCCTATTGGGGTTTACACGATGAGGCTTCCAAGGAACCATCCTCAATCTCACCTGGAGATGTGGAACGGCTTCAGAACGCCTACGACGTGTACAGCGCCGAGCGTGATCCTGCCCATGGATTGTTCACCAGCCATTTCGGCAAGGAGTGGTCTGACCGGTTCCTGCACGAATTCCTTTTCCCCGCCAGTCAGCCCGCATGAGCATTGATCTCCGCGCGTCGAGCCTTGATCCCGTTCAGATTCCGGGGTGGCGATGGCAGCCCTTTCTCGATGAAGCCAGTGCTGCACTCAAGCCGTTCAACCCGTCTCCCTATCCCGTAGCGGAAACGTTTCTGCAAAAGGAGGGCAGCTCCGGTTCAAAAGCGAAACCCGTTCCGGTGACAACGGCGACCTGGGCCTGTTCCACAGACAAGTTGCGTCAGGTGCGTTGTGCCTGCGTTGAAGCGGGTATGGCTGCTTCGGTGCTCAATTTTGTGATCAACCCGAGCTGTCGGTTCGACCTGCCGTTCTTCGGAGCCGATCTGGTGACGCTTCCAAACGGCCATTTGCTCGCTCTGGATCTTCAACCGGTTGACAAGGCTGATCCCGATCACACCCAACCCGTGTGGGAGCGACTGATGCCGTTGTTCGAGCGCTGGCAAGCCGAACTCCCCGATGGAGGCCCCATCCCAGAAGAAGCCCAACCCTATTTCTCACCGGCGTTTCTCTGGACCCGCATCCCGCTTGGGGAGGAGGGGGATGAACTGATTGAACGCGTGATCCGCCCGGCCTTCATGGACTATCTGCAGCTTTACCTCAACCTCGTGGCCGAAGCGGAACCCGTGTCTGACGACCGTGCGGAATTGCTCCTTTCAGGCCAAAAGCGCTACACCGCGTATCGCGCCGAGAAGGATCCAGCCCGCGGCATGTTGACGCGGTTCTACGGGAGCGAGTGGACAGAGTCGTACATCCATGGCGTGCTGTTCGATCTCGAGGACGCCGCTTAACTCCCTTGTCGTACCAAGGGAGTTAAGCATTATGAACAGCCGTCGAAGCGCCCGCCTGGGCTTGGCGAGAATCGCATGGTCGGGATGGAGGCAATAGCCTTCGACCATCCCAATTGTCTGAGATTCCCCTCCAGACGTAGTTCAAAGGAACAACAACCATGTTCGACGCCTTCACCAAGGTTGTCGCCCAGGCCGATGCCCGGGGACAATTCATCAGCACCAGCGAGATCGATGCCCTCGCTGCCATGGTTTCTGACAGCAACAAGCGTCTGGATGCCGTGAATCGCATCTCCAGCAACGCTTCCACCATCGTTGCTTCGGCTGCCCGTCAGCTGTTCGCTCAGCAGCCTTCACTGATCGCCCCCGGCGGCAACGCTTACACCTCCCGTCGCATGGCTGCTTGCCTGCGCGACATGGAGATCATTCTTCGCTACGTCACCTACTCCGCATTCACCGGCGACGCTTCCGTGATGGAAGACCGCTGCCTGAACGGCCTGCGTGAGACCTACCTGGCCCTCGGCACTCCCGGTGCTTCCGTTGCCGCCGGCGTGAACCTGATGAAGGACACTGCCCTGGCCATCGTCAACGACAAAGCTGGTATTTCCGCTGGCGACTGCGCTTCCCTGAGCAGCGAAATCGGCACCTACTTCGACCGCGCCGCCGCCTCCGTCGCCTGATCGACGCGTTAATCCGACGTCTTTCACTTCTCCCATCAACCAATGAAAACCCCACTTACCGAAGCTGTTGCTGCAGCTGATTCCCAGGGCCGTTTCCTGAGCAACACCGAAGTTCAGGCCGCTTCCGGTCGCTTCAACCGTGCCAAGGCCAGCCTCGAAGCGGCCAAAGCCCTCACGAGTAAGGCCGATTCCTTGGTGAACGGCGCAGCTCAAGCTGTGTACACCAAGTTCCCTTACACCACTCAGATGGAGGGGCCCAATTACTCAGCAACTCCCGAAGGCAAGGCCAAGTGTTCCCGTGACGTGGGCTACTACCTGCGCATGATCACCTACTGCCTGGTCGCTGGTGGTACTGGCCCCATGGACGACTACCTGATTGCCGGTCTGGCCGAAATCAACCGTACTTTCGAGCTCTCCCCTTCCTGGTACGTGGAAGCTCTGAAGCACATCAAGTCCAACCACGGCCTCTCTGGCGACGCCGCCACTGAAGCCAACAGCTACATCGACTACGCCATCAATGCTCTGACCTGATCGGTTAGACCACAGATGTGACAGCCCTCCTCATGGAGGGCTTTTTTTGTTCAAACAGCTTGGGCCAGGATTCTAAAAATGACCCCAACAGAGCAGAACTTTCTCAGCTTGCTTTGCGGCGAATACAGCAATCAGCAACAAGCATTGGATAACCCTCCTTTCTTTGCACATATTTTCCTGAGATACCGACCTTTAGAGCATCTCCAACCAGGATCCATTTTGCTAGAACAAAGCTATGCAGTTGACCCAAAGAATCCTTACCGACTACGCATGATCAGAGCAGAGGAACAATCACCTGGAATTATTAAGTTGTGGAACCATACTTTCCACGAGCCATCAAGATTTGCCAAAGCAACCTTTGATAAAGAATGTCGGCAGACCATTCAAGACAGCGACCTTATCTGCCTTGACCAATGTCACTACCAAGTTGAACACAAGAGCGACGGATATCATGGATCGATCGAACCAGGCTGTCGGTGTATGGTTACCCGAAATGGGCAAGAAACAGTCCTGGTCAGCACTTTTCACCTCCAGGAGGACTCATTAAAAACTCTTGACCGTGGTCATGACCCAAAAACGAATGCAAGACTTTGGGGTGCCATTGCAGGTGAATTTCAATTCAAACGAACAAAATCATGGGAAGCAAAGTGGGAACAAGACATTCATTCATGAGCATGGATACAAAGACCATTTTTCAAGCACATGAGACAGTGGGGCAAGCCTATAGAATGCAAAGCAAGTTTTGTAAAACAAAACTACCTTGATGCCAATTGACTCAGTTACAGCCGCTCTTGAAGCCCTCGACCACCAAGATGCGGGTGTTCGGTATCACGGTGCTTGGTGGCTCGGGAAAAACAGGTCGGCTGAGGGAGTACCACGATTGGTGGAATGCCTTCTAGACGAAAGGGACAAAACATGTACAGGCGGATACCCCCTAAGAAGGCAAGCAGCAAGATCACTGGGAATGATCAAAGACTCACGCTGTTTACCAGAGCTTCTTAAAACACTAGAAACAGATGACGTGCAATTGCATGAAGCAACACTTAGAGCCCTAATTCAAATCAAGAGTGATCAATGCTCAAGCTCACTCATTAACTACCTTGACCGAGATATTCCCAACAAACCAATAGAAGCACTTATAGAAGCCTTAACAGAGCAAAGAATGTGGGATGTTTCAGAAAAGATCCAACCCTTTCTTAACGACAAATCAGAAAGGATCGCCGGCTCTGCAGCAGCTTTTTTCTACAGCTACACCGGTGAGATGACCTATTTAAACAAAGTTATCTCACTTCTTGATCACCAGAATCGCTTCATCAGGCAATCCGCTGCATTCGACCTAGCCCGTATCGGAACAATCAAAGCAACAGATCCAATCCTGACTGCCAAGATCCCCAACAACGTCAAGATGTTTGCCATAAAAGCCATACTCAATAAATCACTCAGCCGAAGCAATCAAGCAGATTCTATTCCAGATACCGACCTCGCATCAATTCATTCCTCTCTGTTCAAAGCACTTGACAGTCTCGCCAGAGACAACTTTTCGGGGAACCTATTGATTGAGCAAGACAACCAAATTCCAGAAACCTATCCAGGCGACGGCTCAACAGAGAGCGATCTACTTTCAAATGCATTCGACAACCTAAGGTCACCATCCTTGACGAGCAGAAAATCAGGCATAAAACAACTCGTCCGTGGTGCTAATCATTTCAAAATCGATCTTCTTGATCTGTACTTCTCAGAATCAGATCAAGACATCACAATGGGGCTGATCAAGGCCATGGCTGAACTCAAAAATCCCCACTACGCAAACGCACTTATTGATGCTATTGGGGTCGAAATTGGCAATCATTGCCAAGGAAACATTCGACGCGTCGCAGCGTGCGCCCTTGGTGACATCAATTGGAACGCGAAGATTTCGTCGCAATCACTGCATGCCGTTTTCAACAAACTCAAATGGACACTTCATTCACCTGAAGACTGGGGTTTGCGCTACAGCGCATGCTTGGCGCTGGAAGGAATTGGCAATGCCGATTCGATTGAACTCTTAAATGAAGCCAAAGCAAAAGAAACAGATCCAGTCCTCTCTGCACGCCTTGACAAGGCAATACTAAAATCAAAAAATAAGACTTCTATCCGTCACATCGAAAACAAAAAAGTTCTCTAAAACTAATGATGAAAGTATTGTTCGTCTGCCTCGGCAACATCTGCCGATCACCAGCGGCCGAAGGCGTCTTCCTGCATCTGCTGGAGGAGCGAGGGCTGAGCGATCAGTTCGTGGTGGATTCCGCCGGCACCGGCGGCTGGCATGTGGGCAACCCCGCCGACCGGCGCATGCAGGCCGCAGCCAACCGTCGCGGCATTCAGCTGCCCAGCCGCGCACGACAAATCAGCCTCGACGACTTCTCGGAGTTCGACCTGGTGCTGACCATGGACGACAACAACCTGGCCGCGGTGCAGGGGCTGGCTCGCGAAGCCGGCGCACAAGCCACGGCAACCATTCAACCGATGCTCAGCTACGCCCGCCGCTTTTCAGAAACGGAGGTTCCGGATCCCTATTACGGCGGTGAAGCAGGCTTTGAGCACGTGCTCGATCTGCTGGAGGACGCCTGCTCCAACCTGCTGGACGAGCTCAGCCCGCCGGCGTAGGCCAGGCCTCCTCAGGCACCCGGGCACGAAACTGCTCCACCAGGGCATCGATCACAGCGTCGATGCTCATGCCATCGGTCACCAGTTCCACGGCATCAATCGCCTGCACCAGCGGTGCCTCTTCCCTGGTGCTGTCGAGATGATCGCGCTCGGCAATCTGTGCTTCAAGCTCTGAGCACTCCGGCACCGGAAAGCCCCGTTGTTCCAGGTCCAAGGCCCGGCGACGAGCCCGTTCGGCCACCGTGGCCGTGAGAAACACCTTGAGATCGGCATCAGGGAACACGGCTGAGCCGATGTCGCGCCCCTCCGCCACCAGGCCACCTTTGGCACCCATCGCTTTCTGTTGAGCCGTGAGCGCTTGCCGGACGCAGCGGTGAGCGGCCACCACCGACACCGATCCCGTTACCTCAGGAGAACGGATCGCCTGACTGACATCCTCACCATTCACCAACACCTGCTGACCACCACCCGGCAGCGACTGAAGCTGCAGATTGAGAGCACGCAGCAACACGTCCACGGCCGCAGCATCCCCGGGTTCCACGCCCCGTTGCTGCACCAGCCACGTGACGGCGCGATACATCGCTCCGGTGTCCAGGTAAATCAGGCCCAGGCGCTCCGCGAACGCACGGGTCACCGTGCTCTTACCAGCACCGGCAGGGCCATCGATGGCAACAAGGGGCTGGCGGGTCATCAGAAATGTGTGATCAATCAGGCGTGTCGTCCCGCAGCGCACCGCCGCGGCCAGCAGCGAGAGTGCCGTCTCCGAGCTGCAGGGCTGCAGGCTTTGGGGATCAACCCTCTCTACATACTCCACCTCGAGGCCAGCAGCTGAGAGCCTCGAGCGGGTGACGTCCAATGGGGTGGTGCCATCAGCAGCACGCAACGCCGCGGGCAGCGCGGCTGCCTGAAGACGCTGCGCAGGTGACAGGTACTGATTGCGTGAACTCAACGCGAGGCCATCCGCCTCGCGAACCGTGGCGACCCCGTGGACCTTCACAGGCAACGCACGATCCGCCACCAACTGACGCAGGATCACCAGTTGCTGCCAGTCCTTCTCCCCCAGCCAGAGACCGGCGGGCTTCGTCAGCTCCAGCAGACGAGCCACCACCGTGACCACCCCATTGAAGTGTCCGGGTCGACCAGCTCCGCACAGATGCTGCTGCAGCGCTGCAGGTGCCTGGCGAGCCGAATCGGCAGCGGTTCCATCGGGATAGATGGTCTGAACCGTTGGAGCCCAGAGCGCAGCTGCACCGCAGCGATCCGCCAAAGCCAGGTCGGCCTCCAAGCTGCGCGGATAACGGTCGAAGTCTTCGCCAGGGCAGAACTGAAGGGGATTGACGAACACACTCACCAACACTGGGCCCTGCTCTGCCGCACGGCGGATCAGCTCCCCATGCCCCTGGTGCAGACCTCCCATGGTCGGGACGAACTGAATGGATTGGCCGAGGCCTGAGCGGAATGCCACCAGCTCAGCCTGCGTTGAGAGCAAAGCGGTGGTCAGCGCAGCACCTCAAGCTTCACCTGGGCAATCCCGGAACTGATCAGCCCAAGGTTCGAGGCGGCACCGTGGCCCAGATCAATGACCCGGTGATCAACAAAGGGGCCTCGGTCGTTGATGCGGATCACCGCAGAGCGGCCGTTCCAGAGATTGGTAACGCGCACTTTGGTTCCGAACGGCAAGGTGCGGTGAGCTGCCGTCATCGTCCCCTGGCGGTAGATCTCGCCGTTGGCCGTGTGATTTCCGTAGAAACCAGGCCCGTACCAGCTGGCCTCCCCGGTGATCACGCGCACCACGTCGGGCAGCAGCTTCAGCTTCGGCTCGGGCAGAACCGCCACGGGCGTTGGATCGACCGGTTCCCTCACCTCATCGGGCGTCAATGTGGCGCTGACGCTGTTGTCATCGCTGCTGTCCGGGTCGAGGTCGTCCTGAACCGACACGTTGGAATCAAGTGGAGCAGCCGTTATGGATTGAGCGTCAACGTCCGAGTCGACGGCCAACTCAATTGGATCGAGAGGCTCGAACCAATCCGGATCCTCAAAATCCTGCGCCACCACGGGGAAAAGAGCTGCACTGGCTGAAATCGCCCCGGACAAACCCAGGAGGGTGAGAACGACAAGCATGACGGGCGATCAGCAGGCTCCTGGAAGCAAGGCTCAGAAGCTGTGCAGACCTCTACAGGCAAATTTGTTTGACGCTAAGAAGTTCGCAACAAACACATCAGCAGGCACCAATCCAGCGGCTGGCACAGCGAATCTGGACACCCGTGGCGCGCATCAGCCGCTCACAGGCGAGGCCCCTACTGATCCCAAACCAAGGCATCAGCCAGACTTGGTCAAGTCATCAGCGAAACTGATGGCCTCTTGATCCGGCTCGTCGACCGTCCCAAGGTCGCTGGGGTTGCAGGATCGATACAGGTTCTTCAGCCCATGGACTACAAGAGTGCTGGCGTTGACGTCGAGGCCGGGCGCGCCTTTGTTCAACGGATCAAATCGTCCGTCGAAGCAACACACCGCCAGGAGGTGGTCGGTGGTCTGGGGGGCTTCGGCGGCATGATGCGCCTGCCGGCTGGCCTGCGACAGCCCCTGTTGGTTTCAGGGACTGATGGTGTCGGCACCAAACTCGAATTGGCGCAGGACCATCAAGCCCACCACAACGTTGGGATCGACCTGGTGGCGATGTGCGTGAACGACGTGATCACATCCGGCGCCCAGCCGCTGTTTTTTCTCGACTACATGGCCACGGGCGCATTAAGCCCTGACGCCATGGTTGAGGTAGTTGAGGGCATCGCTGACGGATGCCAGCAGAGCGGCTGCTCATTGCTCGGCGGCGAAACCGCCGAAATGCCTGGCTTCTACCCAGCGGGTCGCTACGACCTGGCCGGGTTCTGCGTCGCCGTTGTTGAAGAGAGCGAGCTCATTGATGGACATCAGGTTCAACCGGGTGATGCCGTGATCGGCGTGGCCAGCAGTGGTGCCCACAGCAACGGCTTCAGCCTGGTGCGCCGAGTGCTGGCCCAGGCCAATGCGGATCGATCCACCCTGTACGGACCTGATCAGCGCCCCCTGATCGACGATCTGCTGAGGCCCACCCAGCTCTACGCCTCGCTGGTGCAGCACCTGCTCAGCAGCAGCCTTCCCATCCATGCCATGGCGCACATCACAGGTGGAGGACTGCCGGAGAACCTCCCCCGCTGCCTGCCGGCTGGATGTCGCGCCCAGGTGAGCCCAACGAGCTGGGCACGCCCGCCCCTGTTCGACTGGCTCCAGAGCTCTGGCGGCATTCCGGAGCGTGATCTCTGGCACACCTTCAATCTCGGGATCGGTTTCTGTGTTGTGGTTCCGCAGGATCAAACTGACCGAACCGTCGCGGCCTGCCGTACCCAGCAGCTCCAGGCCTGGCCGATCGGCAGGATCTTGGAAGGGAACCCTGCAGACGGCGTGATCGGCCTCCCCGACTAACAGGGGGAATGCATCACTCTCCAAAGAGATTGTTCAAGAGTCCGGAAAAGGGAAAGAACCGTTTAAGGTGATTTCAAGCACTTCGGAGATTTTCTCCGGACGCAGCGTCGATACATCGGTTTAACAACGTCATGCCGTTTGATAGACCTCAGCGCACCACGCGCAGACGATCCTCTGCTGGTCCAACACCCCCACGCCGCCCGGTCGTCCCGGCCCATGAGCGTTCCAATGGCCACCGACAATCACCCCGGCCGACCTTCCTCACCCTGAGGGACCACGGCAAGGTTTATGTCGCTGACATGCCTGATCTGTCCGACGGTCAGCTGTCCCACATCGGCAAAGAAGCCCAGGAAGTCCTCGACAGTCTTGAGCGGCGGATCCACGAACTTGAACAGAGCCTCGATCAGGGCCCCCAGGATCGGGACACATTGATCAAGGCCTCCACCAAGCGCGACGTCACCCTTCGTTTCCTGCGAGCGATCGATGAGGAAAAAGAACTGCGCAGCAACAACCCCGCCCTGCGGTCCGCGGCCGGGGAATCCCTGCCCAGGACCTTCCTTGAGGTCGCGAGGCACCGTCTGCCGGGAACCACCTTTGATTCCCTGCTCCAGGAAGCGCTCAAGGCCTGCGAAGAGAGCCAGGCTGCTGCTGCCCCCATACCACCACCGGAACGGGAGAACGTGATCCCCCTGCGCAGCGAGGCTGCCGCTGACAGTCTTCCTGTTGTGGTGAGTCCTGCTCCAGACAACGTCGCTGAAGCCTGAGGTCTTAAGCGCTTTGAAATGGATTGGACGGTGTGCGCACCGTGCATTGCTGCCGCGCCACGGTCAGCTGATCCAGTTCTGCAGAGGTCAATGACCATTGGAGGGCTCCGGCAACATCCCTCGCTTGATCTGGAGTTCTGAGGCCTGGGATCGGTGTGGTCCCCTGGGCTCGACACCAGTTGAGGGCCACCTGGGCCATCGAAACACCGCGCTGGCCGGCAATGGCCGCCACACCGGCGCGAAGTGAGCGGCTGGCAGGCTGCAACCTGGCAATGAGCTGCCGTTGCAGGACGGTTCGCGATCGTCGCTCCCCCTCTGGCGGCATGGTCAGCACACCGAAAGCAAGCGGGCTGTAGGCCAGCACCTCGATGCCACTCTCACGGCAGAGCTGTCGCAACGCATCAACCTTGGCGTCGCCCGGTGAGAGCAGCGAATACTGCACCTGCACACTGCGCAAGGGAACTCCTCGCTCCGCCAGGCGTTGCTGCATCCAGGCCAGCCGTTTCGGGCCGATGTTGGACACCCCGATTTCGCTGATGGAGCCATCCAGAACGCGATCCGCCAGTCCATCGAGAAGCTGCACCTCCTGCCAGGGGGCGTAGCGAGCAGTGCTCCAGTGCAGCTGCACGCGTCGTAGATGGCCCTGAAGCCGCTGACGACTCGCCTGAAGCGCCTGATCCAGGCCCCGCCGCCCGAGCCGCCAGGGGAAGGGCGCCAGTTTGGTGGCGATGCAGAGATCCGCCCTTCGCGTCGCTGGCAGTCGTGCTGCGAACCGCCCCAGCAGCTGTTCACTGCGACCATTGAGCCGCCCGGTGCCGTAGGAATCAGCGGTATCGATCAGGCCAAGACCCGATGCAAGGGCCTGGCGGAAGGTCTCCTCCAGAAGGCGGTCATCCCGTTCGGCGTCGTACCCCCACAACAGTTGATTGCCCCAGGCCCAGGTGCCGAATCCGATGCCGTTCAACGCGTCACCTCCTCTGCCCGTCATGATCGCCTCCATTGACGGACTCTCATGGCTGAACAACAGACGGCCACTTCCATCCCAACAGTGAACCCGCTAGCGGGTGAATCGACAGAACCGGTTGAGGAGCGCATCCTCTGCCAACACTGCCGGCGCACGGCAAGCAACGGCATCCGCTGTCTCGGCATGTGTGTGGCTGACAGCGACTACTGATGCTGCTGCCGCTTCTGTTGGTGCTGATGGGCGTCCACGTCGCCAGCAGCGATGCAGTCGGCAACGACCGTTTCGGCCGATTGGATACGGGCGTGTCCGGCTGTCGTCTGACTCAGGCCGAGCGCTCCATGGGCTGCCAGCGGCTGCAACTCAGCCAAACCAGCACAATCGGTCTGCGCATCCGCTTCATCGGCGTCAGTGAAGAGGACCCGGGTCAGACCCACCAGCTGACATTCGTGATGGGCCCTGGCACCGGGGATCCCGTTTTGAGCTGTCAGAACGGCCGCTGCCGCCTGGCAGCTGCCTCCTGGAGCGGAACCATCACCAGCAGTTCCCTGGTGGTCTTTGATCAACGCGGTCTGCCAATCGGCTTGCCGAGCAATCGACCGACCACCGGTGCGTGCAGGATCAACGAACGACGCCTCAACTGCGAGAGTCAGACGCGTGATGGACTGCAACGAAGCGCGGAGGCCCGGCTGTGAATATCGATCGAAGGCGGCACCCAGATTCGAACTGGGGATAAAGGATTTGCAATCCTCTGCCTTACCACTTGGCCATGCCGCCGATCGGGAACGGCCGTTCCCATCAGGCGATCGTATCAGCCACAACGATGCTGGATTGCTGGTGGTCTGCAATGGCCACGGGGAGGATCTGATCGCTCTGCGGGTGCTGGAACAACTGCATGCCCAGTGCCCCGCCCTGAAGCTTGAAGTGCTGCCTCTGGTCGGTCAGGGGCGTGTTTTTGACGATGCGATTCAGAAGGGCTGGCTGCAACGGATCGGTCCAGCGGCCGCCCTCCCCAGCGGAGGGTTCAGCAACCAGAGCATCACTGGATTTCTGGCGGACCTGAAGGCCGGCCTTCCCATGCTCAGCTGGCAACAGTGGCGCTTGATCGGTAAGCGGGCTCGCGCCGGCCTCAAGCTGCTGGCGATCGGCGATCTCCTCCCCCTGCTGATGGCCTGGAGCAGTGGCGCCCGCTATGGCTTCATCGGCACCCCGAAGAGCGACTACACCTGGTGCAGCGGCCCTGGCCAGAGCCCCAGCGATCGCTACCACCGGCTGAAAGGCAGCGAATGGGATCCATGGGAGTGGATGCTGATGCGAGCGGCACGCTGCCGGTTGGTGGCCATGCGCGATGGGTTGACCGCCCGCGGACTCCAGCGCCATGGCGTGCGGGCCCTGGCACCGGGCAATCCGATGATGGATGGCCTGACGAACGGTGATGTTCCCGCCAGCCTTGGACGCTGCAGGCGGGTGCTTCTGCTGTGTGGAAGCCGCGTACCGGAGGCCCTACGGAACTTCAGCCGGCTGCTGGATGGCATCAGCCGGCTGAAGGCCGATCAGCCGATTGCCGTTCTTGTTGCTGTCGGCAGCCAACCGAGCCTGGATCAACTCGAACCGATCCTTCGCGATCAACAGTTCCGCCGCGGCCTGCCTCCCTCCGACCAGCTCAATGCCGCGGCCTGCTGGGTGAAGGGACCTCTGCTGGTGCTGATCGGCGTGAAGCGTTTCCAAACCTGGGCCAGCTGGGCGGAAGCTGGCGTGGCCACCGCCGGCACCGCAACGGAACAACTGGTTGGGCTTGGAATTCCGGCCCTGTCACTGCCGGGGCCGGGGCCACAGTTCCAGTGGCCCTTCGCGCGGCGCCAAAGCCGCCTGCTGGGGGGAGCTGTGCGCCCCTGCAGCTCCCCGGAGGAGCTCCACGGCAGGCTGCAGCAGCTGCTGGACAACCCGCCGCTGCGGGAACGCCTCGGGCGGATCGGCCAACGAAGGATGGGCCCTCCCGGGGGAAGCGCCCGCCTTGCTGCGTTAATCCTTGAACGGCTGCACGGATACTGAAGGACCGCCACTGGGACCCATGGCAGCCATTCAGGACTCCGAATACGTCAAAATCTGCGCTCAATTGGCCAGCCGATTGAGCATCAGCCTGGCCAGTGCCCGGCGCCAGGTGGATCAGGCAGCAGCCCGCGAGGGCAAGCGTGACCTGGAGGGACGACGGGCCATGGCCCAATCCATGCTCACCGCCCTGGACAGCAACGACGGGGGAAGCGTCGAGCGCTTGACCGCGCTGTTGAGTTCAAGCGAGGGAGACGGCAACTTCATCCTCGAAGACTGAACGTTGAAGCTCAGTGCTCGAAGGTCTGGTTGAAGCGCATCCGATCCAGATCCGCGATCACAGGAATGCATCCGAAGCAGCGCTGCGCCAGATCCCAGCGCCCCTCACGCCGCAGCATGGCTTCCAGCTTCTGACGTGCCGGCAGCAGATAGCGCACATCATTGGCGGCGTAGGCGAGCTGAACATCGCTGAGCTCATCCACCCGGCCCCAGTCGCTGCTCTGGGCACCCTTGTCGAGTTCAACCCCGACCAGCTCCATCACCAGGTCCTTCAAACCATGGCGGGGTGTGTAGGTGCGACCAAGACGGCTACCCACCTTGGTGCAGAAGATGGGGCTGACGGCGATGCCGAGGCCGCTGGCCAGCGCTGCCACATCGAAGCGGGCGAAGTGGAAGACCTTTTCCACGGAAGCGGCCTCCAGGAGCCGCTGCAGGTTGGGCGCCGAGGTCTGACCAAGCCCGATCCGAATGCAGCAGACCCGATCGTCGGCATCAGCGATCTGAACCAGGCAGAGACGATCGCGGCCATGGATCAGACCCATGGCCTCGGTGTCCACCGCCAGGGCGGACATGCGCAGGTATCGCTCGGTCCAATCCGCATCCAGATCGCCGTCAAAGACGGCGAATTCAGCGGGAGCAGGAAGCGAATCGGCCATGGGAACACGCAGTGAGCAGCTCCAGTGTGGCCAGCGGCAGGCCTGTCGGGACGCCACTGAAATTCCCTCTTGAATCTCAAAATGAGATCGACTTTGATGGAACCAGTGCTTCTGTTGCTGTGTTCTCCCGCCGCAAGCCGTCCAGAACCTGCCTGGCCGATATTGAGCAGTACTTTCGCCAGCCACCACCACAGTTCCTCGACCTGGAACTGGCGGTGTGCTGGGTGCTCGAGTGCCTGCTGAAGGACGACAACTATCCCTCCGGGCTGCTGCAAAAACTGATGCGGGAGGAGCCCCAGCTGCGGCTTTCCGAGACGGTGCTTCAGCAGGCCTTGGACTTCCTCGAGCAACAGGGTTCCATCAGCACGTACACCCAGCGCTGCCCGAGCCGTGGTCGCCCCCGCCGGATGCTGCATCTGATGCCGGATGCCAGGGGCCAGGCCGAACAGCTGATGTCCCCGTGGCACAGCTGGCTGGAATCCCACCGGCTGGTGTTGAACTAACGCGATCAAAGACGGCTTAGAACAGTCCAACTTGAGAGCTGGTTCATGCCTGCGGGCTTTCAATCCACCCTGCTGCTGACCGTCCTGCTGGCGATTGGCCTGGTGTTTTTCCTGCGCGCCGCCAGCAAGGACCGCACCACCGTTGTGGATGTGCACTCCCCCAGGCCAGCCCTGGAGGTGTTGAGCGGCCTGAGCGACTGGCTGGAGCAACGGGGCTGGAGCCGGGACGGCGGCGATGCTGATCGGCAGGTGTTGCGCTTCCGGGGGTCTGTGGCCGCCAGCCAACCGCTGGCCGTGTTGTTGTCCGTTCTGGCCGCCATCGGCGGCACCTGTTTCGGCCTGGTGCTGCGCCAGCTGGCTCCGCAGCTAAGCTGGTGGCCGCTGTTGCTGATCCTGCTCGGCCCTGTGGCCGGCTCCGTTTACAGCCGGCGGGCCGCCCGCACCGAGGCGCTGGAACTGCAACTGCTGCAGGAGCACAACGAAGCCGGCATCACGGTTCGTCTTCGCGCGCACCGTGATGAGTTGATCGCCATCGAGCTGGAACTGGCGGACAGCCTTCAGCTCTCCAGTGACGGCTCCCTGCTGTCGTCACCGATCTGATCAGACGCATGGCCTGGCACACCTGGAGTCATCAGCAACGGTGCGGCACGCATCTCAGCCTCGGTGGGCTGGCGTTGACGCTGCTGCTCTGCCCCGCCACGACGGCCCAGCCACGCCAGAACTGGCTCACCTCTCAACCAAAACCCGCGCCACAGGCACCCACGACGGTTCCAGCGACGCAATGCCCCGCCAGCGGCAACCCCGATCCCCTTCTGGGCCCTCGCACCCGCATGCCGGGACGCTGGATTGGGCGGGGTGCGGTCAAGCCCAATCAGTCCATCGTGGTGATGGCCGGCCACGCGGATTCCCAGGCCATGGCCAGTGCCGGAACACCGGGCTTCGCCGTGGACAAGCGGCGTCAGGCGCCGATGGATCCCCGCATGCGGGACGAGCTCTACTGGAACCTGCAGGTGCAGAAGGCCGTGGTGCGGCTGGGGCGAACCCGAGGTCTCAACATCAGCGCTTACACACCACCGGCACTCACCATCCGCAACGACGAGGATCCAAGAACCAACTGGTCGCAAGCCAAGACACGTTCAGCCCGCGGCGACTACATCCTGGAGATTCACTTCGATGCCTACCGGCCCTACGGGTTCGGATCGGGTTTGATCCCGGCGATCAATCGGCCTCTCAATGCGCTGGACGAGAGCCTTGCCAAGGCCTTCGGCCGGTTCCCAAGACTTTTCCGTAACGGCCTCGGCGGTCCCCGTCGTGGCATCGGCATCCTGGAAATCGCGATGCTGGAGCCGCCGCTGGAGAACAAGCTGCGCAACCCTTCCACCCGCTCCCAGACCCTGGAGTGCATCGCCGAGCGGGTGGTGAACGCCCTGGTTCAGGGGGTCAGTTGATGGCGCCGTGGGGGCGGCAGCGGTCCTCCAGGGATGCATCACCAAGCCAGTTCTGGGGTTTGGTGAACAGCTCCGTCAGCAGAGCTTCTCTGGACCCGGCCTCGGCCTTGAAGCCGTATTCCCAGCGCACCAACGGCGGCAGTGACATCAGGATGGACTCGGTACGGCCGTTGGTCTGGAGACCGAAGATCGTCCCCCGATCCCACACGAGGTTGAACTCCACGTACCGCCCACGGCGATAGAGCTGGAACTGACGCTCGCGATCGCCATAGGCCATCGGATGGCGCTTCTCCACGATCGGCGCATAGGACGGGAGAAAGGCACGGCCATTGGCCTGCCCCAGGGCGAACAGTTGCTCCCAGCCCAGGGGACGAGCCCCCAGCTGAGCCGATACCCCTGCGGCGGGACCTGAAGGGTCCTGCCCCTTGTAGAGCACTCCGCTGGAATCCTGATAGTCGTAAAAGATGCCACCAACGCCGCGGGTCTCACCGCGGTGCTTCAGGAAGAAGTACTCATCGCACCATGGCTTGAACACCTTGTGCAGGTCTGGATGGACCGAATCGCAGGCCGCCTGATGGGTGCGATGGAAGTGACGGGCATCCTCCAGAAAGGGGTAATAGGGCGTGAGGTCTGCCCCACCACCGAACCACCACACCGGACCAGCCTCGAAGTAGCGGTAATTGAGGTGAACCGTGGGGATGTAGGGATTGCGCGGGTGCAGCACCATCGAGGTGCCCGTGGCAAACCACGGATGCCCCTTGGCCTCAGGACGTTGCTTGAGGATTGAGGGTGGCAGCTCCTGGCCCTGCACTTCCGAGAAGTTCACGCCGCCCTGCTCGAAGACACGGCCTTCGCGCATCACCCGGGATCGCCCGCCGCCTCCCTCAGGCCGCTCCCAGCTCTCCTCGACGAATGTCCCTTCACCATCGAGGGACTCCAGACCTGCGCAGATCTCATCCTGCAATCCCATCACCATGGCCCGAGCCCGGGCCCGGGAATCCTCAGGCGGCAGCTCCAAAGCCGGCGCAGCAATCCCATTGTTCTGTGGGCGGCCAAGCAGGCGTCGAACCAGGGAGCGAACCATGAAGGCAGACCATTCGATCGAAGAACCTAAACAGGTGATGCCAGCCCAAGACAACACTCCGTCAGGGACTGTCACGGGAGGGCGCCCCTAGGATCCAGCCCGCAGCAGCACAATCCGATGGTTTCGGTCGAGCAGGCAAACGGCGTTCTTGCTCAGATCCAGGATGCGGGCAGCGGCCGTGCCGTGACGGAACTCAGCTGGATTGATCAGGTCCGGGTGGAGGGCTCCCGTGTGGTCTTCCGACTCGCCCTGCCCGGTTTCGCCCAGGGGCAGCGTGAACGCATCGCCGGCGAAGCCCGTCAAGCGCTGCTGAGCTTGGACGGAATCGATGATGTGCAGATCGAACTGGGGCAGCCCCCCAGCCAGGGGGGAATCGGTCAGGCCGGCCATGGACAACCGGCCGAGCGCCAGTCCATCCCTGGCGTCCGCCAGGTGATTGCCGTCAGCAGCGGCAAAGGGGGCGTCGGCAAGAGCACCGTTGCGGTGAATCTGGCCTGCGCCCTGGCGCAGCAGGGGCTGAGCGTGGGGTTACTCGACGCCGACATTTACGGCCCGAATGCACCGACGATGCTCGGAGTGGCCGATCGCACACCGGAGGTGCGCGGCAGTGGCGACACGCAGCGGATTGTGCCGATTGAAAGCTGCGGCGTCGCCATGGTCTCGATGGGGTTGCTGATCGATGAACACCAGCCGGTGATCTGGCGTGGTCCGATGCTGAACGGCATCATCCGCCAGTTCCTGTATCAGGCCGATTGGGGTGAACGCGATGTACTGGTGGTGGATCTTCCCCCCGGCACTGGCGATGCCCAGCTGTCCCTGGCCCAGGCCGTGCCCATGGCCGGTGTTGTCATCGTGACCACACCGCAACAGGTCTCCCTGCAGGACGCCCGCCGTGGCTTGGCCATGTTTCGGCAACTGGGCATTCCGGTGCTCGGCGTCGCGGAGAACATGAGCGCCTTCATTCCGCCGGATCGCCCCGAACAGCGCTACGCCTTGTTCGGCAGTGGCGGCGGAGCCACCCTCGCTGCGGACTATGACGTGCCGCTTCTGGCGCAGATCCCCATGGAGATGCCGGTGCAGGAAGGGGGCGACAGCGGACGCCCCATCGTGATCAGCCGGCCGGATTCCGCCAGTGCGGAGGAATTCCAGGGACTGGCTGAACGGGTGCTTCAGCAGGTCACCGCAACGGCCTGACGATGACGACCAGCCGCGGACGACGCCAACAATCCAAGGAATGGATCCTCTGGGGCGTTCCGCTGGCCATGGTGGCCATCGCCGGCGTGCTGATTGCCAGCACCCAACGGCAGGCCGATTACGCCGATTGGTATCACCACTGGATCACGGCTGGAGTCGGAGCCTTGATTGCCCTGGTCCTGGCACGCCTGCCACTGCAACGGCTGCAGCCGCTTCTAATCCCAGTTTACGGCATGACGGTTCTCAGTCTGATCGCCGTGCGTGTGGTGGGCACCACCGCCCTGGGAGCGCAGCGCTGGATCAGCATCGGGCCCGTCAATGTTCAGCCGTCCGAATTCGCCAAGATCGCGGCAATCCTGTTGCTGGGGGCTGTTCTGGCCCGTCATCCGGTGGAGCGTCCGGTGGATCTGCTGCGCCCACTGGGGGTGATTTCCATCCCCTGGCTGCTGGTGTTCATCCAGCCGGACCTGGGCACATCACTGGTGTTCGGAGCCCTGATGCTCACGATGCTCTATTGGTCGGGCATGCCGATCGAATGGGTCGTGCTGCTGCTGTCTCCGCTGGTCACGGCGCTGCTGTCCGGTCTGCTGCCCTGGGGGATGGCGATCTGGATCCCGCTGATGATGATCCTGGCTTTCCGGAGCCTGCCCTGGAAGCGACTGGCTGCTGCCATCACCGTTGCCATCCACTCCCTGATGGCCGTGGTGACCCCCTGGCTGTGGATGAACGGCCTCAAGGACTATCAACGCGATCGCCTGGTGCTGTTCCTCGACCCTTCCCAGGATCCTCTCGGTGGTGGCTATCACCTGCTGCAGAGCAGCGTCGGCATCGGTTCCGGCGGGCTGTTCGGCACCGGGCTGCTACAGGGTCAGTTGACCAAACTGCGCTTCATTCCTGAACAGCACACGGATTTCATCTTCAGTGCACTCGGTGAGGAAACCGGATTCATCGGCACGGTGCTGGTGGTGGCGGGCTTTGCCTTGCTGATGATGCGCCTGCTGCAGGTGGCCCGCCACGCCCGCAGCGATTTCGAATCGCTGGTGGTGGTCGGCATCGGAACCATGGTGATGTTCCAGGTGGTGGTGAACATCTTCATGACCATCGGACTCGGACCGATCACCGGCATCCCCCTGCCGTTCCTCAGCTACGGGCGCTCGGCGATGCTCGTCAACTTCATCTGTCTAGGCCTCTGCCTGTCCGTGGTGCGGCAGAGCCGAGTCGGCTCACTGGGTCGATGGTGAGCGACAACAGCCTCCAGGCCCTGCGGCAACGTCTGGCCCGGGACAGACGTCCTGGAGCCTGTGATGAATCCGGGGTGCGTCGCCTCTGGTGGGGCGCCCTCGAAATTCTTCAGGAGGAGCTGCTGAATCGCGATGCCCAGGCGGGAATCTGGCTGGCCTCCCCGCTGCCAGCGCTCTACGAGCCCGAGCTTCTGGCCCATCTGCAGGGATGGGTGCTGGCGCCGGAGAACCTCGATCGCTTCAGTCCGTCCCATGCCGCCCTGCCGGGAAGTGGCGGCCAGCGGCCGGAGGGCATGCGTTTCCGTCGGCTGCCCCTGCACCCTGAGGACGGATTGGACCCCCTGCTGATCGTCATCACACCGACCCTGCAGGTGGCACTGGCCATCCATGGCGATCAAGACCGGCGTCAGCTGCTGATGCGCTGCGACCACGACACCCTGGGCGATGCCCTGGCCCTGTTCGGAACGCGGCTGCAGGGTCAGTCCCCCGAGCTGGCTGAAGCCTTGAGAACACAGCTGACCGGTCTTGGCCCGCTGCACAGCGATCCCCAGCTCGACCAGCAGTTCTGGCCGCGGCTGGCGGAGAAGCTCACCGTGACGGCACCTAGCCTGACCCTGCAACCGACCCAGAGCAGCTCCGAATCAAACCAGGAGTCCTCCCACGACCTCAGCTTGCTGGAGGCCATTACCCATGAGGTGCGCACCCCCCTGGCCACGATCCGCACCCTGATCCGCTCGTTGCTGCGCCGCGACGACCTGCCCGCCGTGGTGCAGAAACGGCTTCGACAGATTGATGGGGAATGCAGTGAACAGATCGACCGCTTCGGGCTGATCTTCCATGCCGCCGAGCTGCAGCGCCAACCTGAGGGAACTCAGCTGGCCCGCACGGATCTCGGCTCCATCCTGCGCAGTCTGGAACCGATTTGGCGGGACCAACTCGAGCGACGCCAACTCAGCCTCACGCTGGACGTGCAGCCTGACCTGCCCGATGTGCTCAGCGACCCGAGGCGGCTGGAGCCGATGCTCGGCGGTCTGATCGACCGGGTCAGTCGGGGATTACCCGGCGGAACCGGCTTGCGACTGGAGCTGCAGCCGGCCGGCGCCCGCCTGAAACTGCAGCTTTTGGTGCAGATGGAGGACGGGCCGGCATCGACCGGGTCGGGTTCGAGCACCGAACAAGTGGGCACTGTGCTCAGCTGGGATCCAGCCACCGGCAGCCTTCAGCTCAGTCAGTCGGCCACCCGTCAACTGATGGCCAGCCTGGGCGGGAGATACCACGCACGACGCGATCGGGATCTCACCGTGTTCTTCCCCGTGGCACCGATTCCAACCTGATATCAGGAACCGCTTTGTTGACGGGTGTGAAGGTTGCTTTCGCCAGCCAAATCAAGCCCCAACCACGGTGCTACTTTCCAGTCGTAACGGACCGTCTGGATTACCGCAGCCATGACAGCATCGGCGTTGAATGGTCAGCTTCCTCAGTTCATCGGCAGCACCGGTGGTCTGCTGAATGCCGCTGATACCGAAGAGAAATACGCCATCACCTGGACCAGCAACAGCGCTCAGGCCTTTGAGCTGCCGACCGGCGGCGCCGCCATGATGAATTC
Source organism: Synechococcus sp. A15-24 (assembly GCF_014280195.1). Taxonomy (NCBI): domain Bacteria; kingdom Bacillati; phylum Cyanobacteriota; class Cyanophyceae; order Synechococcales; family Synechococcaceae; genus Synechococcus; species Synechococcus sp. A15-24. The sequence continues at coordinate 1,825,981 of NZ_CP047960.1, forward strand.
CGGCGAAAACATCATGTACTTCGCCCGCAAGGAACAGTGCCTTGCCCTCGGAACACAGCTGCGCACCAAGTTCAAGCCCCGGATCGATGATTATAAGATCTACCGCATCTTCCCCGGCGGCGACACCGAATTCCTCTATCCCAAGGACGGTGTGGTCTCCGAGAAAGTGAACGAAGGTCGCACCATGGTGGGTCACAACTCCCGGCGCATCGGTCAGAACGTGAACCCCTCCAGCATCAAGTTCAGCGGTCGCAACACCTACGACTCCTGATCCATCGCACTGACCCCGCCCCTCACTGGGGCGGTGCTGCAAAGATGCCGTCATGCTCAGTCCTGATCGCGTCGTCTTTCACGAGGCCGCAGCCAACGGTGCCAATCTGATTCCGCTGGCCCAGAGCTGGCCGGCGGATCTTGAAACCCCTCTGACGGCCTGGATCAAGGTCGGGGCCGATCATGCCCCTGGGGTGCTGTTGGAATCGGTTGAGGGTGGTGAAACCCTCGGCAGGTGGAGCGTCATCGCCTGCGATCCCCTGTGGACCGCATCAGCCCGCAACGATTGCCTGCAACGACGTTGGCGTGACGGCCGCGAAGAAACCTTGCGTGGCAATCCCTTCGACAGTCTCAGGCGTTGTCTGGAGCCTTACCGCTGCATCAGCCTGCCCGGACTGCCACCGCTCGGGCAGCTCTACGGCGTCTGGGGCTATGAGCTGATTAAGTGGATTGAACCCAGTGTTCCGGTGCATCCGCGGCAGGTGTCGGATCCTCCGGACGGCATCTGGATGCTGATGGACGCGATCCTGATTTTCGATCAGGTAAAGCGACAGATCACGGCCGTGGCCTTCGCCGACCTGAGCCAGGGTCAATCAGAAGACGCTGCCTGGGACGGGGCCATGGCGCGGATTGCAGCGCTCCGGCGGCACATGGAAGCCCCGCTCCCCCTGGTGGATCCCCTGCCCTGGGATGCGCAGGCCAAGCAGCTTCCCGATGTCAAGAGCAACTGCAGCCAGGAGCGCTTTGAGGCGGCGGTCGACACCGCCCGGGAGCACATCGCCGCCGGGGACGTCTTCCAGCTGGTGATCAGCCAACGCCTGGAGACGGTTGTTCCCCAGCAGCCGCTGGAGCTCTATCGCAGCCTGCGGATGGTCAATCCATCGCCCTACATGGCCTTCTTCGACTTCGGGGACTGGCAGTTGATCGGATCGAGTCCGGAGGTGATGGTGCAGGCCGACCCTACGCCGGAGGGCATCCGAGCCAGCCTTAGACCCATCGCCGGCACCCGTCCGCGCGGCACGACAGCCCATGAGGATCGCGACCTGGAGCTGGATCTGCTGGCCGACCCCAAGGAACGTGCCGAGCACGTGATGCTGGTGGACCTCGGCCGCAATGACCTCGGGAGGGTCTGTCAGCCCGGCACTGTGGCGGTGAAGGATCTGATGGTGATCGAGCGGTACTCGCACGTGATGCACATTGTCAGCCAGGTGGAGGGGCGTCTGGCCCCCCAGCACGACGTGTGGGAGCTGCTGATGGCATCCTTCCCCGCCGGAACCGTGAGTGGAGCCCCCAAGATCCGTGCGATGCAGCTGATCCATGAGCTGGAACCCGATGCCCGCGGCCCCTATTCCGGTGTTTATGGATCGGTGGATCTGGCGGGAGCCCTGAACACCGCCATCACGATCCGCACCATGGTGGTTCAACCGGACCCGTCCGGTGGTTGCAAGGTGAAGGTGCAGGCGGGAGCTGGCGTGGTGGCGGATTCGAAGCCGACGGCGGAATACCAGGAGACCCTCAACAAGGCCCGCGGCATGCTCACGGCCCTGGCCTGCCTCAACCCGGAGCGGACATGACCGAAGGGCTGCTGCTCAAGGGCTTTGAAGTGGAGCTATTCACCGGGCGACCGGACGGCACCAACGTGGGAGTGGCCAGCGAGGTGGCCCGGGATCTCAGTGATTTCGTCACGGAACCGGACCACCGCAACCTGGAGTACACCACCCCGCCGATCAGCGCCTACGAGGCTCTGCCAGAGGCCCTGCTGCAACCACGCCGGCGGCTGCGCGAATGGCTGGCTCCCCGGGGGCTGACCCTGCTGCCGGGCAGCACCCTCAGCCTCGGCGACAGCAGCCGCTTCGAGCGATCGGATCCCACCAATCCGTATCACGACCTGATCGAAACGACCTACGGCACCAAGGTCGTGACCGCCAGCGTTCACATCAACCTGGGCATCACGGACCTGGATTGGCTGTTCGCAGCCGTACGGCTGGTGCGTTGCGAAGCGGCCTTGCTGCTCTCCCTCAGTGCCAGTTCACCGTTTCTCGGTGGTCAGCTGACCGGCCACCACTCGCAGCGCTGGCATCAGTTTCCCCTGACCCCACGGCAGGTGCCGTTGTTTCTGGATCACACCCACTACATACAGTGGGTGGAGCAGCGCCTGGCCGATGGCCAGATGCGCAACGAACGCCATCTCTGGACCTCCGTCCGCCCCAACGGACCGCGACGGCCCTACGACCTCAACCGCCTGGAACTGCGCATCTGTGATCTGATCACCGACCCGGCGGAACTGCTGGCGATCACGGCTTTGCTGGAACTGCGGCTGCTGGAACTGCGGGATGACCCGCAGCGGCTGGATCCGCTCCAGGCCAGTGAACTCAGCGCAGAGGAGCTGGCGGAGCTGGCCGACAGCAATGACGCCGCCGCGGCCCGCTCAAGCCTCGATGCCACGCTCCAGCACTGGCAGGACGGCCGTGCGGTGACCGGCCGAGCCTGGATTGCCGAGATTCTGGAGCAATTGAGCCCCCGGGCCGAAGCCCTCGACCTCAGGGAGCGGCTTCAACCGCTGGGACGGCTGCTGGAATCCGGCAACCAAGCCATGCATTGGACAGCAGCCATTGAGCAGGGCTGCAGCATCGGAGACCTTCTGCGGCAGGGCAGTTGTGCCATGAAGGATCAGGAAGAATCCGTCGCCCCCCTGAGCGGCGCTTTGGGATGATCATGCGCAGTCCCGAGACCAGCGGAGCGTCGATGCCCCAGTCCACCGCCCATGCCCCCGACGGCGAGCAGCCTTGGGCCAGCGGTGGCAGCCCCGGCGCCGGCCGCCTGCTGCAGCATCGCCTAGAGCTGGTGGAAGACCTGTGGCAGACCGTGCTGCGCAGCGAATGCCCCCCGGAACAAAGCGAGCGGCTGCTCCGTCTCAAGCAGCTGAGTGATCCGGTGGCCCTGGAAGGCCGCGACGGTGAGAGCAGCAGCGAGGCGATCGTTGAGCTGATCCTCAGCATGGATCTCTCCGAGGCCATCGCAGCAGCCCGTGCTTTCTCCCTGTATTTCCAGCTGATCAACATCCTCGAGCAGCGCATCGAGGAAGACAGCTATCTCGACAGCCTTCGTCCCAGCCGCAGCCAGGACGACGAGACCGCGGCACCGTTTGATCCCTTCGCCCCGCCCCTGGCCAGCCAGACCGACCCCGCCACATTCGGCGAAGTGTTCGAGCGGCTGCGGCGGATGAATGTTCCCCCCGCGCAGGTGGAGACGCTCCTGCGGGAACTGGACATCCGACTGGTGTTCACCGCCCACCCGACGGAAATCGTGCGGCACACCGTGCGGCACAAACAGCGGAAGGTGGCGTCCCTGCTGCAACGGTTGCAGTCAGAGCCAGCGCTGCCCCGCTACGACGAAGAGGAATTGCGACGCCAGCTGGAGGAGGAGATCCGCCTCTGGTGGCGCACCGACGAGCTGCACCAGTTCAAACCGACGGTGCTGGATGAGGTGGATTCAACCCTGCACTACTTCCAGCAGGTGCTGTTCGAAGCGATGCCGCAGCTGCGGCGGCGGCTGGTGTCATCCCTGAGCCGGCACTACCCCGATGTGCAGTTCCCCCAGGCGTCCTTCTGCACCTTCGGGTCCTGGGTGGGGTCCGACCGCGACGGCAACCCCTCGGTCACCCCGGAGATCACCTGGCGGACCGCCTGTTATCAGCGCCAGCTGATGCTGGAGCTCTACATCGGCTCGGTGCAATCCCTGCGCAACCAGCTGAGCATCTCGATGCAGTGGAGCCAGGTAGCCCCACCACTGTTGGAATCGCTGGAAATGGACCGGCTGCGCTTCCCGGAGATCTATGAGCGCCGGGCCGCCCGCTATCGGCTGGAGCCCTACCGGCTCAAGCTCAGCTACATCCTTGAACGGCTGGAGCTCACGCTGCAGCGCAACCATCAGATGTCAGAGGCTGGCTGGCAGTCGCCGCCGGAACCTGCCACCACAGCGCCAACCGATGGGATCCCGGGCCATGAGGCGCTGCACTACACCGACATCAATCAGTTCCGCAGTGATCTGGAACTGATCCGCAACAGCCTTGTCAGCACCGAGCTGAGCTGCGAACAGCTCGACACCCTGCTCAACCAGGTCCACATCTTCGGGTTCTCTCTAGCGAGCCTGGACATCCGGCAGGAGAGCACCCGCCACAGCGACGCCATCGATGAGCTGACCACCAACCTGCAGCTTCCCAAGGCCTACGGCGCCATGGAGGAATCTGAGCGGGTGGCCTGGCTGCTGGAGGAACTGCAGACCCGCCGGCCTCTGATCCCCGCGGCGGTCGAATGGTCCGAAGCCACCGCCCAGACCTTTGCGGTGTTCCAGATGCTGCATCGCCTGCAGCAGGAATTCGGTCAGCGGATCTGCCACTCATATGTGATCTCCATGAGTCACACCGCCTCCGACCTGCTGGAGGTGATGCTGCTGGCGAAGGAGATCGGCCTGGCGGACCCGCAGGCCGGCAAGGCATCGCTGCTGGTGGTGCCTTTGTTCGAAACGGTGGAAGACCTGCAGCGGGCCCCCGAGGTCATGGACGGCCTGTTCCAGAAGCCGATTTACCGGAATCTGCTCCCCAGTGTTGGCGTCCAGCGACAGCCCCTGCAGGAGCTGATGCTCGGGTACTCCGACAGCAACAAAGACTCGGGCTTCCTCTCCAGCAACTGGGAGATTCACCAGGCGCAGATCGCCCTGCAAACCCTGGCCAGTAGCCATGGCGTGGCCCTGCGGCTGTTCCACGGCCGGGGTGGATCGGTGAGCCGCGGCGGTGGCCCGGCCTACCAGGCCATACTTGCTCAGCCCAGCGGCACACTGCAGGGCCGGATCAAGATCACCGAACAGGGTGAAGTGCTGGCCTCCAAGTACGGCCTGCCGGAACTTGCCCTCTACAACCTGGAAACCGTCACGACGGCGGTGGTGCAGAACAGCTTGGTGACCAATCAGCTGGATGCCACCCCGAGCTGGAACCAGTTGATGAGCCGCGTGGCCAAGCGCTCCCGCGAGCATTACCGGGCCCTGGTCCACGACAACCCCGATCTGGTGGCGTTTTTCCAGCAGGTCACCCCGATCGAGGAGATCAGCAAGCTGCAGATCTCCAGCCGTCCGGCCCGCCGCAAGACCGGCGCCCGGGATCTCTCCAGTCTGCGGGCAATCCCCTGGGTGTTCGGCTGGACCCAAAGCCGGTTCCTGCTGCCGAGCTGGTTCGGTGTGGGCACCGCCCTGGCGGAGGAGGTCAACGACGACCCTGAGCAACTGGACCTGCTGCGGCGACTGCATCAGCGCTGGCCGTTTTTCCGGATGCTGATCTCCAAGGTGGAGATGACGCTGTCCAAGGTCGATCTCGACCTGGCGCACCACTACATGAGCAGCCTCGGCAACCCGGAGCAGCGCGATGCCTTTGAAGACATCTTCAAGGTGATCGCCGATGAATACGGCCGCACCCTGAAGCTGGTACTTGAAATCACCGGTCAGAGCCGCCTGCTTGGGGCCGATCAGAACCTGCAGCTGTCGGTGGATCTGCGCAACCGCACCATTGTTCCCCTGGGCTTCCTGCAGGTGGCCCTGCTGCGGCGACTGCGGGATCAGAACCGCCAGCCCCCCATGAGCGAATCCCCTGGAACGCCGGAGGATCGCCGCACCTACAGCCGCAGTGAGCTGCTGCGGGGCGCATTGCTCACCCTTAATGGCATCGCCGCCGGCATGCGCAACACCGGCTGATCCCTTGCTTTCGTTCCTTCAGCAGCCCAGTGTTCCTCAACTCCCCGAGGGATACCGACTCGAAACCGGTGAGGTGCCATCTCCGGCAGCCATCAACCGACTGCTGGCGTCCTGCCAGGAATCCACCCACCCGGAAGAGCTCTGGCCCAAGGCGATGGAGCGCAGCCTGTGGCAAATCAGCATTCTTGAGGAGTCCACGGGAGAGCTGGTGGGATTCGTGCGGGCCACCAGCGACATGGCCCTCAACGCCAATCTCTGGAATCTGTCCGCCCTTCCGGGACCGGATCAGGGCCGGCTGCTGACGGTTCTGATGCATCGAGCCCTGCACATCCTGCGGCGAGACCTGCCTGGCTGCAGCCTGTCCGTCTCCGCGCCGGCGATGTCGCTCGAAGCGCTGAAGGGTCAGGGGTTTGTGATCGACCCCAGTGGCATCCGGGCCATGGGGTTGAGGCTGAAATCAACCTCTGGAACTGACTGAACACGAGCATGGAGGGATTCGAACCCCCGACCCTCAGAACCGGAATCTGATGCTCTATCCAACTGAGCTACATGCCCACTGGCCTAAGTGAGGTAACAGCAGGAGACCGCCCGACAGGCCGGCCCGTTGTCAGTACCTTACCCAAACGCCGCTCTGTGACCCATCCGGCTCCAAACGCTCCAGCTGCAGGGGTTTCGGAACCACAGTCAGCTGTCGCTGGAGCTGACCCAGCCGCGGTTGCTGGTGATCGGCCCCAACGGCATCGGCAAATCAAATCTGCTGGAGGCGGTGGAGCTGCTGGGCAGCCTGCGCTCGCATCGCTGCAGCCAGGACCGTGACCTGATCCAGTGGGAGGCACCGCGGGCCCTGCTGCGGGCCGGCCTGGATGATGGCGATCAGCTGGAGCTTGAGCTGCGTCGCCAAGGGGGGCGCCAGGCCCGTCGCAACGGCAAGACTCTGGATCGCCAGCTGGATCTGATCGGTCCTCTGCGCTGCATCGGGTTCAGCGCCCTCGATCTGGAGCTGGTGCGGGGGGAACCGGCCCTGCGGCGGCAGTGGCTCGACCGGGTGGTGCTGCAGCTGGAGCCCGTCTACGCCGATCTGCTCGGCCGCTACAACCGCCTGCTGCGCCAACGCAGCCAGCTCTGGCGTCGTGGTGCGCAGACCAGCCCGAACCAGCGGGACGCTTTGCTCGATGCCTTCGATGTGCAGATGGCCCTGATGAGCACGCGCATTCATCGCCGCCGCCAACGGGCGTTGCGGCGCCTGGAACCGATCGCGCGCCGTTGGCAGTCGCACCTCAGTGCCGGGAGCGAGGAGCTGGAATTGCACTACCTACCGGGCAGTCGACTCGATGCCGAGGAAGCGGAGGAGCCATGGCGACTGGCCATCGAAGAGCAGCTGCGGCGGCAACGGCCGGAGGAGGAACGGTTGGGCAGCTGCCGGGTGGGGCCCCATCGCGATGAAGTGTCCCTGCAACTGGGGGGAACACCGGCGCGGCGGTTCGGATCATCGGGCCAGCAACGCTCGCTGGTGCTGGGGCTGAAACTGGCGGAACTGGAACTGGTGACCCAGCTGTTCGGCGAGGCGCCGCTGCTGCTGCTGGACGACGTACTGGCGGAACTCGATCCCACCCGTCAGCACCTGCTGCTGGAGGCGGTGGGGCAGGAGCATCAATGCCTGGTGAGCGCTACCCACCTGAGCGGCTTTGAGGGCGGCTGGCGAGAGCATTCCCAGATTCTCAATCCTGGAGACCTGAGTCCAGGGGTGGAGATCGGATAATCTGCTTTGCTGTTTTTCTCTGATCGCCTGATGGAGCAGACCCTGTCTGACCTGCATCCCAACCCGGGATGGGGGGACACCCAGTTGCAAGCCACCGACATGGTGGGCAAACACTGCATTCTCGAGCTCTACGACTGCGATCCTGCCCGGCTCGACGACGAAGCATTCCTGAGAACCACCATCACGACAGCAGCGAAACGTGCTGGTGCCACCCTTCTCAATCTGATCACCCACAGCTTCGAGCCCCAGGGCGTCACGGGACTGGCCCTGCTGGCGGAATCGCACATCTCCATCCACACCTGGCCCGAGAGCGGTTATGCCGCCGTGGATGTGTTCACCTGCGGTGACCACACGATGCCGGAACAGGCCTGCGCCGTTCTGCGGGACGAACTGCGGGCCCAGCGCCATGCCCTGAGGAGTTTTCGAAGGGAAACACCGGCGGCTGTGGCCGACACCGTGCGCGAACCGATCCAGCTGCCTGGCTGATCAGAGGCCGCGGTTGAGCTTGCCGCTCACCAGGCCCTCCAGATCCAGGCTCACAGAAGTGAACCCCAGGTCCAGCAGGCTGCTGACCAGGGGTTCTTTTGCGTTCAGGGCCAGCAGATCATCCAGCCGATCACGGGGCACCTCGATGCGCGCGGAGAGGCCCTGGCTGCGCACCCGCACCCTGGGGAACCCTCGGGCCAGCAACCAGGCTTCCGCCTGCCCGACCCGCTTCAGCCGCTCGGCGCTGATGCTCTCGCCGTAGGGGAAGCGGGAGGCCAGGCAGGGCTGGGCCGGCTTGTCCCACCAGGGAAAACCGAGGGCTGATGACAACTGGCGAATGGCGGCCTTGTCGATGGCCAATTCCGCCAGGGGGGAGCGCACCCCAGATTGCCGGGCCGCCTCAATGCCGGGGCGGTGGTCACCGAGATCATCCAGATTCACCCCATCCACCACCAAGGCACCACCGGCGGCGGCAGCGATCGGCTGCAGGTGGTGATGCAGTTCCCGCTTGCAGGCAAAACAGCGGTCGGAAGGATTGCTGCTGTAGTCGGGATCGTTGAGCTCACGGGTTGGACACTCCTGATGGCGGATGCCGATCCACTGCGCCTGCGCCCGCGCCTCCTCCAGCAGATGGGGAGCCAGGGCCTGCGAGACCCCCGTCACCGCGACAGCGGCATCACCCTTCTGTTCATGGGCGATTGCGGCCACCAGGGTGCTGTCCACACCACCGGAGTAAGCCACGCACAGGGCATCGTGTGAAGCCAGCCAGGTGCGCAACTGCTGGAGCAGATCGGCCTGCCGCGACGGCAAAGGTTCCTGCAGCCGGAACATCAGCGGAACAACCCGGTCGATCTCGGTAGGCTCCAACTGTAAGAGCCGGGACCATGCCCCGAAGCATCGGCATCGTGACGGCGGCGGACAGCCGCGAGCGCAGCCATGGTCAGCTGCACATCTATGACGGTGAGGGCAAGGGCAAGAGCCAGGCCGCCCTGGGAGTGGTGCTGCGCACCATCGGCCTCGGCATCTGTGAACAACGACGCACTCGGGTGTTGCTGCTGCGCTTCCTCAAGGGTCCAGGCCGCGCCTACGACGAAGACGCCGCCATCGAAGCGCTGCAGCAGGGTTTCCCGCATCTGATCGACCACCTGCGCACGGGCCGTGCCGATCACTTCACCGCTGAAGAAGCCACCCGCTTCGATCGGGAGGAAGCCCAGCGGGGCTGGGTGATCGCCAAAGGAGCCATCGCCAGCGCGCTCTATTCGGTGGTGGTGCTGGATGAACTGAACCCGGTGCTGGATCTGGGGCTGCTGGACGTGGAGGACGTTGTCAACACACTCAGGCAGCGGCCGGAGGGCATGGAAATCATCGTGACCGGCCGCGCGGCACCTGCACCCTTGGTGCGGGTGGCGGACCTGCACTCCGAGATGCGGGCGCACCGGCGGCCAGGGCTGGAGGAGGATCGGGTGATCCCGCTCAACATGAGCAGCGGCATCGAGATCTACACCGGCGAAGGCAAGGGCAAATCCACCAGCGCCCTCGGCAAGGCGCTGCAGGCGATTGGACGGGGCATCAGCCAGGACAAGAGCCACCGGGTGCTGATCCTGCAGTGGCTAAAAGGGGGCAGCGGCTACACCGAGGACGCCGCCATCGCCGCGCTGCGGGACAGCTATCCCCATCTGGTGGATCACCTTCGCTCCGGCCGTGATGCCATCGTCTGGCGCGGCCAGCAGGAACCGATCGATTACGTGGAAGCGGAACGGGCCTGGGAGATCGCCCGCGCTGCCATCTCAAGCGGGCTCTACAAAACCGTGATCCTCGATGAACTCAACCCAACGGTGGATCTGGAGCTGCTGCCGGAGGAGCCGATCGTGCAGACGCTGCTGCGCAAACCGACGGAAACCGAAGTGATCATCACCGGCCGCTGCAAAAACCAGCCCGCTTATTTCGATCTGGCCAGCATCCACTCCGAGATGGTGTGCCACAAGCACTACGCCGAGCAAGGCGTGGACCTCAAGCGAGGAGTGGATTATTGAGGCCTCGTAAGAGTTTGTACGAAGTTTGTATACCGGAATCACTTACACAAATCCGCGAAACAGATAGCACCCGATTGATTCTCAATAGGAGAGAGTTTATTGAGAAAAGGTCTTCGGTTCGGCTTCAAATGAACGACCGCTTATCCGCGATAGTCACCACACCACAGCCACATCAACCGATCTAGGGAAAAGTTTGTAGGGACGAACTCGATCGGTTTGAACTAAGGCCTGGAAGGCACTGCAGCAAGCCGTAAATGTTTCAAGTGGTAAGCCCTGCCTGGAGCGCTAGCTGCTGCTGCAAGGCCGTCTAGCCGTGCTGCTGAGCCTTGGACGAAGGGGCTATGGGGGTCAATCAGCACCTTCGTATATACGTAATGACCTCTCAGAAATTTGTCTTGTTTGTTTGAGACTCCTAAGAAAAATGCATTGTCTTGTTCAATCCTACAGAACTACTGACTTATTCAAAAATCCTTGACCAATTAGCACTAGACAACTAATATTAGAGAAGTTTGGTTTAATCCAATGACATTTAGTTTTACTTTTGACAGTGCCACTGGTCACGTAACTATTGCCGAAGGGTCATTCAAATTACCTGCTAGGGCTTTTAAGGGCCGCAAGGAAATTAAAAGCGTAACTATTCCAGGCTCTGTCCTCTCAATTGGAACGGAAGCGTTTAGAGGCGGCAGTCTGAATAAAATAGTTATTCCTGAGCGGGTAACTACTATTGACCTTAAAGGATTTTATGAAAATAAGCTGAATGAGGCGATTATTGGTGAGTCTGTCAACTCGATTGGCGACTACGCGTTTTATGGAAACCAACTTAAAAGCATTGTCATTCCCAATAGTGTTACTTCGATAGGTCAATGGACGTTTGCTCGAAATCAGCTATCTGAGGCTAACATTGGTAATTCCGTCACTTCAATTGGCGGCGGGGCGTTTTATGATAACCAGTTGACTGAGGTCGTAATTGGTGACTCTGTAACCTCGATTGGCAGAAGGGCTTTCCAGCAAAACGATTTGACCAATATTATAATACCTGATTCTGTCACTTCAATTCACAGCTGGGCGTTCAAGAACAACAATCTAACTGAGGTTTTAATACCTGATTCTGTTACTTCAATTGGCTCCGGGGCGTTCATTGGCAACAATCTAACTGAGGTTTTAATACCTGATTCTGTCACTTCAATTAGCAGCGGGGCGTTCAAGAGAAACAAGCTGACTAAGGTTAAATTGCCATCAATATTCAAAGACAATCCTCCACATAAAGCATTTGATCTTGGAGTGGAATTTAGCTATTCCGGTGCTGTTGAGCCGACACCTGAGCCAACTCCAGCTCCTGCACCTGAGCCAACACCAGCTCCTGCACCTGAGCCAACTCCTGAACCTAACGACAATGACTACATTCTACCTACTACAAGAAATTCAATTGCTGGAACAAACAAGAACAACAAGCTCAACGGTACAAAGTCAAATGATTTTATCCTTGGACTTAGTGGTAGAGACAAAATAAACGGCAAGAATGGTGATGACATCCTTGAAGGTGGCGATAGTAATGACATCCTCAAAGGATCAAAAGGTGATGACTATCTCTTGGGTTCCAAAGGCGATGATGTTTTAATTGGTGGGCGAGGTGCGGATGTCTTTAAGACATCCAAAGGTGTTGATATAGTTAATGATTTCAGTCTTATACAAGGAGATCGTATTGGTCTATATCAAGACACTATTTATGACGTCATTGATGATGTTGATGGAACTCTGATAAGAGTTACTAACAGTATTCGGATGCTTCTAGTAGATCAGGACTATGACGAGTTCTTGGCAGCAGGAAACGACGCCATCGCCAGGATTGCTGTCTGATTACGGACAGAATATTAACCCCGTCGCCAGGCGAGTTGAAGTGAATCAGATCATTAGAACCAGAAGTAAATAGCTAGGTCAAATATCAAGCATTGGTCGCTGCTTTGCCTTAAATTTTCTAGTCGCATAGTTAAAGGTATTGTCGATGATGTCTTTTAGTGCTGGGGACATCGGTGGTTCGTAAGGTCGTTCATATCTAGGCCTTGGAGAAATACCTTTACTGAAATCTTCACATCTTCCTAGTGAATTGTCAGCCCACTTTTTGAATTCCTCAACCTCTTTTTTGTAGGAGTCAGACATTGGGTTATTCATTTCTTTGAATCCTTCGTATTTTTGTCGATGAGGTCTAGCAATGAAGGTAGACCAGGTTGTTGTTGTGGCTTGTTCTGTTCCTTGAGACCCAATTGCTTGAGTCTGACTTGTTCACGTAGTTGATCTAGGTATGTCTGCATTTTCAGATTGTTATTTTTTGGTAGCTTGTAGTTGTGGTTGAACACCTTTTCGGTCTTCCTCGTACTCATCGTGCCAAACCCAGGCCATCCAACCCATACGCCTGGCCTCTTCCATCCGGTACCTAAGACCAGTTCGTAATCGTGGCATCGGTCCATAAATATATGGATTCTTATCAAGACCAAACTCCAGCCACCAACCTTGGTTATTTGGAAGGTTCTGAGGTGGGCTACATACCTTGCAGGATCGATCCACTGCCGTCTTGGCTGTCTTGGTGTCTATTCCCGCGTTGACGTACGTTGTGGCTCCACAGGACTGGCACTCAATGACTGTCCTTTTTCTGTTGTCTACATAGATTTCTTTAGCTGATTTCATTATTTGATTGGGTATTAGTTCACCTACATCACGAAGGACGTAGGAGACTAATACCAATACGAACTATTGGAATCGAACCAATACGAGGTCACCAGACATTCGTTGAGCTAAACATACCCATCCAAAAGGATGGCTTTTTTATGACATGTGATTTAGATGAACCAGTGCACCCAATCTGGTTGCTAACGGCCAATCACCTCCGTTAGCTAAGACAACCAACAGGTAATGCTCCTGTTTTTTGTTCGCTTGAAGGTTGTTGTATCCATACAGCATGAATAGTAATATCAAGATGTCCCTTCAATGGACATTGTGATATTCAGATTCAAGCTCGGCGAAAAGATCAAGTAAATCTATTTATTTAACTTGTTGTTTGTTTTGTTCATCCAGTAAACAAAGAGTTGATAAGTAGAAACAAAAAGCGTTTCCAAAATCAACCAGGAGTTAGTACAAGTTAAAGACAATGTGTCTTGTGGTTAACTTGTCTTTAGGCGGTACTTACAGAATGTCCGTCTCGCTGCGCTCGACCTGGACATTAATAAATGGGAAGGATGTCTTCCCCAAAGGTACAAAAGCAACAGTCCCCCCTTCTCTTCCCCCTGTATAAGGCAGGGACCGCTCTAAACCCAGGTGGGGACTGGTGTCTTAGGGTTACCTCTAACTTGCCTGCTTAGCCCTATCAGAAGCAGTGGCTGTGAAAAATGACATGGCATGTCTTACTGCATCAATCATGTCAGGGTGAACCACACGATAAATCCGATGTTTACTACCTTTAGATGACGGCATTAATCCTTCAGCCTGAATAAAACCGTTGTCAAGGAGCAAATCAATGGCATTAATTACCTTTGCTTTCCCCATATGAAGTGTTTCAGCAATCGCCTTGTGTGACCAATTTGTTGTGCCACCACAGTCTCTACGATCTTTCCATTTCCTGTACATTCTTTTGTCATATCGTAGATCCTGATACGCAGATTGATACATCAGGCTATACACAGCTACTGCTGCATAGCCCAATTTTGCTACTTCGGTAATTGGAGGCACGGTGTCTTTAAGAATAACTGTCATTTAGATAATACTTACTTGTGTTCTATTTGGAACGCTTTAGTTGACTAGGTTGTGATCAGGCTCGGAGCGCTAGATCCCCCTATATAAGTGTCGGATCGCTACTTCCCCCTGTATAAGTTAGGGATTGCCAGATCCCCCTGTATACGGTAGGGATCGATCGTTCTCTCTGTATCAGAGCCGTTTTGCTGGATGCGGTAGCACTTTTAGAAGTTTCTATTGATCACCATGAATCTGTATTCGTCTTTCCTTACCTAGGAGCGAGTGGTTTGGTGGCTATTTAATTGTCCGTTGTGGGTATCCGGAGAGCCGCTGAGAGATGCTTTGGTGATTGTGAATAAGGGATTCATCGTTCGTGCCATTTGAGGCAGGTTGTAGGCGATCCTGAGTGGAGCAAATTATCAACTAGAAGTCCGTTAGTCATGTCATACATATTGCATAACTTCTTGTCCTCTTCCTCCAGACTTTCCAAACTCAAATTCAGTAAGCTCCTTAGCCTTCACAGCCATATCAAGACGTGCGTAATACCTCTCGCAAACAGCAACGGTATGACCAGCAAGCTTGGCAACGTCATAGATGCCTTTACCTTGAAGGATAAGGTTGCATATATAAGTGCTCCGCAATGAATACAAGGTGTAGTTGCGATCACTGAAGACATAAGGCTTCAGCGGCTCGTCCATCAACTTCAACATATCTGTCCAAGACTGACCCATATACTCTCGTGAGTAAGGCTTCATCTCATGGTAAGGGTTGCCAAAAATGTATGTCTGGTCAGTTACTTCGACACCAGGACAATGCTTCGCAATGTACTCCTGCTGATACTGCTTCCAATCTTGTAGCTGCTTGTGGACACCATTAGCTGGCACAGTCCGCTGTCTACCTGTCTTGGACTTCTTCACGTAGATCACGCTGATCCAGCGGTCAACACGCTTGCCTTCTGACTTCGAGTCCCGACCGACGTTCACTGAGTGGACATCACACCAGCGCAGTTGATTCAGCTCAACCATGGGTCGCAGCCCACAGTTACGAGCGATGATCACCCAGTGATAGAAGAGGCGATTTGAATAGTGACCTCTGTGATTGGGATTCTTCTCTGCTCTTTCACAGTTGCGCTTCAATGCAGCCAGAATTTTTCTCCAGTTAGATTCGTCCAGGGGAGGATTAGCATCGAGGTCACTGTCTGTGATTTTGATTTTTGGAATTAACTTCTTGTAGTCAATTTCCTTGCGCAGCAAGTTCTTGACACGCATAAAATTATCAACAAAGTCTTTGATAACTACTAGCTCTAGCTTTCTGGTTGACTTAGCTGCAGCCTTTCGCCAAACGGGATAGTCATGAAAGGTCTCCGTTTCTATGTGCTGTGAATGTGAGCATCCCTTCTCCCGCAAGTAGGGGAGCATGTGCATCCGAAGCGTTCTCTGCTTGTTCTCGTAGGTGTTGTGAGCAAGCAGACCAGCCTCAACCTTTGCGTGCTCACTCGCCAAGAACTCGTCAACACATCGTTTGATCTCCCAGGTCCTCAGACGAGCACGTACTGGCGGCACAGAAACAGCAGGAGCACCTGCATGCCTGACGACCTCTGAACCCTTTGGAAAAATCGACTCGGTTTTCCTAAGAGCCGTGTAGGCATCGATGCAGCCATCCAGTGCCTCCTCGATCGTTTCGGCGCCTTCGATCAAACGGGACCTGTACCTCTTGGTCCCCGGGATCAGCTCGCGGAAATAGAACTTCTGCGGCTCGCCCAAATAAGAGAAAACCACGCCCTTGCCGTTCAGGGCTTTGGCCTTCTCAGCGATCTTCGGCACGACCAAGCTCCTGACGAACTGCCAGAAGACTAGCCAAAGTTTGTACAAAGTTTGAATAACGGGCCTAGATCAGGCCAAAAACCCTGCTGCAACAATGCTTTACCGCCTACGCCGAGCAGGGCGTGGACCTCAAACGGGGGGTTGACTATTAATTCAATGGGTCAGTAGCGCGGCACGGCCTGATCCACCTGCACGGACCAGGCATCGATGCCCCCATCAACGTTGGTGGCCGTGATGCCCTGCTGAGCCAGCAGCTCCACGGCCTGGGCCGAACGGCCGCCGAGTTTGCAGTGCACGTAAAGACGCCTGGACTCCGCCAACCCGCGGATGCGGTCGATTGCCTCGCCGCTTTTGATCGAGGCCAGGGGGATCAGCACGGCCCCAGGAATCACAGCCACCTCGGCTTCAGCTGGATTGCGCACATCCAGCAGCACCAGATCATCGGCCGAGCCATCCAGCAGCGACTTGAGCTCGATCACGCTGATGCTGTCCATGGAAGATGCCGTCGGTCGGCAGAACTGCTGGTAGTCAATCAAGCCATCGATCGCCGGCCGCTCCGGGTCACGCCGCAGCGTCAGCTCGCGAAACCGCATCGTGAGGGCATCCACCACCAACAGGCGGCCATCCAGGCTGCGGCCGATGCCCGTGATCAACTTGATCACCTCCGTCGCCTGGATCAAGCCGATCAGGCCCGGCATCACCCCCATCACCCCCGCTTCCGCACAGGACGGCACCTGCTCCATCGGCGGTGGCTCCGGCAGCAGATCGCGGTAGTTGGGGCTCTCCGGCGTGCGGTTGAACACCGATGCCTGGCCGTCAAAACGCTGCACCGATCCGTAGATCAAGGGCTTTCCCTGCAACACGCAGGCGTCATTCACCAGGTACCGCGTCGGGAAATTGTCCGAGCCATCACACACCAGGTCGTAACCGGCAATCATCTCCAGGGCGTTCTCCCGATCCAGCATCTGCTCATGCAGCTCCACCTGACAGTGGGGATTGAGCTCCTGCAGCCTGTGCGCGGCGGAGCGCCCCTTCGATTGGCCGAGCCAGTCCATGCCATGGATCACCTGGCGTTGCAGGTTGGATAACTCCACAACATCGCCATCGACGATGCCGATCCGGCCGACACCGGCGGCAGCCAAATACAGCAACAACGGAGAACCCAGCCCACCGGCCCCCACACAGAGCACGGACGCCGCCTTGAGCCGCTCCTGTCCGGCCTGGCCCACCTCCGGCAACATCAGGTGGCGGGCATAACGGTTCCGCTCCTCCCTACTCAATTCCTCAATCGACATCGATCGGCACCGGCCGCACCTGCCGATCCTCCTCCAGCCACCAGGCCCGCAGCCCCTGCTGAGCCGAGAGGATCAGCATCAGCTGGTGGGGGACGCCGCGACAGCGATCCGCCGCCGATGGAACCGGCGGGCTGTGGGGGTGGGAGTGGACCACACCGATGACCCGTAGTTGGTGTTGCCGGGACCAGCGCTGAGCCGCCAGTTGTTCGCGGGGGTCGAACAGAAAATTGCTGTCCCGGCCAGGTGTCTCACCCGCTCCCCACGGATGCAGATCCGGCTGTCGCCCCCAACGGTTGCATCCAGGCCAGACGTGATCCAACCGCAGCGAGCTGCCCTCGCCCTGGGATCCGATCAACAACGCGCAGCCTTCCTCAGGCCAGCTCGCCAGCAAGGTGCGCTCCAGAATCGTGAGGCAACCAAAACGCAGCAACAGCTTGGATGGCGCAATCAACGAAGCGCCGATACGCTCTGCAGACCGTATAGACAGTTCTGTCGGTTCCATGAGTGACGCCACCACCGAAGTTAAGGACCCCGCGACCGACGCGACCCCTGCGGTGGAAGCGTCTGCAACGAGTACCGAAGACACCACCTCGTTCACCGAGCGCTACAGCGAAGTGCTGGGCAAGGTGAATGACACCCTCGACCAGGTCGACTGGAACCAGATGGGTCGCATCGGCAAGATCGTCGGCATCTTCGCTGCGGTGATCGTTGCTCAGATCCTGATCAAGGGCATCCTCGACACGATCAATCTGCTGCCTGTGGTGCCCGGCCTGCTGGAGCTGCTCGGCGTTGTGGTGGTGGGCCAGTGGAGCTGGAGAAACCTCACCACCAGCGACAAGCGCAGTGCTTTGGTGCAGCGGGTGCAGTCCCTGCGTCAGGAATACCTCGGCTGAAGTCTTAATTGATCGATCGAGCCAGGCGCTTCAGGCAGTCCTGGCTCTGAGAGACGTAACTGCCTCCAAACAGGTTGGCGTGGTTCAACAGGTGATACAGGTTGTAGATCTCGACGCGCTCCTCCCAACCTGAGCGGTGCGGCAACACCTCGTTGTAGGCCCCATAAAAAGTTGCGCTGAAGCCGCCAAACATTCTGGTCATGGCCAGATCCACCTCGCGATCGGCCCACCAGCTGGCGGGGTCGTAAAGAGCACCGCGACCATCGTTCAGAGCCCCTGCATTGCCGCCCCACAGGTCTCCGTGCACCAGAGCAGGGCTTGGAGCATGGCCCTCAATCCGCTGACGCAGGCCAGTCAGCAACCGATCCAGCCACTCCTCTGAGAAAGAAAAATCCCTGGCCAGGGCCAACTGGGGCCGCAGCCGCAGCTCCACAAAGCAGGCACCCCATAGATCCCGCCATCCCCCCGGCTGGGGGCCTGCGCCGATGTAGCCATCCCGATCCCAGCCGAATCGCTGGGGCGAAGCCGCTTCCGATGCCTGATGCAGCAGTGCCAGGCCACGACCCAGGGCCCGCTGATCGCGGCCGCTGAGCTCCAGCCAGGGCAGCAGCAGCACCGCTCCGCTGGGCAGGGTTGCCAGATCCAGCGGTTTGGGCACCACCAGCCAATCCGGATCGGCATGGGCATGCAAGGCCTCAAGCGCCTCGGCCTCCACCTCAAACAGGGCCATGGCCTGGGGGTTGCCGCTTTTGGCAAACAGCCGCTCGCCGTCCGCCAGGGTCAGGCACCAGGCCTGGTGGATGCAGCCGCCCCCCACCGCACGCACACCCACCAGCTGGCGGCCCGGCAGTGGTCCAGTGGATGCCACCAACTCCTGCTGCAGTTGCGGGTGCATCGCCGGGACGGATCGCTTGTTGCCAGCATGCACCGGTACAAGGGTGCGCTTTGACGTCAACCGGTGTGATCGTGATCGGTGGCGGCATCGCCGGGCTAACCGCAGCGGCGCTGCTGGCCAAGCAGGGGCTGCCGGTGACGCTGCTGGAGGCACATCACCAGCCGGGGGGCTGTGCCGGCACCTTCCGCCGAGGGCCGTGGACCTTTGACGTGGGCGCCACCCAGGTGGCCGGGCTCGAACCGGGCGGCAGCCACGCCCGTCTGCTGCAGCATCTGGGCCTGCCCCTACCGGAAGCCGAGATCCTCGATCCTGGCTGCGTGGTGGACCTCGGGGATGGCTCCGAGCCCATCCCCCTCTGGCATAACCCCGAGCGCTGGAACGCCGAACGCCGTCGCCAGTTTCCCGGCAGCGACGCCTTCTGGCGCCTCTGTGAGCTGATCCATCGCAGCAACTGGGGCTTCGCCGGTCGTGATCCGGTGGTCACGCCGCGCTCCCTCTGGGACCTGCGCCAACTGGTTTCCGCCCTGCGCCCGATCACCGTGGCGTCGGGTCTGCTGACGGGCCTGACCATGGCCGACCTGCTCGGCCTTTGCGGTTGCGGCGACGACCCGCGCCTGCGACGGTTTCTCGACCTCCAGCTCAAGCTGTATTCCCAAGAGCCCGCGGACCGGACCGCAGCGCTCTACGGCGCCACGGTGCTACAGATAGCCCAGGCACCCCTGGGGCTCTGGCATCTGCAGGGCTCCATGCAGGTTCTCAGCGATCAGCTGGTGCAGGCGATCGAAACCCAGGGCGGCCGCGTGCTGATGCGCCATCGGGTCACCGCCCTCGAGCCCACCGACCAGGGCTGGCGGGTGGTGGTGGACAGTCCCACCGGCCGTGATCAGATCCACATGGCCGCCGATCTGGTCTGCAGCCTGCCGCCCCAGTGCTTGCTGGAGCTGATCCCCGAGGCCGTGATGACCAGGGGTTACCGGCAACGCCTGAGCCAGCTGCCGGAACCCAGTGGCGCCCTGGTGCTCTACGGCGCGGTGCGACGGGAGGTATTACCCAGCGCCTGCCCGGGCCATCTGCAACGGGGATCCCACGATCCAGGCTCCCTGTTCGTTTCGATCAGCCGCGAGGGTGACGGACGGGCACCGGCGGGTCAGGCCACCCTCATCGCCAGCGTGTTCACCCCCACCGCGGACTGGTGCAGCCTCGAGGAGGAGCCGTACCAGGCCCGCAAAAGCGAGTGCCTGGACGCCATGCGACGGGAGCTCAACCACTGGCTTGATCTGCAGCCCCAGGACTGGTTGCACGTGGAATTGGCCACCCCCCGGGGATTCGCCGGTTGGACCGGGCGACCGCGGGGGATAGTGGGGGGACTCGGCCAGCATCCGAGCCGCTTCGGACCCTTCGGTCTGGCGGGCCGCTCGCCGATGGCAGGGCTCTGGCTCTGCGGCGACAGCCTCCACCCCGGAGAAGGAACGGCAGGCGTCAGCCTTTCAGCCCTCAATGCCTGTCGGCAGCTGGTGGCAGCGCGCGGCGGCGAGCTGCAGCTCAGGGGTTGAGTTCAGCCGAAGCATCCAGGAACCCGGGACGCAGGTGCTGCGTTCGGGTCAGCTCCTTGTGCAGCTGATCCCAGTTGGTTTTGATCACGGCATCCTCCAGCTGCTCGAGACTCCAGCGGTAGGCCGCCAGGGCCTTGAGCACCGCCTCACGGTTGCTGCTGGCCATGGCCACCCCTAGGTCGGGGTTGCCGCCACCGACGCGGCTGGTGTCGGCGAAACCACTGGAGGCCAGGGCCTGGGCCAAGGTGCGGATCTCAGGGTCGCGTTCATCGCCGGCGGCCCGCAACAGAGCAGCGCTGACCAACACCGGCATGTGGGAGATCAGGGCCACCGCCTGGTCGTGTTGGGCGGCGGCGGCCGTGAACCAACGGCTGCCGAGTCGCCTGGCCAGGTCTTCCACCACCGCCAGTGCCGCCGCATCGGTCTTGACATCCGGAGTGGCAATCCAGGGGCGCCCCTGGAACAGATCGCGCTGGCCTGCCTCCACCCCGGCCTGCGCCGTTCCCGCCATGGGGTGGCTGGCCACAAAACGTGGGTGACGGCCGTTCCACACCTCCAGCACCGGTTGTTTCACCGAACCGACATCGGTGACCACCGCCTCAGCCGGCAGGGCCTCCAGCAATTCCGAATTCGGCCTGAGCAGCGCCGGAATCGGTAACGCCAGGATCACCAGGTCGCAGCAGGCCAGGCAGGCGGGATCGGTGCTCACCGCGCTGACCAGTCCCCGCTCCATCGCCCGTTCTGCTGTTGAAGAACGGTGGACCAGGCCTTGCACCTTGATGCCCTGAGCGCGCAGATCCAAGCCAATCGATCCACCGATCAGGCCCAGACCGACGATGCCAACGCAGCCCGAATCCACACCCATGCCGCTCAACGGTCCTGTGTCCATGTTGGTCGATCGATTGCGATGAACCGTTTGGGCATCGAACTCTGCGTATGGTTCACTGATGCTTGAAGCCCAGGCCCACAGTCACCTGAAGACACTGCTGCAGCAGGGTGAATCGAACTGGCCCCATCACCTGACCCTCAGCCGGCTGGTGGGTCGCAGCCTGAGACGTGGCGACAGGACCCTGCTGCGTCTGGCACCGAATCAACGGGAACGCTGGTGGCTGGGGCTGCTGATGCCGCTGTGTCTGCAACCCAGCAGCGCCGTGCTCGTGCTCACAGCGCAACAGCGGCAGCGACTGCTGCAGGTGGAACGTCCGCGCCTGGCCCGCCAGGGATTCCGACTGGCCTGCTGGGAGGGCAGCACCCCGCCGCCGCAGGATCAGCTCTGGCTGCTGGACCATGCCGGCATGATTCAGGCTCACCGCAATGACCTGCTGGGTGATCGTCAGTTGCTGTTGCCAGGCATCGATCAGCTCAGCGAACAGCTGCGGCGGTGCATGGCCATCCGTTTGGATGCAAGCCACTGGGAACAGTTGCGTCTGGCCCTACCCCAGGCCGAAAAGCCATTGCTGGAGTTGCATGAACGGCTCAGCAGACAACTGTTCCGGGAAGCGCCACGGGTTGACGCCTGCATTCGACTGGACAACAGCGCCTGCCAGAGCCTGCGGGATCTGCTGGGGGTGATGGGGCCCTGTCCATCCCCCTGGTCTGAATTGCTGGCCTGCGATCCCCGCGAGTGGGGCAACTGGGCCGAGCTGGATCACACGATGCTGCAGTGGAGCTGGTGCCTGGAACCACTGGAGCCCCTGCAGCAACTGCAGGGGCTGCTGAGCCAGCGGCCGACGCTGATGCTGAGCGACAGCGGGGACAGCGCCCGGCTGGAACAGGAACTGCAGGAGGCGAATGCCTCGCCCACGGTGACCGCGGTGCTGCGGGAGGCCGAACTGGAGGAGCCACTGCCGTTGTTTGCCCCCAGGCGTCAGCCCTTACCGAACACGGAGATCTATGCCGAGCATCTGCTGGAGCAAAGCCGGCGACTGATCCTGGGTCGCCCGGGCCTCACGGTGCTGCTGCTCGACGACCCCAGCCTGCGCCGTTCCCTCACGGCATCGCTGGCCGCCGAATTCGGCACCCGAGTTCAGGATGAGTGCACTGCACCGGAAGTCAACGGGGTGATCAGCGGCAGCTGGAGCTGGTGGTTGCAGCACCTTGACCAGTTGCCTGAGCCGGAGCAGATCATCATCGGCCTGCTGCCGATCGCCAGCCTCACCAGCCCGATCACAGCCGCTCGGGTGGAACGGTTGAAATCCCAGGGTGCGGACTGGTTCCGCTCCCTGCTGTTGCCGGAAGCACTGCGCCAGATCCCTGCCGCAGTCGCACCCCTGCGCCGATCTGGAGGCAGGCTTGCGGTGCTGGATGGCCGCCTGTGGGGGCGGAGCTGGGGCGATCAGGTGCTGCAACGGCTTGAACCCTGGCGACCGCTTCAACGTCTTCTGCCTGACTGACTCACCCGCTTTAGAGCTGAATAAGCTGAAGTGACGACAGCTTGTGGGGATGGGAGAAGCTCGCCGACGGTCGGCCCAGGGCCTGCCACCACGCCAACCCAAGAAGGGTGCGTCCCCGAAGGACACCTCCCCACGGATCGTGTCCTGGATCCCCCTGACCCGGAATCAAGCCCAGCAGTTTGTGGCGGTCACCACTCGTGGGGCATGGATCGGCATCGGCGCAATGGTCGTGTTCTGGGTGACGGTGCGCTTCATCGGACCTGCCGCGGGCTGGTGGACCCTGGCGGACACCCCCTGACACCCCTTCCAGACAGGGACACACAGAAGCTGAAGAGAACCTTTAGCCTGGGTCTTGCTTAGGACTCAGGCATGTTCCCCCGTCTCGCCGAGCACTACCGCTCTGTGGTTCAGGATCTCGTGATGAGCCTGCAAGCACTGGCCTCCGGCCTGAAAGCCTGCGGCATGACCGCCAGTTGCTACTCCTGCGGTGATGGCGAGGATGCCCATGGCGCGTCGTTCGTCTCCGACCTCGGCGATGGCCACGTGGTGCGTTTCCTCGTGTCCGATTTCGGTATCAGCTGGGTGGAGTCCCGCAACGGCCACGAGCTGGTGAAGCTGGAAGGCGCCGAAGCCATCCAGGAACTGCAGCGAATGACCGAAATGCTGCACCAAAGCCGGGGTGCGGACAGCACAGCAAGCCAACTGTCCGCTCCATCCCCGGCCTGAGTCAGGCCGCCGCCTCATCCGCCGAGGCCTTCGGGGCCGCGGCCGCTGCCGTGCGAGCCGCTGCTGCAAGCGGTTTCATCGAGTTGGCCTTCACTTCAGATCCCTCGGTGAGCTTCTGACGCACGAGCTGCTCGATCGTGATGGCGGCTTCAGGGTTCTCTTCCATCCAGGTGATGGTGTTATCCCGCCCCTGGCCGATGTTGTCGCCCTCGTAGCTGTACCAGGCTCCCTTGCGGATCACCACACCGGTTTCTTCCGCCAGATCCAGCAGACAACCGAGGGTGCTGATGCCGCGGCCGAACAGGATGTCGAACTCAGCGATGCGGAACGGCGGAGCCACCTTGTTCTTGGCGACCTTGACCTTCGCCCGGATCCCGAATTCCTCCGTTCCTTTCTTCAGCGTCTGGATCCGACGGATGTCCAGTCGAACGGAGGCATAGAACTTCAACGCATTGCCACCCGTGGTGGTTTCAGGGTTGCCGTAGGTGACGCCGATCTTGAGGCGCAACTGGTTGAGGAAGATCACGGTGCAACCGGACTTGCCGATGTTGCCGGTGATCTTCCGCATCGCCTGACTCATCAGACGAGCCTGACTTCCAACCGCCAGATCTCCCATCTCACCTTCGATCTCAGCCCGCGGCGTCAGGGCGGCCACTGAGTCGATCACAACGATGTCTACCGCCGCTGAGCGCACCAGCTGATCGACGATCTCCAGCGCCATCTCGCCGGTATCTGGCTGGGACACCAGCAGATTTTCCACATCAACGCCGAGGGAGGCGGCGTAAACCGGGTCGAGGGCATGCTCAGCGTCGACGAAGGCAGCCACACCGCCGCGCTTCTGCACTTCTGCGATGGCATGCAGGGTGAGGGTCGTCTTACCGGAGCTCTCCGGTCCGTAGATCTCAACCACACGTCCCTTGGGGTAGCCACCGCCAAGGGCCAGATCAAGGGTGAGGGCACCGGTGGAGATGGTTTCCACCCGCATCCGGGAGGCATCGCCAAGGCGCATGATCGACCCCTTGCCGAAGTTGCGCTCGATCTGGCCAAGCACCAGATTCAGCGCCTTGTCGCGCTCGCCGGAGGAACGGGGATCGGAACCGGAAGCGGCGGATTTCATCTCTGCAGGCATGGAAGCAACCTGAAACTAAGGAACGAGAGATCCAATGCCACAGAAGCGCCGAATCGTCTCAGGTAGTACAGACGTACCCTAACGGATCAGGGCCATTGCGCCAGGGGGGTCGCCAGTCGATCCGGGTCAATCAGCTGGATTCCATGCGGGAGATCCTCGCGATCAGAAGGCTTGAGATATCCCCAGCTCGCCAGCCAGCACGGCAGCGACTGAAGACCATCGGTGTCTCGCACCGTCTCGAGGGTGGCACGGCGATCCTCGACAAAACCTGCCAGCACCCGTTCACGCTGGAGTCTCAGCAGCACCTCCGGCTTGGGACCGGCCTCCCGTCCATCCAGCCGCCAGGGCCTGAGCCCAAGGCTCTCCAGCAACTCAGCGGTGAACGCTGCCGTCTTGGTGGTGAGCACGGCCCAATCCACGCCCTCCTCCTGGAACGCCTGCAATCGATCCACGAGATCGGGAAAGGGTTGATGCAAGCCAAGCCAGGCCGCACGATCCGAGCTGACAGCCTGCTGCCGCGTCTGGTCCAGGGCCTCCTGCAGTTGAGACGCGGCCCAGCCGCGCCGCTCCAGGGCCATGGCCTGCTCAGCCTCGTAATCCACAACCCAACGCTCGGGATCGAGCTGAGGCATTTCAGCGGCCAGTAACACCATCTCCCAGCCGTGATGGACCCAGGGACGTAACCGCCGGAAACCCTGCGGCACCGCATCAGGCCCGAGCCCCTGCGGCTCTGCATTGAGCCGCTGGGCTGCCATCCAGGCACTCCACCAGTACTCAGCCATGCCATCGACGATCACACCGTCAAAGTCGAAGACAAGAAGGGAGTGTGCCGTCATGACGGAAAAACTGGGCCGCTAGGATTCGAACCTAGGAATGGCGAGACCAAAACCCGCTGCCTTACCGCTTGGCGACGGCCCAATGATCCGGGCGACTCCGTAATCGAACGCGCTCCGGTTAGGAAATAGTTACCCACATCAGGCTCACCTTCGTCAATCCACCGTTGCCTGGTCAGGGGGGGAACACACGCAATCGGCATTGTTCGGCCTGGCCGAAGACATCACTACGCAGCCGGTAACGCTCCACAAGATCGGCCTGCATCCGGCGCACCCGCTCGGATCGCGGCAATAGTTCCACGGGCCGGCCCTGCGGCATCACCACCTGCTCCACGGCCAACCGACACTCCTCGAGGCCCGCCAGTTCGTCGTCCTGGCCGTCCCCGGAAACGGGACCTGGCTCCTCCTGATCCATGCCCTCGCGCCGACTGAGCAACCGTTCCAGCGCACGCTCCACCTGGGGCAGTGTGTCGGCCTTGATCACCAGGATCGGCACCTTCAGCTCACGGGCCTGCCGCCGCAGCGACGGCTGACGCCCCAGTCCCTGACGGATGCTCAACACCACATCCGCATCGGAGAGATCCTCCACCACCTGCACGGGCCATCCATGGCGCCGGGTCGACTCGTCCACCAGTTGCGGTGTGATCCCGCAACAGAGCACCTGGAGGTCGTCGCTGGCGGGATCGACCTCCTCCTCTGGGTCGGGTAACGGTGGTTCAGCGGGCGGTGGCATCGGCACAGCCGCCAAAGCAGGCCGACTCTGCAGCCCAGGCTGTGCCAGCAGGCGAGGACGCCGCTCGTCCGGTGGATCCACCAACCGAACAGCGCCGTCGGCTGCCAGCTCCCGCTCCTGGATCCGGGGCGGGAGGCCGCGCAGCAACTGGTCCACCGTGGAGGCCACATCCGTATGCACCGCCCAGCGCTGACGACTGTGCATCTCCACCGCCACGGGGAACGTGGGCTCGGCAGCGCGCTCGAGCACCGTCTTCTGACTGCGCCGTCGCCGGGCTTCATCGTCCCCGAGGGTCACCGATTGAATGCCGCCCACGAGATCGCTGAGTGTGGGGTTCTTGATCAGATTGGCCAGGGCATTGCCATGGGCCGTGGCCACCAGCATCACGCCCCGTTCGGCAATCGTGCGGGCCGCCTGGGCCTCCAGCTCCGTCCCGATCTCGTCGATGACGATGACCTCGGGCATGTGGTTCTCCACCGCCTCGATCATCACCTGATGCTGGTGTTCAGGCCTGGCCACCTGCATCCGACGGGCCCGACCGATGGCGGGATGGGGGATGTCGCCGTCACCGGCGATTTCGTTGCTGGTGTCGATCACCACGACCCGTCGTTGCAGGTCATCCGCCAGCACGCGCGCAATCTCACGCAAGGCGGTGGTCTTTCCGACGCCTGGGCGCCCCATCAGCAGCAGGGACTGACCTCCATCCAGCAAATCCCGAACCAGGGCCACGGTGCCGAAGACCGCACGACCGACCCTGCAGGTCAGGCCGACCACATCCCCCCGGCGATTGCGGATGGCGCTGATCCGATGCAGGGTCCGCTCGATTCCGGCGCGATTGTCTGCACCGAAACAACCCAGCCGAGCCACCATGGCGTCTAGGTCGTCGCGGGTGAGGGCAACCTCACCAAGGGCCACCGCCTGGCCGGGGTAACGCGCCTCAGGGACACGTCCCAGATCCAGCACCACCTCGAGCAGCTGGTCCCGGCGCTCTGGCGGGCGAAGAGCGTCACGCACCGGATCGGGGAGCAGAGCCAACAACCGCTCGAGATCGTCTGTGATCCGTTGTGTGGTCATCACGGCATCCCCCGGACCCGCTTCTAGCAGGGGCGTTCCATCCCTGGCCGTCGCCGCCATGGCTCCACCAAAGAGCGGGCCAGGTTCAGCCCAGCCCGCCAGCCCTCGGGCCAGTGACGCAGAGACGTGCCCTGGGCCTGCGCCTCGTGAATCAAGGGCATCAGCAGACGACGAGCCATCCCCCCGAAGGCGACGCCTGCAGGGCGCTCCTCAGGCCGCAACAGCTGCACTGTGCTGGCATTGGTGCCGCCGGCCAGCTGCAGCGGTCCGGGCGGCGCCAGCGGCTGCATCCTGCGCCACAGCTGCACCGCGACCCGGGCCGCTCCGGCTCCCACATCACCACTCATCGGGCGTCCATCCAGCTGCCAGAGCGGGCTGAATCCCCAACGGCGCAGGCTGCTGTGTCGTTGCCACAGCTCCTGGCCAAGGGCAGCGGGAGTCAGCGCATGGCCCTCCAACCCGCAACTGACGGCCAAACGCTGCAGCGGCACTCCGGCGACGGCCAGCTGCGCCAACAGGGTGTCAAAGGCCTCACTCCGTCCCGGAGCGGTGTGTACTTCCACCGCATCGGGGCGCATCGACGCCAGCAGCTCAGCGATCGCGTCGGAGCTGAGGCGGTGGTCACGCTCTTCGATCAGACCGAGCGGACAGCTGGGTAGACAGCGACCACAGCCATAGCAAAGGCGCTTATCCACCGCTCCCACCGCTGCGATCGCCTCCGCAGGGCAGGCCCGCTGGCACGGTCGCGGACAGTCGGCCGGACAACGGGCGGGATCAAACCAAGCCTTGCGGAAATGGGCGTCACGGCCATCGCTGACGCTCACCATCAGCCAAGGCCGTGCCATGCCGAGCTGGTCGAGCCACTGCAAGCCCTGACGAGCTGCTCTCACCACGGCCGAATCAGCGGCAACATCAACGCAATCAATGCCTGCTGCTCCGTACACAGCACAGAGATCCGCTATCGCAGGCAGGTCCTGGTTGCTGGCACCACAGATCAACTTGACCCAGTGGCCACGACGCAGAGCGTCGTGAGGACTCAGCTGGCCAGCAGGCCGCTCATCGGCTGCCATCGCAGGCTCCTGGCTCCACCCATCTCCACGATGATGCGCAGGCGTGGTTCGCGACTGCAGAGATCGCAGAGAGAGCGCAGTTCTGATTGCGAGAGCACTTGCCCCTCAAGAAGCCAAAGCGCCACCTGGGCGTCACCATCGAGCAGATCACCCAGCTGCGGCACCACCTCCTGGACCTCACCGACAGCAGCACCACGACCGACGCTTTGATGTCCCAGATGTGGGGGACGGATGCCGTGCTTCTGCGTCAGGAACACCTCCGGATCGCCCAGGCCACGGGCTGACCAGAGTCGAGTGCGATAGCCGGCACCGCGCAACCGTCGCAACAACCTGGTTTCGGCACCGCCTTCCAAAGGCGCATGAACGGCCAGACAACCATGGGCTTCGAGATCACGGCGGAATGTCCGGCCGGTGAGAAGCAGAGGCATGGCTGCAGGATGGCTGGTCGAGAGTCTGGCAGCCAAAGGCAAGAGCAGGGAAGGGAGGTCTGACGCTGCTGTATGTTCTTTGTTTGTTCTGCGTTTCTGTGCCCGTCCGCTAGCCGGGCCTCCAGTCGGCAGAACAGACCCCGCGATTGCGCAGGGTCCTCAGGCCAGTGCGGGTCCTCCGATCCGCCGGGAAACTTCCAGAGCACCTCGTGCACAGGTCAGTCCCAGCCTCGCTGAATCGACCGCTAGCCCCATTCGAGAGACGTTCCTTCCAGGATTCTTCGCTCGAACCACGTCTGCGTCCAACCGATCAGCAAACCACGCCCCATCCGGGTCACCGGGTGGTGCTAGTCCCGCTGGCGCTTCCTCCCCACTCATGTCAATTGGCATTCTCGGGAAGAAGCTGGGCATGTCCCAGTTCTTCGACGAGCAGGGCAGAGCCGTCCCCGTCACCTTGATCGAGGCCGGTCCCTGCCGCATCACCCAACTCAAAAGCAGCGACATCGATGGCTACGCCGCGGTGCAGATCGGCTTTGGCGACACCCGCGAAAAGCTGATCAACAAGCCTGCCAAGGGTCACCTCAACAAAACCGGTGAAACACTCCTCCGCCACCTGCGTGAATACCGCGTTGATGGCCTGGACGGTTTCGAATTGGGCGGATCGATCACCGTCGGTGATTTCGAAGCCGGCCAGAAGGTTGATGTCAGCGGTGACACGATCGGCCGTGGTTTCTCCGGTTATCAGAAACGCCACGGTTTCAGCCGTGGACCGATGACCCACGGTTCCAAGAACCACCGCGAGCCCGGTTCGATCGGACCCGGCACCACACCTGGTCGCATCTACCCCGGCAAGCGCATGGCCGGTCGCTACGGCGGCAAGAAGATCACCACCCGCGGCCTGACCATCCTCAAGGTGGACAGCGAGCGCAACCTGCTTGTGGTGAAAGGGTCGGTCCCCGGCAAGCCGGGCGCCCTGCTGAACATCCGACCCGCCCTGCGGGTGGGTGCCAAGCCCGCCAAAGGAGGACAGTGATGGCTGACTGCGTGATTCGCGACTGGCAGGGGAAGGAAGCCGGCAAGGCGACCCTCGATCTGAAAGTGGCCAAGGAGACCACGGCCAACGACCTGATGCACCGTGCGGTTCTGCGCCAGCAGGCCCACGCCCGTCAGGGAACCGCTTCCACCCTCACCCGATCCGAGGTGCGTGGTGGTGGCCGCAAGCCTTACAAGCAGAAGGGAACCGGCCGAGCCCGTCAGGGTTCGATCCGCACACCTCTGCGCCCCGGCGGCGGCATCGTCTTCGGGCCGAAGCCCCGCACTTACAACCTTGCGATGAACCGCAAGGAACGTCGTCTGGCCCTGCGCACCGCGCTGATGGCCCGCGTTGAAGACGTGACGGTGGTGAAGGACTTCGGCACGAGCCTCGAAGCCCCCAAGACCAAGGAGATCACGGACGCCCTCGGCCGGCTTGGCATCGCTGCCGACGCCAAGGTGCTGATTGTGCTCACCGAGCCTTCCGATGTGGTGCGCCGCTCCGTGCGCAACCTCGAAAAGGTGAAGCTGATCGCCGCCAATCAGCTCAACGTCTTCGATCTACTCCACGCCAACGCCTTGGTGCTCGGCGAGGACGCCCTTGCAACCATCCAGGAGGTCTACGGCGATGACTGAGCGTTTCCAGGGCCGCCTGGCTGACGTGATCCGTCGGCCGCTGATCACCGAGAAGGCCACCCGGGCCCTCGAGTTCAACCAGTACACCTTCGAGGTGGACCACCGCGCCGCAAAACCCGACATCAAGGCCGCCATCGAGCAGCTCTTCGATGTGAAGGTGACCGGCATCAGCACCATGAATCCCCCCCGTCGCACGCGTCGGATGGGTCGCTTCGCCGGCAAACGAGCCCAGGTGAAGAAAGCCGTGGTGCGCCTGGCGGAGGGCAACTCGATCCAACTCTTCCCTGAGTCCTGAGGGGTCTGAATCGTCATGGCAATCCGTAACTTCCGCCCCTACACCCCCGGTACCAGAACCCGGGTGGTCACCGACTTCAGTGAGGTCACCGGCCGCAAGCCGGAACGGTCCCTGGTGGTGTCCAAACACCGCCGCAAGGGCCGCAACAACCGTGGTGTGATCACCTGCCGCCATCGCGGTGGCGGTCACAAGCGGCTGTACCGCGTGGTGGACTTCCGCCGTAACAAGCACGGCATCACCGCCAAGGTGGCTGCCATCCACTACGACCCCCATCGCAACGCCCGTCTGGCGCTGCTCTTCTACGCCGACGGCGAGAAGCGTTACATCCTTGCTCCGGCAGGGGTTCAGGTGGGTCAGACCGTGGTCTCCGGACCCGACGCCCCGATCGAGAACGGCAACGCCATGCCGCTGTCGGCCGTGCCCCTGGGTTCCAGCGTTCACTGCGTTGAGCTCTATGCCGGCCGCGGTGGCCAGATGGTCCGCACCGCCGGTGCCAGCGCTCAGGTGATGGCCAAAGAAGGCGACTACGTCGCCCTCAAGCTGCCTTCCACCGAGGTGCGCCTGATCCGCCGTGAGTGCTACGCCACCCTCGGTGAAGTGGGCAACTCTGAAGTCCGCAACACCAGCCTTGGCAAGGCCGGTCGCCGCCGCTGGCTGGGGCGTCGTCCCCAGGTTCGAGGCAGTGTGATGAACCCCTGCGACCACCCCCACGGTGGTGGTGAGGGTCGGGCACCGATTGGCCGCTCCGGCCCGGTGACCCCTTGGGGCAAACCCGCCCTCGGTCTCAAGACCCGCAAGCGGAACAAGCCCAGCAACCGATACGTGCTCCGGAAGCGTCGCAAGACCTCCAAGCGGAGCCGTGGCGGACGCGATTCCTGATGCCAACCATCGTTTTGCCGCTTGCTTAAACCGCTATGGGACGTTCACTCAAAAAAGGTCCGTTTATTGCCGACAGCCTGCTTCGCAAGGTTGAAAAGCAGAACGACACCGACGACAAGTCCGTGATCAAGACCTGGTCTCGAGCCTCCACGATCCTGCCGATGATGATCGGCCACACAATTGCCGTTCACAACGGCAAGTCCCACGTGCCGGTGTTCATCACCGAGCAGATGGTGGGTCACAAGCTGGGGGAGTTCGCTCCCACCCGCACCTTCAAGGGCCACATCAAAGACAAGAAAGGAGGCCGCTGACGCCATGACCACGTCATCCACCACGGCCCCGATTGCACAGGCCCACGGACGCTTCATCCGGGGCTCCGTGTCGAAGGTGCGCCGTGTTCTCGATCAGATCCGAGGTCGCACCTACCGCGACGCCCTGGTCATGCTCGAGTTCATGCCGTATCGCTCCACCGGACCGATCACCAAGGTGCTCCGGTCCGCTGTGGCCAATGCCGAGCACAACCTGGGTCTTGATCCCGCCTCTCTGGTGATCTCCAGTGCCAGTGCCGACATGGGACCGTCCATGAAGCGCTACCGCCCCCGGGCTCAGGGTCGCGCTTTCCAGATCAAGAAGCAGACCTGCCACATCAGCATTGCTGTGGCGGCTCAGCCCGATTCCTGACCCCCGAGGACTCTGACCCAATGGGACACAAGATCAACCCAACCGGTCTGCGCCTGGGGATCACCCAGGAACACCGGTCTCGCTGGTACGCCTCCAGCAAGAGTTATCCGGCCCTCCTTCAGGAGGACGATCGGATTCGCAAGTTCATTCACAAGAAATACGGTTCTGCTGGCATCAGCGATGTGCTGATCGCCCGCAAGGCCGATCAGCTCGAGGTGGAGCTCAAAACCGCACGCCCCGGCGTGCTGGTGGGCCGCCAGGGCAGCGGAATCGAGGAACTCCGTTCCGGAATCCAGAAGACGGTCGGCGATCGGAACCGCCAGGTTCGGATCAATGTCGTCGAAGTGGAGCGCGTCGACGGTGACGCCTTCCTGCTGGCTGAGTACATCGCCCAGCAACTGGAAAAACGTGTGGCGTTCCGCCGCACCATCCGCATGGCCGTCCAGCGCGCCCAACGCGCTGGTGTTCTCGGCCTGAAGATCCAGGTGTCCGGCCGCCTCAACGGCGCCGAGATCGCCCGGACCGAGTGGACCCGAGAAGGTCGCGTTCCCCTGCACACCCTGCGGGCTGACATCGATTACGCCACCAAGGTGGCCAGCACGACCTACGGCGTGCTGGGCATCAAGGTGTGGGTCTTCAAGGGTGAAGTGCTGGGCGACGAAGCCCCGCAGATGCCGGTGGGGGCTTCCCCTCGCCGTCGGGCCAGCCGTCGGCCCCAACAGTTCGAAGACCGCTCCAACGAGGGTTGAACAGGAGGCCTGAACCATGCTGAGTCCAAAACGCGTCAAATTCCGGAAAATGCAGCGAGGCCGCATGCGCGGCGTCGCCACCCGGGGCAACACCATCGCCTTCGGTGAATTCGCACTGCAGGCCCAGGAATGCGGCTGGATCACCTCGCGCCAGATCGAGGCCAGCCGTCGCGCCATGACCCGCTACGTCAAGCGTGGCGGCAAGATCTGGATCCGGATCTTCCCGGACAAATCGATCACCATGCGCGCCGCCGAAACCCGGA
This sequence comes from Synechococcus sp. A15-24, assembly GCF_014280195.1. NCBI lineage: Bacteria > Bacillati > Cyanobacteriota > Cyanophyceae > Synechococcales > Synechococcaceae > Synechococcus > Synechococcus sp. A15-24. Next base: position 1,859,374 of record NZ_CP047960.1, read on the forward strand.
TGGGTTCCGGTAAGGGCAACCCGGAATTCTGGGTGGCAGTGATCAAGCCAGGTCGCATCCTCTTTGAGATGGGCGGTGCCGAAATCACCCCCGAAATCGCCAAGGAGGCCATGCGTCTGGCGCAGTACAAGCTGCCCGTGAAGACCAAGTTCATCGCTCTTGATGAACAGCAGAAGCAATCGGCTGCGGAAGCGCCGGCTGCTGCTGAAGCCGTCAACGTGGAGTCCTGACCATGGCCCGTCCCAACGCCGCTGAGGTCCGCCAGCTGTCCGATGCGGACATAACTGAACAGATCGATGGTCTTCGCCGCGAACTGTTTCAGCTCCGCTTCCAGCAGGCCACCCGCCAGCTGGCCAACACGCACCGTTTCAAAGAGGTCCGCATCAAGCTGGCCCAGCTGATGACGGTGCAATCGGAGCGTCAGCGCTCCGCCGCGTCCTGATCCCCCTCTCTGTACCCATGGCAGTCAAGGAAAGGGTCGGCACCGTCGTCAGCGACAAGATGGAAAAAACGGTGGTGGTGGCGGTGGAAAGCCGCTTCCCCCATCCCATCTATCAAAAGACGGTCAGCCGCACCACCCGTTACAAAGCCCACGACGAAGACAACTCCTGTCGCGTCGGAGACCGTGTTCGCATCACGGAAACCCGTCCGATGAGCCGGCACAAGCGCTGGACCATCGCCGAGGTCCTGAGCCACAGCCCGAAAGCTGACAAATCAGCCGAGAGCGCTGCTCCAGCACCTGAGGCTGCGGCCAAGGAGGTGAGCGAATGATCCAGCAGGAGAGCTATCTGAGCGTCGCCGACAACAGCGGCGCCAAGCGCATCCAGTGCATCCGTGTGCTGGGCACCAACCGTCGCTACGCCCACGTGGGCGATGTGATCGTTGCCGCCGTGAAGGACGCCATGCCCAACATGGGCGTGAAGAAGTCCGATGTGGTGAAAGCCGTGGTGGTTCGCACCAAGGCAACCCTTCGCCGCGACACCGGCAACTCCATCCGGTTCGACGACAACGCAGCGGTGATCATCAACGCTGACAACAACCCCAAAGGCACCCGCGTCTTCGGACCGGTGGCCCGTGAATTGCGCGAGCGCAACTTCACGAAAATCGTGTCCCTCGCTCCGGAGGTGATCTGACCATGGCCACCGCAACCAGCAAGGCCAAGCCCAGCGATCGCATCAAGATGCGCATCCGCAAAGGCGACACCGTTCAGGTGATCGCCGGCAAGGACAAGGGCAAGACCGGCGAGGTGCTGCGCACCCTGCCCAACGAGAACCGCGTGATCGTGGAAGGCGTCAACATGCGCACCCGCCACGAGAAGCCCACCCAGGAAGGTGAGACCGGACGCATCGTCAATGAGGAAGCATCCCTGCATGCCTCCAACGTGATGCTCTATTCCACCGCCAAGAAGGTGGCCAGCCGCGTCGAGATCGTCGTCGAAAAGGACGGCAGCAAGAAGCGCAAGCTCAAGAAAACCGGTGAAGTCCTCGACTGAACCCGACTTCTGACCAAGCCCAGAAGCACCCCACATCCCCCATGTCACTCAAGAAGCGCTATAGGGAGACCATTCAGCCCAAGCTGCAGAAGGATCTCTCCCTCACCAACATCCACGAAGTCCCCAAGGTGGTGAAAGTCACCGTCAACCGGGGCCTCGGCGAAGCCGCCGCCAACGCCAAGTCCCTTGAGGCCTCGGTGAACGAGCTGGCACAGATCACCGGCCAGAAAGTGGTCGTCACCCGTGCCAAGAAGGCAATCGCCGCCTTCAAAATTCGCCAGGGCATGCCGATCGGTTGTGCCGTCACCCTGCGCGGTGACCGGATGTATGCGTTCCTGGAGCGCCTGATCAACCTGGCGCTGCCCCGCATCCGCGACTTCCGCGGGGTGAGCCCGAAGAGCTTTGACGGGCGCGGCAACTACACCCTGGGGGTGCGGGAGCAGATCATTTTTCCTGAGATCTCCTTCGACAAGATCGATGCCATCCGTGGCATGGACATCACCATCGTGACCACCGCCCGTTCAGACGAAGAGGGCCGGGCCCTCCTCCGCGAGATGGGAATGCCGTTCCAGAGCAACTGAGCCCTCCCCGTCGACACCTATGGCCAACCACGACCCAATTTCCGACATGCTCACCCGCATTCGCAATGCGAGTGAGAAGCGTCACGAGACCACCAAGATCCCTGCATCCCGCATGACCCGCAGCATCGCCAAGGTGCTGCAGCAGGAGGGCTTCATCTCCGAGATCAGCGAACAGGGCGAAGGCGTGCGCACCGAACTGGTGCTCTCCCTCAAGTACAGCGGCAAGCACCGGCTGCCCACCATCCGCTCCATGCAGCGGGTGAGCAAGCCAGGTCTGCGCATCTACAAGAACACCCGTGGCCTGCCCAAGGTCCTCGGCGGTCTTGGCGTTGCGATCATCTCCACCTCCAAAGGTGTGATGAGTGATCGCGATGCCCGCCGCGAGGGCGTCGGGGGCGAGGTGCTCTGTTACGTCTACTGATCCGGAGCTCAACCATGTCACGCATCGGCAAAAATCCTGTTCCCGTACCCGACAAGGTGACCGTCTCCCTCGACGGCCTCACCGTGAAGGTCAAGGGACCGAAGGGCGAACTGGAACGCACCCTTCCTGATGGCGTCAGCGTCAGCCAAGACAACAACTGCATCGTGGTGGCTCCATCCACCAGCAAGCGCTTCTCCCGTGAACGCCACGGCCTGTGCCGCACCCTCGTCGCCAACATGATCGAGGGCGTCAACAACGGCTACAGCAAGAGCCTCGAAATCGTGGGCGTGGGTTCGAGGGCCCAGGTCAAAGGCAAGACCCTCGTGGTCAGCGCCGGCTACAGCCACCCCGTTGAAATGGAGCCACCTGAGGGCATCACCTTCAAGGTGGAAAACAACACCAAGGTGATCGTCTCCGGAATCGACAAGGAACTGGTGGGCAACGAGGCCGCCAAAGTCCGCGCCATCCGCCCGCCCGAGCCCTACAAGGGCAAGGGCATCAAGTACGAAGGCGAGCGCATCATGCGCAAGGCGGGCAAGTCCGGCAAGAAATAAGCCTTGTCCTGACGTTCCTCTCCCTTACCCACCATGTCCAAACTGTCCCGCAAACAGCAGACGCAGAAACGCCACCGGCGCCTGCGTCGCCACCTCACCGGCACCTCCGACCGTCCGCGGCTGGCGGTGTTCCGCTCCAACAATCACATCTACGTCCAGGTCATCGACGACGACGCTCAGAGCACCCTGTGCTCGGCCTCGACCGTTGACAAAGAGCTGCGTGCTGGCCTTGATGCCAACGGCGGCAGCTGTGATGCATCCGTCGCCGTTGGCGAACTGGTCGCCAAGCGCGCCATCGCCAAGGGGATCCAAAGCGTGGTCTTCGACCGTGGCGGCAACCTGTACCACGGCCGGATCAAGGCCTTAGCCGATGCCGCCCGGGAAGCGGGCCTTCAGTTCTGATTCCTGCTTACCCATGACAGATTCCTCCCCCCAGTCCAACCCCAACGCGGTGCCAGGCGCCGCCGATGTCCCCGCAGCCGCGGAGGGCCAGCAACAGGAACAGCGTCGCGGCGGTGGCCGTGGTGAACGTGGTGACCGCCGCGGCGGACGCCGCGGTGATCGACGCAATCAAGAGCGCGACTCCGAATGGCAGGAGCGCGTGGTGCAGATCCGCCGCGTCTCCAAGACCGTCAAGGGCGGCAAGAAGATGAGCTTCCGGGCCATCGTCGTTGTCGGCAACGAGAAAGGACAAGTCGGCGTCGGTGTCGGCAAGGCCGGTGATGTGATCGGTGCTGTCCGCAAGGGCGTCGCCGATGGCAAGAAGCACCTGGTCAAGGTGCCGCTCACCCGTCACAACTCGATCCCGACCCTCTCCAATGGCCGTGACGGTGCCGCCAGCGTGCTGATCCGTCCCGCCGCCCCCGGTACCGGTGTGATTGCGGGCGGCTCGATCCGCACCGTGCTCGAGCTGGCCGGCATCAAGAATGTCCTGGCCAAGCGTCTGGGCAGCAAGACCCCCCTCAACAACGCCCGGGCTGCCATGGTGGCCCTGTCGCTTCTCCGCACCCACAAGGAGACGGCCAAGGAACGGGGAATCTCCCTCGAACAGATCTACTCCTGATTCGCGATGACGACTCTCCGACTCGAATCCCTCAAAGCCAACAAGGGCGCCCGTCGCCGCAAATTGCGCAAGGGCCGCGGCATCGCCGCCGGCCAGGGCGCCAGCTGCGGCTTCGGCATGCGTGGCCAGAAATCCCGCTCCGGCCGTCCCACCCGCCCAGGTTTTGAAGGTGGCCAGATGCCGCTCTACCGCCGGGTGCCGAAGCTCAAGCACTTCCCCCTGGTCAACCCCAAGCACTTCACAGTGCTCAACGTCTCGGCTCTCAACAGCCTCAAGGACGGCAGCACAGTGAACCTGGACTCCCTCGTCAAAGATGGGGTTGTCACCAGTCCGAAGCATCCCCTGAAGATTCTCGGCAACGGTGATCTGACGGCCAAGAAGCTGACTGTTCAGGCCGCTGCCTTCACCGCATCAGCCCGCACCAAAATCGAAGCCGCCGGCGGCAGCTGCGAAACCCTCGACTGATCCGGCCGGGTTCACCGTCCGTCAGCCCTAAGGTCTGAGCCGTCCGCTGGATGTCAATCCACGGGCGGCTTTGCTGCATTCAGCCCACCCCATTCTTCCTGTCCATGCTCGTCAGTCGGGGCCGCAATCCCAACGCCGCCGAAGTCATCAGCCAGCTGATCGGCAACTCGGGCCTGCGCAATCGAGTGCTCACCACCCTGAGCCTGTTACTGCTGGTGCGTCTCGGCATCTACATCCCCATCCCAGGGATCGACCGCGAGGCCTTTGCCAGCTTCATCGAGCAGGGCGGCTCCCTGCTGGGTTTCCTCGACATCTTCACCGGCGGGGGAATCTCGACCCTCGGCGTTTTCGCGCTTGGAATCCTTCCGTTCATCAACGCCTCGATCATCCTGCAGCTCCTGACGGCATCCCTGCCACAGCTGGAGGATCTGCAGAAGAACGAGGGGGAAGCCGGTCGGCGCAAGATTGCCCAGATCACGCGCTACGTCGCCCTGGGCTGGGGCCTGATCCAGAGCGTCGTCTTCGCCATGATCCTGCGCCAGTACGCCCTGGAAGGAATCAGCGAGGTGGTGTTCGTGGTCCAGACCGCGCTGTGTCTGGTCACCGGATCAATGGTGGTGATGTGGCTGAGCGAGGTGATCACCGAACGGGGCATCGGCCAGGGGGCATCGCTGGTGATCTTCTTAAACATTGTGGGAACGCTGCCCCGCACCCTTGGCGCCACGATCGAGGCGGCTCAGACCGGTGACCGCAACACCGTTCTGGGCATCGTCGTGCTGGTGCTGGTCTTCCTTGTCACCATTGTTGGCATCATCTTTGTGCAGGAGGGTGCACGTCGCATCCCCATCGTCAGTGCCAAACGCCAGGTCGGGGGTGCCGGTGTCGGGGTTCTGCCAACCCGTCAGAGCTATCTGCCGTTGAAGCTCAATGCCGGCGGCGTCATGCCAATCATTTTCGCTTCAGCGGTGATCTTCCTCCCCGTCACGATTGCCAATTTCACCAAGAACGAGTGGTTGATCCGGGGAGCCAGCCTGCTGAACCCAGGCGCCGCCAACCCATGGCCCTATGCCTTGGCCTTCTTCGCCTTAATCCTCGGATTCGCTTATTTCTACGCATCACTGACGGTGAACCCGACCGATATCGCCTCCAATTTGAAAAAGGGCGGCGTTGCGATCCCTGGGGTGCGTCCTGGCAGTGCCACTGCCACCTATTTGTCCGGTGTTCAGAATCGGCTCACCCTCCTGGGCGGCCTGTTCTTGGGAAGCGTCGCAATCATCCCCGCAGCGGTGGAGCGCGCCACCAATGTGCAGACCTTCCAGGGCCTGGGTGCCACCTCATTGCTGATCCTCGTGGGTGTGGCCATCGACACCGCCAAACAGGTGCAGACCTACGTGATCTCCCAGCGCTACGAAGGGCTGGTGCGTCAGTGATCAACAGAGGCGGCAAGCCCCTGTTTCCTTTTTCGCTCTCTATTCGCACACACCAATGAAATCCCGTCTCCTCTTCCTTGGCCCCCCTGGAGCAGGAAAGGGCACCCAGGCAGCACGCCTGTGCAACGCCAACGGCATGAGCCATCTCTCCACCGGTGATTTGTTGCGATCGGAGGTCGTAGCCGGCACAGCCCTGGGCCAGGAGGCCGAAGCGGTGATGAACCGTGGGGAACTGGTCAGCGATGCCCTGGTGCTTGCGATCGTGGAAAGCCAGTTGAAGGGATTGTCCAGCGGAGGCTGGCTCCTGGACGGGTTTCCCCGCACCGTGCCTCAGGCCGATGCCCTCGAACCGCTGCTCGACGAACTCAAGCAACCGATTGAAGCCGTGGTGCTGCTTGAGCTGGACGATGCCGTGCTGATCGAGCGTCTGCTCGCCCGTGGCCGCGACGACGACAATGAAGCGGTCATCCGCAATCGCCTGGAGGTCTACCGAGAGAAGACCTCACCCCTGATCAGCTTCTATCGGGACAAAGGCCTGCTGGTGTCGGTTGAAGCGAACGGCTCCGTGGAGGAGATCACCGAGCGGATTACCAATGTGCTGAGTTGACCCGCGTGGTAGGATTGCTGTTTGGAAATTTGGAGAGCCACGCCTCATGAAGGTGCGCGCTTCAGTCAAGAAAATGTGCGACAAGTGCCGGGTGATCCGTCGCCACGGCCGGGTCATGGTGATCTGCACCAACCCGAAGCACAAGCAGCGCCAGGGCTGACAACCAGCCCACGTCAGACCTGAACGGATCTTCGAATCCCTGCTTCCGGCCTGCACTGCATCAATCACCGCCTCCACTGCAATGGAGGCCTTTGTCCCTCTCATTTGAATCTTCGTGGCACGGATCGCCGGCGTTGACATTCCCCGCGACAAGCGGATTGAAGTGTCCCTCACTTACATCTATGGAGTCGGCCCGACACGGGCTCGCACCATCCTGGCTCAGACCGGTGTGAACCCCGACGTCCGGGTCAAGGATCTTGAGGACGGTGACCTTCAGAAACTGCGCAACGCCGCCGACGAGTTCACCCTCGAGGGCGATCTGCGCCGGCAGGAGGGCATGGCCCTGAAGCGTCTGCAGGACATCGGCTGCGTGCGCGGACGTCGTCATCGCATGAGCCTGCCTGTGCGTGGCCAGCGCACACGGACCAATGCCCGCACCCGTCGTGGCGCGCGCAAGACAGTGGCCGGCAAGAAGAAGTAAGCCCCCCCTCGTCCTTTACACGACCGTTCCCGGCCCATGGCCAAACCCGCCAAGAAAACAGGCCCCAAGAAGGCCAAACGCAACGTCCCGAACGGCGTTGCCCACATCCAAAGCACCTTCAACAACACGATCGTGTCGATCACCGACACGTCTGGCGAAGTCATCTCCTGGTCATCCGCTGGTGCCAGCGGCTTCAAGGGTGCCCGCAAAGGCACACCCTTCGCTGCCCAGACGGCGGCAGAAGCAGCGGCACGTCGAGCACTTGATCAAGGCATGCGCCAGATCGAGGTGCTGGTGAAGGGGCCTGGATCCGGTCGTGAGACCGCAATTCGAGCCTTGCAGGTGGCTGGTCTTGAGATCACCCTGATCAGAGACGTCACTCCGCTGCCCCACAACGGTTGCCGGCGGCCCAAGCGCCGTCGCGTCTGAATCGCATCATTTCCCGGTTTACGCCCCCTACCCCGCATCAGACCGTGCTGCAATACCAGATTGACCGCATCGAGCATCAGGTGGAAGAGGATCGCTCCCAAAGTGGGGTGTTCCTCATCGGTCCCCTTGAGCGGGGTCAGGCGACCACCCTGGGCAACGCCCTGCGACGTGTCCTGATGGGCGGCCTCGAAGGCAGTGCCGTCACCGCCATTCGGATCGCTGGTGTCAACCACGAGTACGCCACCGTCCCCGGTGTGCGTGAGGACGTTCTCGACATACTTCTCAACTGCAAGGAGCTCTCCGTCAACAGCCGGTCGTCTGAGCTGGAGATCGGTCGTCTTGTGGTGGCTGGTCCCGCTGAAGTGACCGCCAACGATCTGCAGTTCTCCTCCCAGGTGGATGTGGTGGACGGCAACCGTCCCATCGCCACCGTGGCCGACGGTTACAGCCTCGAGCTTGAGGTCCACGTGGAACGCGGCGTGGGCTACCGACCGGTGGATCGCCACAGCGAGGACATCAGCGCCATCGACCTGCTTCAGATCGATGCGGTATTCATGCCGGTGATCCGGGTGAATTTCACCATCGATGAAACCGCCGTTGCCGAGGGTGGATCCGCCCGAGAGCGTCTGCGCATGGAGATTGTCACGGACGGCTCCATCACCCCCGATGACGCTCTGGCTCAATCAGCCAACTACCTGATCGAGTTGTTCCAACCTCTCGCCACGGTGACCCTCGTGGAGGAGCCGGGGATCGAACCCGAGCCTTCTGCAGAAGCTCAGATCCCGCTGGAGGAACTCAACCTCTCCGTGCGGGCTTACAACTGCCTCAAGCGTGCCCAAGTCAACTCCGTGTCCGACCTGATGGGTTTCAGCTACGAGGACCTGCTGGAGATCAAAAACTTCGGCTCCAAATCAGCCGACGAGGTGATCGAAGCCCTCGAACGCATCGGCATCTCCATCCCCCAGAGCCGCACCTCTGCCTGAGATCGGCCTGCCTAACAACTTTCCCGACATCCGTCTCCGACAGAACCATGCGTCACCAATGCCGAGTTCCCCAGCTGGGTCGCCCCGCTGACCAGCGCAAGGCGATGCTGCGCGCACTGACAACCCAGCTGATTCGAGAAGGTCGGGTGACCACCACCAAGGCCCGTGCCAAGGCCCTGCGTGACGAGGCTGAGCGGATGATCACCCTCGCCAAGGACGGCAGCCTCGCGTCCCGTCGTCGCGCCCTTGGCTACATCTATGACAAGCAGTTGGTGCACGCCCTGTTCGACAAGGCCCCCGACCGCTACAGCGACCGCAAGGGTGGTTATACCCGCATTACCCGCACCGTCCCCCGTCGTGGTGACAACGCCGAGATGGCGATCATCGAACTGGTCTGATTTCTATCCCCTGCGTCAGTTCTGACGTTTGAGCTCCGAACCCTCGTCTGCAGCCCCTGAGTCCTCGGTCCCTTGCCGGATCGCCCTCAGCCTGCAGTACGAGGGTTCCGCCTTTTGCGGGTGGCAGCGTCAACGCAACGGCCACAGTGTGCAGGCCCAGCTGGAGACGGCGATCGAGCAGCTGGATCCATACCGCCCGATCCAGACCTTCGCCGCGGGACGAACCGATGCCGGCGTCCACGCAGCCGGCCAGGTGGTGCATTTCGACTGTGGGGACAGGATCCCCCCCGCCAAATGGGCACTGGCCCTGAACGGACGGCTGCCATCCACGATCCGGGTGAGGGAGTCAGTGCTGCGGCCCAAGGATTGGCATGCCTGCTACTCGGCCACCTACCGGCGCTATCGCTACACCATTCACAACGGGCGGCGACCCAACCTGTTCCTCGCCCCCTGGAGCTGGCACCGCTACCAACTCCGGCTGGATGAGTCCCGCATGCGGGATGCCCTCAACGGCATGCTCGGGCTTCACGACTTCAGTGCTTTCATGCGGGCCGGAAGCCGTCGGGCCCATGCCAGAACCACGGTTCAGGAGGTGGAGCTGGTGCGCCAGGGCGACATGGTGCGGGTTGAGATCCAGGCCAGTGGTTTCCTTTACGGCATGGTTCGCCTGCTGATGGCTCAGCTGGTGGCGGTAGGCGAACACCGTCTATCCGTCGGGGATTTCGAGCAGCGCTGGCGTCAACGACGACGCCACGAGGTCCGTGAAGCAGCTCCAGGCCATGGGCTATGTCTGCTCAGGGCTGGCTATGAGCAGGAGATCTTCACCAGAGCTGGCTGGTACAATTGTCAACCGTTGTTTTTTCTGGCGGAGAGTGATCCCCCACCGGATCCTCCGCCTCTGCCGGAAGCAAGCGGATCTGAACTCTGAATGCAGCTCTTCTCATTGGGAGAAGGGTCCTGTCAAAGAGTAAGCTCGATCTTTGAGCTCCCGTCAGGTCCTCCTCTGGACCAGACCATCCCTGACCAGCTTGGCCATCTCGGCTGAGCAATTCCGAACCGGCATGCCGGCGCGATGAACAAGACCTCCCTTCCTCAAATTGATTCTCTCGAACGCCAGTGGTATCTGGTGGACGCTGAGAACAAGACTCTCGGGCGCCTGGCCACCGAGGTTGCCGCTGTTCTGCGCGGCAAGAACAACCCGAGCTTCACCCCCCACCTGGACACCGGCGATTTCGTCGTGGTGGTGAATGCCGAAAAGATCCGGGTGAGCGGCAGCAAGGCCACCCAGAAGCTGTATCGCCGTCACTCCGGTCGCCCCGGCGGCATGAAGACCGAAACCTTCGAAGCGCTGCAGGACCGCATCCCCGAGCGGATCGTTGAAAAGGCGATCAAAGGCATGCTTCCCCACAACGCCCTGGGCCGTCAGATGTTCCGCAAGCTCAAGGTGTACAAAGGCAGCGAGCATCCTCATGCCGCCCAGAAGCCTCAGCCTCTTCAGCTCAACCCCTCTGCATCCGCACAATGAGCAGCAATTCCGTCGTCTACTGGGGCACTGGTCGCCGCAAGACCTCCGTCGCCCGTGTGCGCCTCGTCCCCGGCAACGGCACGATCACCATCAACGGTCGTCCCGGTGACAACTATCTGAACTACAACCCCGCCTACATCGCAGCGGTGAAAGCTCCCCTCGAGACCCTTGGTCTTGGCGCGGAGTACGACATCCTGGTGAATGTCCAAGGCGGCGGACTCACCGGTCAGTCCGGAGCCATCAAGCAAGGCGCAGCTCGCGCTCTGTGTGAGTTGTCGGCTGATAACCGCAAGCCTCTCAAGACCGAAGGCCATCTGAGCCGCGACCCGCGCGCCAAGGAACGCCGCAAGTACGGTCTCAAGAAAGCTCGTAAGGCTCCTCAGTTCTCCAAGCGCTGATTTTCATCCCATGCCCAAGCCCGATATTCACCCCACCTGGTATCCCGACGCCAAGGTGATCTGCAACGGCGAAGTCGTGATGACCACCGGCTCCACCCAGCCGGAGATCCACGTCGATGTCTGGAGTGGAAACCACCCCTTCTTCACCGGAACCCAGAAGATTCTCGACACCGAGGGTCGCGTAGATCGCTTCATGAAGAAGTACGGCATGGGCAAGAAGAAGTCCGGCGACAAAGCCAAGGCCGAGGCCAAGGCGGACGCCAAATCCTGACGTAGGCGCGGGGCATGGACGCCTCGACCCTTGTCGCGCGGCTTGAGGCCGCCACAGCCAGCTTCCGCAACCTCGAGCGGCAGCTGGCTGATCCCGATGTGGCTGCGGATCCCACTCGGCTGGAAAAAATCGCCCGTGAACGGGCACGGCTCGAGCCATTGGTGCTCGACTTCGAAGAGCTGCAGGGTCTTGAAGAGGAACAGCAACAATCTCGCGAGCTGCTGAAGGAAAGCCGCGGCGATGCCGCGATGGAGGAGCTGGCCCAAGAGGATTTAGCCAGCCTCAATCAACGCCACGCCGAGCTCACCGAAAAACTCACGGTGGCCCTGCTGCCCCGCGACCCCCGCGATGAACGCAGCGTCATGTTGGAGATCAGAGCCGGGGCCGGTGGCGATGAAGCCTGCATCTGGGCCGGCGATCTGGCGCGCATGTACGAGCGCTACAGCCAGAAGCTCGGCTGGAACGTGCAACCCATCAGCAGCAATGAAGCCGATCTGGGGGGGTTCCGGGAACTGATCCTGTCGGTGAAAGGCGACAGCGTGTTCAGTCAGCTCAAGTTCGAAGCCGGTGTGCATCGGGTGCAGCGGGTTCCCGCCACCGAATCCCAGGGTCGGGTCCACACCTCCACAGCCACGGTGGCCGTGATGCCGGAAGCCGATGCGGTGGAGGTGCAGCTGGATCCCAAGGATCTGGAGATCAGCACCGCCCGTTCTGGTGGCGCCGGTGGTCAGAACGTCAACAAGGTGGAAACCGCCGTGGACCTGCTGCACAAACCCAGCGGCATCCGTGTGTTCTGCACCCAGGAGCGCTCTCAGCTGCAGAACCGGGAACGGGCTCTGGAAATCCTGCGAGCGAAACTCCTGGAACAGGAGCAACGGGAGGCGGCGGCCCGGGAAAGCAGCGACCGACGCGCCCAGGTGGGCAGCGGTGATCGCAGCGAAAAAATCCGCACCTACAACTACAAAGACAACCGCACCACCGATCACCGGCTGGGCAGAAACTTTTCACTGGATCCGGTGCTGGATGGCCAGCTTGAGGATCTGATCGGCGCCTGCATCGCAGAAGAGCAGCGGCAGAAACTAGAGGCCCTCAGCCAACAGAACGAGGACTGACGTGCAGCTCAGGCTCCGATCACGTACTTAGCCCATTCGCTGTGACGGCCGGAATGGATCTGGCGGGTGGCTTCAAAACTGAGGCTGCTCAAAGGACGCCGCGGCACCCGCATCAGCGGCATGTCCGCCTCCTTCGGGGTGCGATTGCCCTTGCGCACATTGCAGCTCAGACAGGCGGTGGTCACGTTTTCCCATGTGTCAACACCACCGCGGCTGCGAGGCACCACATGGTCGATTGACAGCGGTTCGTTGCGGCAGCCGCAGTACTGACAGCTGTGGTTATCGCGATGGAACAGGTTGCGTCGGGTCAGAGGCAACTGCCGAAAGGGCACCCGGACGAACTGGCGCAAACGAATGACCGTCGGGAGGTGGGTACCACGCCGGATCTCTCGGGTGGAATCCTGCTCGAGACTCTCAGCCTTGCCCTTGAGCATCATCACCATGGCGCGGCGCCAGGTGGTGATGTTCAGCGGCTCGTAGGACGCATTGAGAACGAGAACCTGGCCCATGCCAGCTCCCTGAATACAGGCCATGCTATCGATTCCACCAAGCCCCCCTTGGTAACGCTGAGCACCAAAGCCCCATGTCGGAGCTAAGTCCACGCCAGCGCGCCTGGGTGGAGGTCTCCCCCACGGCCATTGAGGCCAACTGCCGACTGCTGTGCCGTCGACTTGCCCCCGGCTGCCAGCTGATGGCCGTGGTGAAAGCCGACGGCTATGGCCACGGCGCCGTGACCGTGGCAACGGCCGCCCTACGTGGCGGGGCATCCAGCCTTGGCGTGGCCACCCTTCAGGAAGGCCTGGAACTGCGGGATGCAGGCATCGAGGCGCCGGTGCTGATCCTCAGCGCCTTGCCCAACTCGGAGGATCTCCGCCACTGCCTGGAGCGGCGGCTGATGCCGACCCTGAGCAGCCTGGATGAAGCGAACACGGCCGCGGCGGTGGCTGCTTGGCGAGGAACCGAGCGCTTTCCTGTGCAGCTGAAACTCGATACAGGGATGGCCAGGCTTGGTAGCGAATGGCAGGAGGGCGCCCAGCTGGTGCAGTCCATCCGCGCCCTGCCGCAGCTGGACCTGGTGGGGCTCTACAGCCATCTCGCCTGTGCAGATGAGCCTGAGGACCAGTTCACCCACGTGCAGCTGCAGCGCTTTGGATCCGTCATTGAAGCCCTGCCGGATGGGGGCCGCGGCCTGTGCTGTCATCTGGCCAATTCCGCCGGCACCCTGCAGGATCCCCGCTTCCATCTGGACATGGTGCGCGTTGGTCTCGCCCTTTACGGACAATCCCCAGCAGAACACCTCGGCCAGGATCTGGCTCTGCAGCCCGCCTTGGCGGTGAAGGCACGCGTCAGCCTGATCCGGGAGGTGCCGAGCGGTAGCGGCGTCAGCTACGGCCATCGGTTTGTCACCAGCCGTCCGTCGCGCCTGGCAGTGATCGCCATTGGATATGCCGACGGCGTGGTCCGCGCCCTCAGCGGCCGCATCGACGTCCTGCATCGTGGTCGCCGGCTGCCGCAGGTGGGCAACATCACCATGGACCAGATCATCGTCGACGCCACAGATGTCGAGGACCTGACGGTGGGTGACAGTGTCACGCTGCTGGGGGAGGACGGAGGTGACCGCATCAGTCCTCAGGACTGGAGCACTCGCTGCGGCTCCATCCCCTGGGAAATTCTCTGTGGTTTTAAGCACCGCCTGCCGCGGGTCGAGATCTGACCGACCGTCCAACGCTTGGTACTCTTGTGTGGCCACTGGAGAGGTGGCTGAGTGGTTGAAAGCGGCTCCCTGCTAAGGAGTTACAGGAGGCAACTTCTGTCGAGGGTTCGAATCCCTCCCTCTCCGTTCCGGTTCAGATACACGGTTTCAGCTCTCTTCTGGAGGGGTGAAATCGCACAACGCCCGTGCCAACTCCGGCAGGAGCTGGTCGTCCTGGGCGCGATCGCTGCCGCTGCCAAAGGCCACAACCATCGTTGGGGGAGCATCGGAGACCTGCCACCAAGCGGCGTCATGCCGGGCCTGACTCATCCAACCCGCCTTGCTCCAGAGGCGACTCGCTGCAGGTAGCCCTTCCCCAAGAAATCCATCCACCTGGTTCTCCGGATCGGCCCGACGCTGATCCGGGACAAGTGAACGACTGAACAGGTCCCGCAACCGCCGGCAGGCGGGGGGTGAGACAACAGCGCCGGTCATCACCGCCTCCAACATCCGAGCCGTGGCGGCCGTGCTCAAGGCATTGCGGTTGCCATTGTCGGCGCCATAGAAATGCTTCTCCCTGCCATAGGGGCCGTCTCCCCAGGTTTTCTGGCAACAGTTGACGCCATCGAGCTCCGACCATTCCAAGCTGGCCAACCAGTCATTCACCAGTCGTCGCTGGCGCTGCCACTGCTCCCAACGTTCCCCATGCAGCTCCGAGCCGCTGGTGGTGCCGGTGAGCAGATCCACCACCAATCCCGTGGCGTCATTGCTCGAGTCCGCGATCATGTCCCGCATGGCGCGCTGGAGTTCGTCGCTGTCAGGGATCATGTCCCGCTGCTGCCAGCGCTCGACCGCCACCGCATAAATCAGCTTCACCACGCTGGCGGGATAGACGCAGCGCTCCTGATTCCAGCCAGCACCAAGGCCCTGACCCGCCTGAGGGCTGACGTCGCTGTAGCGCACCCACGTGATGGACAGGCTGTTGCGCAACCCAGGACGCCCCGCAGCATCCAGCTGGTCGAGCACCGATTCGAGATGGGACGCCATGGCGGGATCGGGGCGGTAGAACGCCATGGCGACAGCGACGGGTCATGGCGACGTTAAACACCCTGCTGGCTCCCGACCTGGTGCAGCTGGGAACCCAGTGGACCCTGCTGAGCGACGTCAATGGCTACGGGCGCTCCACGGGCGACAGCCTCACCACCCAGGGGCGCTCTGGTCGCACCATCCGATTGCTGCAACGGAGCGGCGATCGACTGTTGGTGCAGCTGCTGGAGGACGGCTACCGCTGCTGGATGGATCTCGAGGCCCTCATCGGGCGCGCGAAGCAACTGCCTGACTGGAAACCAACCTTGCTGCCAGCAACGGAGATCCAGCGGCGACTGCCGGCGGTCCTGGCCTGGAGCGAGCACGCCGAACAGCAGCCCAACCACTACCTCTGGGGCGGCACCACCGAACCGAACATGGATTGCTCAGGCCTGATGCAGCTGGCCTTTGCCAGCCAGGGCATCTGGATCCCACGGGACGCGTATCAGCAGGAGCGTTTCTGCCAACCCGTCGCCGTCGCGGTCGGCGCGCTGGATCTGTTACGTCCGGGGGATCTGATCTTCTTCGGCTCTCCGCGGCGTTGTACCCATGTCGGGATCCATTTGGGCGGTGGCCGCTACCGCCACAGTTCAGGCCGGGAGCATGGTCGCAACGGAATCGGCGTCGACAGCCTTCACCTTTCGGATCGTCATCCCGTCGCCAGTCACTATCGGAGCGAGCTGAGAGGAGCGGGGCGCGTGATCCGTTGCCACGACGGAGCCTCACTGAGCTAGGCGGCGGGACTGGTCGGCTTAAGTTGCATCGATCAGCAGAAACTCCGGCATGAGCACACCCCTGGACCTGTCCGTGGTGGTGCCCCTCTACAACGAAGAGGAAAGCCTGCCGTATCTGGTGGAGCAGTTGCTTCAGGCCCTGCGCCCCATTGGCGAACGCTTCGAACTGGTGCTGGTCAACGACGGGTCCAGCGACCGCACAGCCGAGGTCTTGGAGCAGCTCAGCCATCAGGTCCCCGAACTAGTCGCAGTGCTGCTGCGCAAGAACTACGGCCAGACCGCAGCGATGGCCGCCGGGTTTGATGTAGCCCAGGGCGACGTCATCGTCAGCCTCGATGGCGACCTGCAGAACGACCCCGCCGACATTCCCATGCTGCTGGCCAAGCTGCGGGAGGGCTACGACCTGGTGAGCGGCTGGCGCCATCAGCGCCAGGACGCCGCCCTGCAACGCAAATTGCCCTCTCGCATCGCCAACCGCCTGATCGGACGCGTCACCGGCGTGAAGCTGCACGACTACGGCTGCTCCCTCAAGGCCTACCGGCGCGAGGTGCTTTCAGACATGCGCCTCTACGGCGAACTGCACCGCTTCCTGCCTGCACTGGCCTTCATCGAGGGAGCACGCATCACCGAGGTGAAGGTGAACCACCGGGCCCGCCAGTACGGCAGCAGCAAATACGGCATCGACCGCACGTTCCGGGTGCTGATGGACCTGCTGACGGTGTGGTTTATGAAGCGCTTCCTCACCCGGCCGATGTACGTCTTCGGATTCGGGGGGCTTATCGCCATGCTCGGCAGCCTGCTCGCCAGCACTTACCTCTTGGTGGTGAAGCTGATGGGTGGAGACATCGGCAACCGCCCGCTGCTCACCCTGGCGGTGGTGCTGGGGTTAGCGGGGATTCAGCTGTTCTGTTTCGGACTGCTCGGAGAGCTGCTGATCCGCACGTATCACGAAAGTCAGGGGCGCCCGATCTATCGCATCCGCGAAACATTGCGCGGCGACCGCACCGTCTGAGCCGTTTCGCGGCGCGGCGCTCCGCGAAACGGCTCCATCGCCTCCGCTGCAGCTTCCACCACCCGAGCATCGCTGTCCCTGAGGGCACGCTTCAGCAACGGCAGAACGGAACGGTGTCCCCAAAGTGCCGCCTCCCGCACAGCATCAAGCCGTTGCTCCGGCCCTGATGCCATGCGCTGGCGCAGCCGCTGCTGCAACGCCAGACGGCCCTGCTCCGTTTGGGGAGCTGTCCAATCAGCCAGAGGATCTTCTACAGCGGTGTCTGGACTGGACGGTTCGATCACCAGCTCCAATTGGGCCCGGTTCAACTGAGCCACGCTGCTGGTATCCGTGCTGCTGAGCATGGCCTTGGCCGGCTTGCGGCGTAACCAGAGCACCACCGTCAGAAGAACGACAGCACCGGGGACGAGAACGTTCTGCATGCGGATTGAACTTTTATGTCGCCGTTGCGGCCCGAAAGAGACCGTCAGATCAGTGATCTATACGATAGCTGCGAAGCTTTTGGCCTCGACATGACTGGAGATTTCGCTGCTGCCTGGCTGCCTGCGATTTTCGTGCCCATTACCGGAATCGTTTTCCCTGCAGTGTTCATCGTCCTCGTCGGTCGAGTGATCACCGCCGCCGAGTGACCGCGGATTGCGGATCGTTTCCACCCCTCAGCATTCGACTTCCATGACCGTCACTCCCGTCTCTGACCCCTGCGTCGGCAACCTCGCCACCCCGGTCAACAGCGGCTATTTCATCAAGGGCCTGATCAACAACCTGCCCCTGTACCGCCCCGGCATCTCCCCCAACTTCCGTGGGCTGGAGACCGGCGCTGCCTTCGGCTATCTGCTGTACGGCCCCTTCACCATCTGCGGCCCCTTGCGTGCCACTGAGTATCAGCAGACCGCAGGTCTGCTGGCCGCCATCGGCGCGGTTCACATCCTCAGCCTGCTGTTGCTGCTGTACAACCAGCCCGGCAAGCAGCCCAACATCCCCCCCGCCGACGCCACTGTCGAGAACCCACCAGCTGATCTGTTCACCCGCACCGGCTGGGCCGATTTCACCAGTGGTTTCTGGCTGGGTGGTTGCGGCGGCGCCGTGTTCGCCTGGTTCCTCTGCAATACGGTTCACGTTCAAGACCTGTTCAAAATCGCAGCAGGAGTCTGGAGCGTCGGCTGATCAGGCCAAGCTCCCCAGCTCATGATCTTTAGGGACTATCCCGTCCAGTCCCAACGCTGACCCCCGGCTATCCCTTGTTGGAGCAGCCGGGGGTTTTTGACTGTCAGTATTCAAGTCATTCCAAATCGTCCCGGTGCGGTCGCTCTCCCAGCCGTTTCTGCGCCGACCGGTCTTCACGATTGTCTGCAGCCTGCTGATCCTGCTGGCCGGCCTGGTGGCCCTCACCGGATTGGGACTTGAAGACCTGCCGCAGTTGGCACCGACCCGGGTCAGCGTTGGGGCCACCTTTCCCGCCGCGTCGCCGGAGGTGGTGGAGCAGAGCGTCACCGCCGTCCTGGAACAACAGCTCAACGGTTTGGAGGGGCTGGACAGCATCAGCTCCAACAGCCGTCAGGGCGGCGCCAGCATCAGCCTGCGTTTCAGCGAAGGCGATCCGGAGCTGAATGCCATCAAGGTGCAGAACGAGGTGAACCTCGCCACCCGCCGCCTGCCTCAGGCGGTGAGCCGTCAGGGCCTGAGGGTGCGGCGCTCCTCGGATGACCTGCTGATGATCCTTGGCTTCAGCCACCCACCTGATCAGTACGTTCCCACCTTTCTGGCCGGTTGGCTGGATCAATCCCTGCGGGAGTCGCTGCTCACCACACCTGGGGTTGGCGATGTTCTGGTGTTCGGCAGCAGTGACCTTTCCTATCGCCTCTGGCTCGATCCAGATCGGTTGGAACAAGCCAACCTGACAATCTCAGATGTCAGCCGTGCCCTGGCCGAGCAGAACGTTCTGGCTGCCATCGGCAGCCTCGGCGCTTCACCGGCACCGGACGGTCAACTGATCAGCCTGCCGGTGGATGCCGAGGGACGGCTGCTCACCCAGAAGGATTTCGAGAATCTGATCCTGCGCCGCCTCGACAACGGCGGATTGCTTCGACTCAAGGATGTGGGTCGCGTCGAGCTGGGACAGCGCAGCTACGGAAGCCAGGCCATGAATCTCGAGGGGCAGCGCTCCGTGGCCGTGGGGCTCTATCAGCGTGATGGGGCCAATGCCCTGGAGGTGAGTCGAGCTGTCAAAGCAGAACTGAAGCGACTGGAGCCCAGCTTCCCGCCCGGTGTTGAGACATCGATGATCGTGGATGTGGCTGACAACGTGCAGGCCAACCTCGATCGCACCATCGCCACCCTGCGTGATGCCGTGCTGCTAGTGCTTGTCGTGCTGGTGCTGTTCCTGGGACGCTGGCGCCTGGCCCTGATCCCCGGTCTTGCCGTGCCGGTGGCACTGGTGGGGAGCCTGGTACTGGTGAAGCTGAGCGGCTCGAACCTCAACAGCCTGATTCTGTTTGGGATGGTGATGGCCACCGGCATCGTCGTCGATGACGCAATCGTGGTGAGCGAAGACATCGCCGGTCGGATCGAACGGGGGGATGCCCCAAAAGCTGCGGCGGAAGACGCCATGGCCGAACTGGCCGGAGCGGTTGTGGCCACCTCCCTTGTGCTGGCCGCAGTGTTCGTACCGGTGCTGCTGATCCCCGGCTCCGTGGGACGGCTGTATCAACCGATTGCCCTGGCCATCAGCGGCGCGATTCTGTTCTCCACCCTCAACGCCCTCTCCTTCACCCCCATGGCCTGTGCCCGGGTGCTGGACTCCGGAGAAGGGCGATTGCCGGGTCCGCTGCGGCGCCTGAGCAGAGGGCTCAGGCAAGGCATGAGCGACCTGCAACGGCGCTACGCCAATTTGCTGGAGCGCTGGTTAAAGCGCGCACCGCTGGTTCTGGGCCTGCTGTTGACGGGACTGCTCATCACCGGCGCTGGGCTGAGGGCGATACCCACCGCCTTCATCCCCAACGAAGACCAGAGCCAGATCCGCGGCTACTTCACCCTGCCGGAAGGGGCCAGCCTGGAACGCACGGTGGCGGTTATGGACCGCATCCGTGCCGTGGTGGCAGAAGAACCGTTGATACGCACGGGCAACTTCTACGCCGGCCGATCCTTCGGCCAGAGCGGCGAAGACCGTGGCTCGTTCTATCTGCGGCTTCAGCCGCTGGAGCAGCGCTCCGGTCGTGATCAGAGCAGTGACGCCGTCAAACGACGACTGAACCGCGCCATCCGCAGCCAGATCGGCGACGCCCGTGTCGTAGTCACGACCCCACCAACCGTACGGGGCTTCAGCAGTGAATCCGGCTTGAGGCTGGAACTGCTGGACCGCAGCGGCGGGCAGCTCAACCTGCAGGAGTTCGAAGCCCTGGCGCAGCGCTTCATCAACACCGCCCAAGCCAGCAACCGCTTTGAACGGGTGAGCACCCGCTTCGATGCCAGCTCCCCCCGCTGGCGCCTCAGTCTTGATCGGGATCTTCTTGCTGGCCTCGACCTCGATCTCAACACCACCCTGCGCGACATCGGCACGGCCATCGGCGGCCGCTACATCGACGACACCTACGAGGGGGGGCGCATCCGCAGCATCTATCTGCAGTTGGACGGAGAGCGTCGAGCCGGCCCGGAGGACCTCAGCGGCTTGATGGTGCGCAACCGCAGCGGAGAGCTGGTCTCTTTGGAGAACGTGGCCACCCTGACCCGAACGGAAGGGGCCAACAGCATTCGCCACTATGGCCTCAACCGGGCCATCACGGTCACGGCGGTGCCGGCCCCTGGGGTGAGCAGCGGTCAGGCGATTCAGCAACTCAAGGCCGCTGGCGATGCGGTGGGGGGCAACAACATCGGGCTGACCTTCACGGGCCTGGCCCTGGAAGAGCAAAAGGCAGCCCGCTCAACCTGGGTGCTGTTCAGCCTCGGGGTGGTGGTGGTGTATCTGCTGCTGGCGGCGCTCTACGAAAGCTTTGTGGATCCGCTGATCATTTTGCTCACGGTGCCCATTGCCCTGATGGGGGCGCTGATCGGGCTGAAATTGCGCGGTCTGCCCCTGGATGTCTACGGACAGATGGGACTGCTGGTGTTGGTGAGCCTGGCGGCCAAGAACGGCATCCTGATTGTCGAATTCGCGAACCAACGGCTCAACGCCGGCATGAACCTGCGTGAGGCGATCCTCGGCGCCGCCGTGAACCGAATGCGGCCGATCCTGCTCACAGCAGTCACCTCCCTGGCCGGCTTTCTACCGCTGCTGCTGGCCCAGGGCAGCGGTTCCGCCAGCCGGATCAGCATTGGCACGGTGGTGTTCAGCGGCCTGCTGGTCTCCTCTTGGCTGTCCTTGTTTGTGGTGCCGACGGTGTATTTGTTGCTGAAACGCTGGCGTCCGGCATGACCTCAACACCTCCTGCGGATGCGGTCCGCCGTCGGTTGATCCTGCACGCCGGCACCCACAAGACCGCCTCAACGGACATCCAATCGAGGCTGCTGCGCAGCCGGGCGTTGCTGGAGCAACAGCACATTCAGTACCGGTTTCCCCTGGCAGAGATTCCTGATTTCAAACCCCTCATCAAAGCGATCACGCGAGGGGATTGGAGCCTGTGGCGTGACTATCTGGAGGCCATGGCCCGTCACGATGGCGATGTGCTGCTGAGTGCTGAACAGTTCGCCCCTCGCCTCACGCAACGAACGACGCTCCGCCAGCTGAGGCGTTTAGCCCGGGAGAACGGCTATGAGCTGACGGTTGTGATTTTCATCCGATCACAGCTCGATTACATCAACTCCCGTTATGCCTACACGCTGAAGCGTTTTTATCACACAACAACATTCAATGAGTATGTGGAGGAAGTGTTGGCGGGCCGTTTGCCCTCCAGCGGAACATTCACGGGGCCCAATGCCAAACGCAGTGATGTGTTCGACTTCTGGAGTTATTTCTCTGCCCTGCTGAATGAACGAAAGCGGGGACTGGATGTGCGCTTCATTCCCTTTCGCCAGACGGAGCAAGACCCGCTGCGACAACTGCTGAGGACCCTTGATCTCAATCCGGATCTGAACTGGGCCGCCAGCCGTTCAGAGGACCTCAATGCAAGTCCGGGCCCTCGCGCCACCTGGTTGGCACGCCAAGTGGGGCTGCGCCTGGCCCGCCATGGCATCAGCCATCGGGTCATCGAGAATTCCTCTGCGATCGTTCCGCGGGAGCAGAGCTTCCGTCGTTGGAACGATGGCAATTACTGGTGATTCGACAGGGATCTCGCCAGGGTCGTGCGACGGCATTTCAAGGACAACAACAACCGCTTTGCCGAAGCGGTCTGGGGACGGCGCTGGAAGGAGGTGTTCGTTCAGGACAAGACCCTGCTGCAACGCCCGCAAGCGGTGTACGCACCGGAGAGTGCGAGCGAAATGGTAGCGATGCAACGCATCGCTGATCATGTGCTGCTGCGCATCCAGCGACGGCTGCAACCCAGGGCGTTTCACCGATTGCGGGAAGCCGTGGAGCGATTGGGTTCAACCCTGCCGGGAACGATTTAAAAACTGTGGCGGGTCCCGGGATCAGCCCAGAACACCTTGAGTGTGAGCTCTGGTGTTGTGAATTGGATCCCAGCCTCGTCATTGAAGCGCTGATAAGTGACGTTCTGCTTGGACGCTGGAAAGACAAATTGCAGTCCACCAGGCAAACCAGGGTTCATCACCACGTGAACGTTGCCTTGGGACTGGCTGAACTGACAATTGGCAGCGCTATTGGTCCGCTTCATCACCGGAGACTTCACGTGCAGATGGCAATGCACGCGAGCGGTATCGGCATCAACAGGAGGCGCAGTTCCTAGGAAAAGGGAGCAAACCGTGCCCACAAGCAGCTTGTTTGCGCTCATCAATTAACGCTGCAACAGAACATTGCGGCTGGCGATCCAACTGCCGAACGCGTCATAGCAGCGCTGAATACGCTCCAACCGCTCAGGACAGGGACACCACCAGGCCTCGATGGCAAAGCCGCTGCCAGCCCTGACCTGTTCGGGGGCGCGGAAGGCGCCACCATCAGGGAGCCAGCGCAGGCCTTGCACCATGTCGTTGGTGATCTGCAGTTTATGGGGCGTGATGACAGAATCGACCGCTGAGCGGTCCCGCTCCAGCAACGTCTGCTGTCCACACCAATCGCCCAGAAGCTGCTCCGCCGTCAGGGGAGGTGCTTCATGGGCATGGACACCGGCACGGTGTTCGCGAATCAGAACCGGGTGATCAAAGCGACCGCTTCCATCCCAGAGCAACACCAGGCGATGGCGGCGATCTCGCCAGAGGAATCCGAATTCGGCATAGGGCCTGGACCAGGAGGAGATGAACAGGGAACCCCGTGAAAAGCTGCCGCTGGAGAAGAAACCCAGCTCAGAATCCACCTGATGGAAGGACTGAGCGATCCGCTTCACCGGATCGCCCTGACGTTGGCCATCGAGAGCATCAGGCCAGAACAGCAACTCCAGCTCCACAAGGGCGTCGTCCCCCGCAAGGGTGAGTTGCGATGGCTGCCGCCGTCTCAACTCCAGACTCCGGTCCAGCGTGTCGAAGCTGCCCTGCCAGATGCCGCGGTTGAGCAAAAAGTGACTCCATTGGCGTGACGTCACAACCAGCAAGCAAAACCAGGGTCGACAACCTATCCAGCACCAGCCGATGGAGCGTGGCTGCAACAAAAAACCCCGCCCGGCAAACCGGACGGGGTGAATACGAGGAACGACTCGTGAATCAGACGGTTGGACGGATATGAATCAACCGAACTTGCCTGAAGTGGAGGCGATCAGGAAGGCGGCGTACGTGAGCACGTAACCAACCGAGAAGTGGGCGAGACCCACAACACGAGCCTGAACGATCGAGAGAGCCACAGGCTTGTCGCGCCAGCCCATCATGTTGGCGATGGGGCTGCGCTGATGCGCCCAGACGATGGTCTCGATCAGTTCCTGCCAGTAACCGCGCCAGGAGATCAGGAACATGAAACCGGTGGCCCACACCAGGTGACCGAACAGGAACATCCAGGCCCAGACGGCCAGGTTGTTGCTGCCGAACGGGTTGTAGCCGTTGATCAGCTGGGAGGAGTTGAGCCAGAGGTAGTCGCGGAACCAGCCCATCAGGTAGGTGCTGGATTCGTTGAACTGAGCCACGTTGCCGGACCAGATGGCCAGGTGCTTCCAGTGCCAGTAGAAGGTGACCCAACCCACGGTGTTCAGGGCCCAGAAGACAGCCAGATAGAAGGCGTCCCAGGCTGAGATGTCGCAGGTGCCGCCACGGCCGGGGCCGTCGCAGGGGAAGGAGTAGCCGAAGTCCTTCTTGTCAGGCATCAGCTTGGAGCCGCGAGCATCCAGGGCACCCTTCACAAGGATCAGGGTGGTGGTGTGCAGACCCAGAGCGATGGCGTGGTGGACCAGGAAGTCACCAGGGCCGATGGGCAGGAACACGTCGGTGTTGCCGTTGATGGCATCCAGCCAGTAGTGCTCGCCGGGGATGTTCTGCGCAGCGAGGCTGGCGGAACTGGAGGCATTGGAGAGCAGCACGTCCATGCCGTACATGGCCTTACCAGAGGCGGCCTGCACGAACTGGGCGAACACGGGCTCCACCAGGATCTGCTTCTCGGGGGTACCGAAGGAGACGACCACATCGTTGTGGACGTAGAGGCCGAGGGTGTGGAAACCGAGGAACAGGGAGACCCAGCTCAGGTGGCTGATGATCGCTTCCTTGTGCTCGAGCATCCGAGCCAGGACGTTGTCCTTGTTGGCTTCGGGGTCGTAGTCACGGATGAAGAAGATCGCACCGTGGGCAAAGGCACCGCACATCAGGGCGATGGCGATGTACTGGTGATGGGTGTACAGGGCTGCCTGGGTCGTGTAGTCCTTCGCGATGAAGGCGTACGACGGCATCGAGTACATGTGCTGCACCACCAGGCTGGTGACCACGCCGAGGGAGGCGAGAGCCAGGCCGAGCTGGAAGTGCAGGCTGTTGTTGATCGTGTCGTAAAGACCTTTGTGGCCGGCGCCGAGGTCACCAGGGGTGCCCTTGGGTGGGTTGTGGGTCTCGAGGATCTCCTTGATGGAGTGACCGATCCCGAAGTTGGTCCGGTACATGTGGCCGGCGATCACGAAGATGCAACCGATGGCCAGGTGGTGGTGGGCGATGTCGGTGAGCCACAGAGCTTCGCTCTGAGGATGGAAACCGCCAAGGAAGGTGAGGATCGCAGTGCCTGCACCGTCGGCACTGCCGAAGGCCTGGTTCAGGGAATCAGGGTTCTCGGCATACACACCCCAGTTGCCGGTGAAGAAGGGTCCAAGACCGGCGGGGTGGGGCAGAACGTTGAGGAAGTTGTCCCAACCAACGTGCTGACCGCGGGCTTCGGGGATCGCAACGTGAACCAGGTGACCGGTCCAGGCGATGGAGCTGAAGCCGAACAGAACGGCGAGGTGATGGTTCAGGCGTGATTCAGCGTTCTTGAACCAGGCCAGAGAGGGGCGGAACTTGGGCTGCAGATGCAACCAACCGGCGAAGAGGGCCCAGGCCGACAGGATCATCATGAAGATGGAACCCTGATAGAGCTCGGCGTTGGTGCGCATGCCGATGGTGTACCACCAGTGGTACAGACCGGAGAAGGCGATGTTCACCGGTGAGGACGCACCCGCTTGAGTGAAGGCGTCAATGGCACCTTGACCGAAGTGGGGGTCCCAGATTGCGTGAGCGATGGGGCGCACGTGCAGGGGGTCAGCGACCCACTGCTCGAAGTTGCCCTGCCAGGCGATGTGGAACAGGTTGCCCGAAACCCACAGGCCGATGATCGCGAGGTGACCGAAATGGGTGGAGAAGAGCTTCTGGTAGAGGCGCTCCTCCGTCATTCCGTCATGGCTCTCGAAGTCGTGAGCCGTGGCGATCCCGTACCAAATACGACGGGTTGTCGGGTCCTGAGCCAGACCCTGGCTGAACGAAGGAAATTTCGTTGCCATTAGAGGGAAAGGTCAGTGAGGTCAGCCGACCACAAGAATGTGGGCGTGGAAGAAGGCCCACGTGGTCGCAATTCCGCCCAGCAGATAGTGGGCGACACCCACGGCACGGCCTTGGATGATGGACAGCGCACGGGGCTGGATGGCCGGAGCCACCTTCAGCTTGTTGTGAGCCCAGACGATGGACTCGATCAGCTCCTGCCAGTAGCCGCGGCCGCTGAACAGGAACATCAGGCTGAAGGCCCAGATGAAGTGAGCACCCAGGAACATGATTCCGTAAGCACTGGTGTTCGAGCCGTAGCTGTTGATCACCTGAACGGCCTGAGCCCACAGGTAGTCACGCAGCCAACCATTGATGGTGATGGCGCTCTGGGCAAAGTTGCCGTTGGTGATGTGCGCGACGGAACCGTCGGCGTTCACCGTTCCCCAGATGTCGCTCTGCATCTTCCATGAGAAGTGGAAGATCACGATCGACAGGGAGTTGTACATCCAGAACAGACCCAGGAACACGTGGTCCCAAGCGGACACCTGACAGGTGCCACCGCGACCGGGGCCGTCGCAGGAGAAGCGGAAGCCCAGGTTGGCCTTGTCTGGAATCAGACGGGAGCTGCGGGCGTAGAGCACACCCTTCAGCAGGATCAACACCGTCACGTGGATCGTGAAGGCATGGATGTGGTGGACCATGAAGTCGGCAGTGCCGAGCGGCATGGGAGCCGCGGCGACCTTGCCGCCGACGGCCACAACAGAGCCGTTGAACACTTCGCTCACACCAGCGAGGGCATTCGGAGCGGTGCTTCCGGCTGCTGCAGCGTGGGCGTTCTGGATCCACTGGGCGAAGATCGGCTGAATTGAAATCGCCGAGTCGCTGAACATGTCCTGGGGACGCCCCAGGGCACGCATGGTGTCGTTGTGGATGTAGAGGCCGAAGCTGTGGGCTCCGAGCCAGATGCACACCCAGTTGAGGTGGCTGATGATGGCGTCCCGGGCCTTGAGCACCCGGTCCAGCACGTTGTCGATGTGCTTGGCAGGGTCGTAGTCACGCACCATGGCGATGGCCGCGTGAGCAGCGCCACCGACGATCAGGAATCCACCGATCCACATGTGGTGGGTGAACAGACCAATCTGGGTCGGGTAATCAACGGCCATGTACGCATAGGGAGGCATGGCGTACATGTGCTGAGCCACGATGATGCTCAGAGAGCCGAGCATCGCCAGGTTCAGGCCCAGCTGGGCGTGCCAGGAGGTCGTCAGGAATTCATAGAGACCGTCGTGACCATTTGGAGCCGGGAACAGCAGGGGATCACCCTTCTGACCTTCATGGATCTCCTTGATGGAGTGACCGATACCCCAGTTCGTCCGGTACATGTGACCAGCGACGATGAACAGGACGGCGATCGCCACGTGGTGATGGGCGATGTCGGTCATCCAGAGACTGCCGGTCACAGGATTCAGTCCACCCTTGAAGGTGAGGAAGTCGCTGTAGGCAGCCCAGTTACCGGAGAAGAAGGCTCCGATCCCTGCACCGATGCCGGGATAGAGCTGAGCCAGCAGGTCCTGGTTGAAGAACTCGTGCGGCAGGGGGATGTCCGCCACGGTGGCGATGGTCTTGCCATCGAGCACCAGTGGCTGGCCGGCGTCAATCGCATCCATCAGCTTGCTGACGGGAGCGGACACGTGGATGAGGTGGCCTGCCCAGGACAGTGAACCGAGACCCAGCAGACCTGCCAGGTGGTGGTTCAGCATTGACTCAACGTTCTGGAACCACTCCAGCTTCGGCGCAGCCTTGTGGTAGTGGAAAACACCAGCGTTGAGCATCAGGCCGGCCATCACCAGGGCACCGATGGCCAGAGCCATGAGCTGGGTTTCGCTGGTGATGCCCCATCCACGCCAGACGTGGAACAGACCTGAAGTGATCTGAATGCCTTGGAAGCCGGCACCCATATCACCATTGAGAATTTCCTGGCCGAAGATCGGCCACACCACCTGAGCACTGGGCTTCACGTGGGTGGGATCAGCAAGCCAACCGGAATAGTTGGAGAAGCGGGCACCATGGAAGAAGGCGCCGCTCAGCCAGATAAAGATGACGGCCAGGTGGCCGAAGTGTGCGGAGAAGATCCGCCGAGAAACCTCCTGGAGGTCACTCGTGTGGGCGTCGAAGTCGTGAGCGTTGGCGTGAAGGTTCCAAACCCAGGATGTGGTTTTGGGACCCTTCGCGAGGGCGCGGTCGAAGTGTCCGGGCTTGCCGAACAGCTCGAAGGTTGCTGGATTGTCAACCTTTTCGACCTGGCTCTTCGCGTCACTCCCACGCTCAGGTGGGCTGATGGTCATCGAGTCGTTCCTCGAGGGACTGGAGTCGAGGTGGAGGGCCACCCCTCCGGCGGATCGAAATCCACCGGGGCCCCGGACACAGCTCCGCAATGAAGCAGCGTCAGGGCGTCAGTGCGTTCAAAAGGCCGAAACCCCTTGACTTCACTGAAGCTGGGGCCCCAAAGAGGGGACCGCTGGCGGAAGCATAGATCTGAAGAAGGGGTTATACCGGTGTTGAGTTACAAAGGTTCAATCCCGCCCCGAGCCAGTCTGGAACTGGGGTCTCCAGAGGTGTGATTATCAGCGAAAAAACAGAATCTCTCAAGAGTAAGTAATGCAAACGTCGTCATTTTTGCGGGCAGACTAATAAAAACTGTTTTCTGCCACGCCATGGTGGGCAGAATGAGCACATCCGCTGTTCAGCCATGCCGCGCTCGGCCCTGAAGCCGCTGCTGGTGGGGGTTCTGGCCTTGCTGCTCCTGCTCAGCGCCCCGCTTGGGGTTGCAGCCCTGCCGAGCTGGCTGAGCCGCGGCCCTGCTCAGCAGCAACCGATTCCGAGCCAGGGCCCCTCCGGACGTCTCCAGGAGCTTGCTCCGCCAGGAGCGGTTCAGCAACTCAAGCACCAACTCGCAGGCCGGCATCCCCAGCTCACCCTGGTAAGTCCCGCCGATGACAACGTCGTTAAGAGTGATGCTGTCGAGCTGGTCCTGGACGTGCAGGACTGGCCGGTGAGCCTGGACCCAGACCTGGGCATCGGTCCCCATGTGGCCGTGCAGGTGGATGACCTACCCCTGATCCGACTTGATCAACTCACGAATGGAAAGCTGCGGTTGAAGCTCGACGATCTAACGCCGGGGAGCCATCGTTTCAGCGCCTGGGCCGCCTATCCCTGGGGGGAAGCGGTGACAGCCCCGGGCGGTGCCATTCAAGGACGACTGCACCTTTGGCAGCGCCTGAACGCCACCCAGCCAGCGTCAGATGCCCCATGGGTTGTGCCGGTTCCACCCGCCAACGAAGAAAACCAGCAACCGCTGATGCTGGATTGGCTGATCTGGAATGCCCCACTTCAAAATCTTCGCGATGGAGACGGCCGCTGGCGCATCCGTATCAGCGTTGATGGCGACAGTTTTCTGACGGACCATCAGGAAGCGATCTGGCTGAAAGGGACAGGTAGCAACGGCACCACACTGCAGCTGGAGCTGCTGGATGGCCAGGGCGAACCACTGCAGCCCGTGTTCAACAATCGCCTGATCCGATTGGAGGCCGGCCGCCGTGACAGACCCGTCTGGCTCAAAGCCCGGCTCAGTGAAGACGAACTGGAGCGTTTGAGCGGTACGCCCCGGCAAGAGCGCATCGACCCGGAGCCCTCATTGCAACGCAGTCCCGCAGAGGAAGAGCAAAACGACGATCAAGAAGCTCAGGAGCAAGCGCAACAAGCCGACGTTGCTTCTGAACCCGTCGTCGCAACCGCCGAAGAACCGACCACAGAGCCTGATCTTGCAACCGTTGACGACTCCATTGAGGAAGCCGTTGACAACGACGATGACCCAACACCCCCGATGGACCCGGCACCAGCACCGCAACAGCTCGAACCGGACCCTGCTCCCGTCCGTCAGCCTGAACCGCTGCTGCGGCCGGAATCCAGCCTGGGAGGATCAGCCCGGGAGCTGCTGAATCCGGATGGACGTCTCAAGCAGCCCTAAGCCACGTTCTGCCAGCGACCGCCCTGACTTCGCCCACCCCACAGACCCTTGATTGCGGCATCGGCATCGGCCTTTCCGCCGCCAGCGAACCCCTGCTGGATCGCCTGAAGCGGAGTGGTCAGATCCAGGAAGCCCATCGAGCTGATGGAGCGATCAAGGAGCTGCTCTTTGGCCACTGGCGGGTTGAACAAACGTTGTTGTTCATTGGCGCGGTTGGTGCTGTGACCCGGCTGATCGCCCCTCTGATCCAAGGCAAGGAGCGGGATCCAGCCGTTCTCGTGCTGGATCCGAAGGGATGGTGGGTCATCCCCTTGCTGGGGGGCCACAGCAGTGGTGCTGAGCAACGGGCGCGGGAACTGGCAGGGATGCTGCAGGCCAGCGCCGTCCTGACCGGAGCCTGTGCCACAGAGGATCGCCTGGCGCTCGATGCCTTCGGTGAGGGCTGGGGCTGGCGGCGCGCTGGCAGCAGCACTGCCTGGCGGCAGTTGATGCAGCAACAGGCGTGCTCGGAACGGCTGACCGTCGCCCAGACCTCTGGTGCTACCGATTGGCAGCGCCAACATCCCGCGCTGGAGAGCGTGACCAGTGCGAACGAGGCACAGCTCAGCATCGGCGCCGCCAACCAGGCCCCCTGCCGCTGGCATCCCGCCAGCCTCTGGCTGGGGGTGGGCTGTGAACGCAACACCAGTCTGGCGTTGGTGCAACGGGCGATCCGGGAGGTCCTGGCTCAGGCGGGACTGGCTGAAGCAGCAGTCGCCGGCCTGGCAAGCATCGATCGCAAAGCGGATGAGCCAGCCCTGCTGGAGCTGAGCGAGCAATGGCAATGGCCCTTCCGCACCTACGACGCAACGGCGCTTGGAACGGTCGAGGTGCCAACCCCATCGGACGTGGTGCTCGCCGAGATGGGCACCGCCTCGGTGGCGGAGGCAGCCGCTCTGCTGGTAGCCGGAGAGGGGGCTGTCCTGCGCCAAAACAAAGTGATTCGCCATGCCGCCACCGGGGAACAGGGCGCGGTGACCGTGGCGGTTGCCGAAGCCAAGCTCCCCTTCGCCCCATCGCGGGGGGAACTGCATCTGATCGGCAGTGGCCCTGGGGATTTATCGCTGCTCAGTGGTGACGCCCGCCAAGCCCTCGCCCGTTGCACGGCGTGGGTGGGCTACGGGCTTTATCTCGACCTGCTGGAGCCGTTGCGACAGGTGCATCAGGTGCGTCTGGACGGCCAGCTCACCCGTGAATGGGAACGCTGCGCTCAGGCTCTCAGCTTGGCTCAACAGGGAGCGCGGGTCGCCCTGATCTCCTCAGGAGACAGTGGGATCTACGGCATGGCCGGGCTGGCCCTGGAGTTGTGGCTGCAGCAGCCGGAACAGGATCGGCCGAGCTTTCAGGTGCATCCGGGCATCTCAGCCCTGCAGCTGGCGGCAGCCCGTGTGGGAGCACCCTTGATGCACGACTTCTGCACGGTGAGCCTCAGTGATCGACTGACCCCCTGGCCCGTCATTGAGCAACGGCTGCGGGCCGCGGGGTCAGGGGATTTCGTCGTGGCGTTGTACAACCCACGGTCCAAGGGCCGCGACTGGCAACTGGCCAAGGCGCGGGACCTATTGCTGGAACACCGCAGGGGCGAAACGCCAGTGCTATTAGCCCGGCAGCTGGGACGCAGCGATGAATCGCAGCAACTCACCGATCTCAGCAGCCTGGAGCCTGATCAGGTGGACATGCTCACCGTGGTGTTGATCGGCAACAGCAGCAGCTACGCCCGCGATGGTCGGATAGTGACACCCAGGGGATATCCCGGTGCCACCCTTCCGTGACCAATGGAAGACCCTCCCCTAGGGTTTGGGTCTGGTTTCAGCGGGGATCAGCCGCTGATGGAAACGGGGAAAGAACGGTGCAAATCCGTCGCTGTCCCGCAGCTGTAAAGCGTCCGGCCCCGCCGGCATCAGTTAGAATTCCCGCCAGGAGCACTACCGACGAGGATCGACTTTGACCAATCTTCTGGCTTCTCCCCGGCCTCTGCGCCAGGCCGCCGTTGCCGCATTGGCCTTGCTATTGATCGCCAGCCCAGCCTTTGCCCACCATCCCTTCGGTATGGGCGACAGCGGTGCGCTGACCGTCTGGCAGGGACTGCTGAGTGGCCTGGGTCACCCGCTGCTGGGGCCTGACCATCTGCTGTTCCTGCTTGCCCTTGGCTTTGTTGGCCTGCAACGCCCGCTGCGCTGGGTGCTGCCGCTGTTGGCGATCGGTCTTGGCGGCAGCCTGCTGTCGCAATTCATTCCCCTGCCCGACGCAGTGGCGCCCTGGGCCGAAGCCCTGGTGTCCCTCAGCCTTGCGGTCGAAGGCCTGATCGCCCTGAGCATGGCCCCCGCCGCCTGGCTGCTGCCCCTGTTCGGCCTGCATGGTTTCCTCCTTGGCAGCACGATCGTCGGGGCGGAACCCAGCCCTCTGCTGAGCTACTTCCTGGGCCTGCTTCTGGCCCAGGGCAGCCTGTTGCTGCTCGTCACCGCCTGGTCCCAGGGCCTGGTGGAACGTCTGGCAGACCAAGGCCGGCGGCTCGGAGCTGGCATCTGGATCGGTATCGGCATGGCTTTTGCCTGGGTCGCGCTGATCGACTGACCACATCCTTGGCATCTTCCCATGTTCGTCAGCTCGTCGCACCTGCTGCTGTAGTGCTGTCCCTGGCGTGTGCGCCCTTGGCCAGGGCGCAGGTGAGCAACGTCAGTCCATTCACGGCTGTGCAATTCACGGATGTGATGCCGACGGACTGGGCTTACCAGGCGCTGCAGAACCTGGTGGAGAAGCACGGCTGCGTCGCCGGATACCCCAGTGGTCGTTTCCAAGGTCAGCAGTCCATCAGCCGGTACGAGGCGGCGGCACTGCTGAATGCCTGCCTGGATCGAATCACCGCGATGACGGATGAGGTGAAAGAGCTAATCCATGTCTTCCGACGTGAACTGGCGATCATCCAGGGCCGTGTTGATGGGTTTGAGGCCCGCCTGGGAGAGCTGGAGGCCACCCAGTTCTCCACCACCACCAAACTCAGTGGCATCGCCACTTTCGTGGTCGGGGCGAACCACTTTTCAGGCTCTGATGATGAATTGGTCGATCAGAACAACCAGGGCTTCGGCGCCACCACCTTCAACAACGACCTTCAGCTGATCCTCGAGACCAGTTTCAGCGGCAAGGATCTGCTTACGGCCACCCTGCGGGCCGGCAACTTCGGCGGTGAAACACCCTTTGGTGGCGGGGGGCCGAGCAGCCTGGCCACGCTTGGCAATGCCTCCCAGGGAGATGGCGGGCCCAACCACGTGTTCATCGACAAGCTCTTCTACAGCTTTCCCATTGGCGACAGCATCACCGTCACGGGGGGTCCGAATGTTGGCCAAGACGACATGCTGCCGTTCTGGCCAACCTTCTACAACAGCCCGCCAATTCTGGATGCCCTCACTCTGAATGGTGCACTGGCGGCCTACAACAACAACCAGGGGGCCGGCGTCGGTATGACCTGGGCACCGGATGGCGGTTTCCGCTTCACAGCGAACTATGTGGCTGCCAATGGCGCGCTGAGCGACAGCAGCAGCGGCGGCCTGGCAACGGACCATGCCGGAGGAACGGGCACCGTGCAGTTGGGCTGGGAAGCCGACGGCTGGGCCATTGCCGGGATCTACTCCATGATCCAGAACGGCAATGATCTGATCGCCTATGCCACCCCTTTCACCCAGGCCCAGCTGGGGCAAGCGGGCGACACCCATGCATTCGGTTTAAGCGCGGCATGGCATCCAGCCGATGCGGGCTGGATGCCCTCCATCTCGGTTGGATGGGGTATCAACAACAGCGACAGCCAGCAAAAAGGTCAGGTCACCACCAGCCAGTCCTGGAGTGTGGGACTGATGTGGGATGACCTCTTTGCTGAAGGCAATAGCGCCGGCATGGCCGTGGGACAGCCAGTGTTCGCCACCGCGCTGCAAGGCGGAGACACTCCAAACGATGGCAATTACATTTGGGAATGGTGGTACCAGTTCCAGCTCAGCGATGCCATCAGCGTGACCCCGGCGTTGATCTATTTCTCACGCCCGATGGGGCAAAACACACCTTCGGGTGAGACATTCAGCCAGCTGGGTGGTCTCGTGATGACCACCTTCAGCTTCTGAGGACGATCAACTCTGCGTCGAAGCGATCTCCGTTTCTGCAGAAACGAATTCTTGATCCGACAGTGCAGGAATCACTTCCACGGTGATTCCAAAGGCTTTGGTCCAGGGTCCGGTGAATTTGTAAACGTGCCACATGCTGTGGGCTTCCACAATCTGGAACCGCCGCCTTCCTGAGGGAAGAACACGCGCTCAAGGACCTTGAAGCCCTCGAACTCATCCATGGGGGTTCCGTTGTTGATGTAATCGACAACGGCCTTGGTGTACTCAGGATCCATGCCAGCGTTGGGTGTGGACCAGTTGATGACAAAGCGCATGGCTCAGAAGTCTCAGGCCCTGTCACCCTGACCCAAGAGAGGAAAATCAAGCGTGATCACAGACACATCCATGACACCCCTGCGATCCCATGCGGGATGAATTGCTTGATCTGCTGGGCAAGTCTGTAGTGCTGGAGGGTCGGCTGAACCGCTGCGAGCCCAATGCCATCGGCAGCCTCAACATTTGCCTCAAAGCAGTGAATGTTTATCCATGGCGAACTGATGTTGCCATCAGTTCCTTATCGCCGTTACGCGTCGACCATGGCTGGCTGCAGAACAGCCGCCTGGATCATTCAGTGGGAGGCATCGTGGAGATGTACTGGATGACCGCCGAGATCACCAACTATCAACGCAAAAACGGCAGTCGAGACATCGGCTTTCGCCATCGGCCATCACTATGCCTTGATCATCTGCTCGACAGAATTCTCAACATCGACGAACATGATCAACAAGTACAAGGCATTCAAACAGCGCTGAGGAGAATCCAAACCCGTGAGGGTATATTCGGCTTTCATGCCAGTCCAATGCGCTTTCAAAAGATTCTCCAACTCGCCCTCGAACAAGCCAAACTCGGTGAGCAGGCTCACCTGCAGGATTTTCTCACCGCAGAGACCATCAAAATCAAGCGATTTGCCAAGGCACGCAACTCAAAACGAAGCGAGAAATCAAGCGTATTAGGATTTAACTCAAATACATAAATCCAAGCTCTCTTTAGAATCAGAGTCACTCACACGGAGAAGTCAATTGCTAACGAAAGCCACCGTCATCACCGTTTTGGTTTTTGCTGTCGGTGCCGGCATCTGGCTCAACAACACAGCATAAAGAAACCGCAAATTATTCTGGCAACTTCAAGCAGCCTTGATCGGTGGAGGCGTGGGGTTTGTCACTGGTCGGCTAAGCCGGTAACAACTTAACCTCAACCAATCAAGGCCTCATTGGATCAGCCAATCGGGATGACAGGATTCGAACCTGCGGCCCCTTCGTCCCGAACGAAGTGCGCTACCAAGCTGCGCCACATCCCGTTTGTTCCATCGTAGAAGACAAGCGGTCGCCGTTCGTCGCAGGACGCGATCACTTGTTGCACGCCCCATTGTTTAGGGTTGTGGATTGACACTCGTCAGCCGTGCTCAAGCCCGAGTGGTTGCGCGTCAAGGCCCCGCAGCGGGAGCGCATCGGTGCTGTTGCCGATCTGTTGCTGGACCTGAACCTCAACACGGTCTGCCAGGAGGCCAGCTGTCCCAACATCGGGGAATGCTTCGCTGGCGGCACGGCCACCTTTCTGATCATGGGCCCAGGCTGCACCCGCGCCTGCCCTTACTGCGACATCGACTTCGACAAGAGCGTCCGTGAGCTCGACCCCACCGAACCGGAACGGCTCGGGGAAGCGGTGGCGCGTCTGGGTCTGAAGCATGTGGTGATCACCTCGGTGAACCGGGACGACCTGCCGGATGGGGGAGCCTCCCAGTTCGTGGCCTGCATCGAGCAGGTGAAGCAACGCTCACCGCTCACCACGATCGAGCTGCTGATTCCCGACTTCTGCGGCAACTGGAACGCCCTGGCCACAGTGATGGCGGCAGCACCCCATGTGCTTAACCACAACATCGAAACAGTGCCGCGGATGTACCGCCTGGCACGCCCTCAGGGCATTTACGAGCGGTCCCTGGAGCTTCTGCAGCGGGTTCGGGACGACTGGCCGCGGGCTTACAGCAAGTCCGGCCTGATGGTGGGCCTCGGTGAAACCGACGACGAGGTGATCGACGTGTTGCGCGACCTGCGCACTCACCGGGTGGACATCGTCACCATCGGTCAATATCTCTCTCCAGGCCCCAAGCATCTGGCCGTGGATCGTTTTGTGACCCCTGAGCAATTCGACACCTACCGCCGTATCGGCGAGGAGGAGCTGGGCTTTCTGCAGGTGGTGAGCACCCCCCTCACACGCAGCAGCTATCACGCCGGCGAGGTGCAGCGCCTCATGGCCAGCCATCCCCGCTGACGGGGATCCACTCCTGCAGGCTCCAGTCCACCAAGCCGGCCTGAATCATCGGGTCGTGCGACACCCAGGCCAGCGCCTCCCCGTAAGACTCAGCCTCAAAGATCAACAAGCCGCCGCCACCGGGGCGCCGCCGCTCATCCACGAGGAAACCGCTGCGGATCTGACGGACCACCTGGGTTTCCTTTGCCACCCAAGCCCGGTGGGCCTCCAGATGGAGCCGACGCTGCTCGAGCGGCAGAGCGGCCGTTTCCGCCGTGAAGGTTTCGTGTTTGACAAACCAGGGCATGGAAAGCGGCCTGTTCAGGCCGCCACCGCCTGCTGATCCACCAGACCCATGGCTGCCCGCTCACTCGGCGGAATCAGCACCTTGAAGCGTCCCTTGGCCGCGGCCCAGGCGGCCAACAGCGCTGAGGCCTTGCTGCTGCCGGTGGCGGCCACGTGGGCTTCCAACAGCTCTTTGAGCGTTTCCTCCTGCTGTGAAGTGGTGAGGCTGCAGACCGCAACGATCTCAGGATTGACCCTGGCGGTGACGCGATCGCCCTCATCCAGCAGGAAGGTGACGCCACCGGTCATGCCGGCACCCACGTTGCGGCCGGTGCTGCCCAGCACCACCACCACACCGCCGGTCATGTACTCACAGCAGTGGTCGCCAGCTCCCTCCACCACGGTGCGAGCGCCGCTGTTGCGCACACCGAAGCGCTCACCAGCACGGCCACGAGCAAACAGCTCACCGCCCGTGGCGCCGTAGAGGCAGGTGTTACCGAGGATCACCTGATCACCGGGATTGGCGCAGCCGTCGGCTGGCACCAGGCTGATGCATCCACTGTTCATGCCCTTGCCGACGTAGTCGTTGGCTTCCCCTTCCAGGCGCACGTTCATGCCCTGTACCAGGAAGGCACCGAAGCTCTGGCCGGCGGCGCCCTGGAAGGTGATGTTGAGCTGGCCCTTGAAGCCGCGGTTGCCATGGCGTTGGGCGATCTCACCGGCCAGACGGGCCCCGACACTGCGGTCGGTGTTGATGATCGCGATCGTGCGGTTCAAGGAACCGTGGCTCTCCACCGCCGCCATCAGCTCGGCATCGGCGAGGAGCTGATCCTCAAGAATCGGGCCATTGCCATGGGCCTCAGCGCTGTGGCGAAGCCAGGAGCGCTCTTCCGAACCCTGGATCGGTGCCAACAGACTGGAGAGATCCACACCCTGGGTTTTGGCCAGATCCACGGCACGGGGTTGAAGCAGATCGCTGCGACCGATCAGATCTTCGAGTTTGGCCACGCCGAGCAGGCTCAGTAGCTGACGCACTTCTTCCGCCACATACCAGAAGAAATTCACCACGTGCTCAGGCACCCCGGTGAAGCGCTTGCGTAGGGCCTCCTTCTGGGTGGCCACGCCCACCGGGCAATTATTGGTGTGGCAGACCCGGGCCATGATGCAGCCCTCAGCGATCATCGCCACTGAGCCGAAGCCATACTCCTCAGCGCCCAGCAGGGCTGCGATCACCACATCCCAGCCGGTCTTGAGGCCGCCATCGGCCCGCAGCAGCACCCGATCCCGCAGGCCATTTTCGAGAAGGCTGCGGTGCACCTCGGTGAGACCCAGCTCCCAGGGGCTGCCGGCATGCTTGATCGAACTCAGCGGCGAGGCTCCGGTGCCCCCGTCATGTCCGGAGATCTGAATCACATCGGCGTTGGCCTTGGCCACGCCGGCGGCAATCGTGCCGATGCCGATCTCTGCCACCAGCTTCACGCTCACCGGCGCCTTGGGGTGCACCTGGTGCAGATCGTGAATCAGCTGAGCCAGATCCTCGATGGAATAGATGTCGTGATGCGGCGGCGGTGAGATCAGGGCCACACCGGGTTTGCTGTTGCGCAGCCAGGCGATGTAGTCATCCACCTTGGGGCCGGGCAGCTGACCGCCCTCACCGGGCTTGGCCCCCTGGGCCACCTTGATCTCCAGTTGCTTGCCACTGCGCAGGTATTCGGCTGTCACGCCAAACCGCCCGGAAGCGATCTGCTTGATCGCCGAACAGGCGGTGTCGCCGTTCTTAAGGCCGCCGATGCTGGGGAAGGCCTGCGAGCGGCCCTCGGCATCCACATCGTGAAGAACCTGGAAACGGGCCGGGTCCTCACCACCCTCGCCGCTGTTGCTCTTGCCGCCGATGCGGTTCATCGCCACCGCCAGCACCTCATGGGCTTCCCGCGACAACGCCCCGAGGCTCATGCCCCCCGTGCAGAAACGCTTGCAGAGGC
Source organism: Synechococcus sp. A15-24 (assembly GCF_014280195.1). Taxonomy (NCBI): domain Bacteria; kingdom Bacillati; phylum Cyanobacteriota; class Cyanophyceae; order Synechococcales; family Synechococcaceae; genus Synechococcus; species Synechococcus sp. A15-24. Next base: position 1,897,957 of record NZ_CP047960.1, read on the forward strand.
ATTCTGCGCTCTCCACCTGATCTAGAGGGAGCGGCGTTGGGGCCAGCTTGAACTCCAGCAGATCCCGAAGCGCCGTGACCGGACGGTTCTCCAGCAGCGTTTTGTAGGTTGAGAAATGGTCGTAGCCAGGCCCGGTTTTCACCGCCGCATGCAGGGTCTTGGCCATGTCCGGGCTGTTGAGGTGGTACTCGCCACCGGTGCGGTACTGCACGAAGCCCATGAACTCGAGCTTGCTGCGATTCAGCTCCGGGAAGGCCTTGGCATGGAGTGACAGGGTTTCGTTGGCCAGCTCTGCCAGGGTCATGCCCGCCACACGGCTGGTGGTGCCGCTGAACGCGGTGTCGATCACATCGGCACCGAGGCCGATCGCTTCAAAAATCTGAGCGCCGTGATAGCTGGCCAGGAGCGAAATGCCGATCTTGGAAAGGATCTTGCGAAGGCCGTTTTCCAGGGAAACGCGCACGTTGGCCTGCACCTTGTCGGCATCGAGGGCGGGCAGCTTGCCCTGCTCGATCCGCTTCTGGGTTTTGGGGTGGGCGAGCCAATGGCGGGTGGTCTCCCAGGTGAGCCACGGGCAGACTGCACTGGCGCCGTAACCGATCAGGCAGGCCATGTGATGGGTGCTCCAGCACTGGGCGGTGTCGATCACCAAGGAGCCGCGCAGACGCAGCTTCTGCCGCAGCAGGTGGTGATGCACTGCCCCCACGGCCAGGAGGGCCGGCATCGCCACGCTGGTGGCGGTGAGCTGGGCAGCGGCACCGGAACCATCAACACGATCGGAGAGCACCAACACCTGGGCACCGCCGCGCACAGCCTCCTCGGCCGCCTCACACAGCCCTTGCAGGGCCGATGACAAACCACCGGCGCAAGCTTCAACGGCCACCTGGGTGGAGAGGGTGGCAACGGGAAGTTCCTGCTTGCTGATCGCCGCAAGCTCGGCTTCGTTGAGAACCGGCGTGTCCAGGTGGATCACGGCGGCCGCCTCGGCCTGGGGCTTCAGCGCCGGCCGGCGTTCACCCAGATGCATTTCCAGGCTCATCACCAGCTTTTCCCGCAGGGGATCAATCGGCGGGTTGGTGACCTGGGCGAAGCGTTGTTTGAAGTAGTCGTACAGCAGGTGGGGTTTATCCGACAACACCGCCAGGGGGATGTCGTCTCCCATGCAGTAGGTGGGTTCTTTACCAAGTCCGGCCATGTCTTCGATCACGAGATCGAAGTCTTCGGCGGTGAAGCCCATGGCGGTCTGCAGCCGCAGCAGATCCAACTCACCGACCTGACGATCCTGGGTCCAGGGTTGGGCTTCCACACTGCGGCGATGGTGCTGCAGCCAGTCGCCGTAGGGGAAGCGTCCAGCCGCGTCCTCCTTCACGGTCCAGTTGTCGAGCAGCTGGCCGTTCTCCAGATCCACAGCCACCATCTGGCCAGGGCCGAGACGGCCCTTCTGAACAACGGTCTTGCCGCTGAGGTCCACCACACCGGTTTCCGATCCCATGATCACGAAACCGTCGGCGGTGGTGCACCAGCGCGCGGGTCGCAACCCGTTGCGATCAAGCGTGGCACCCACCCGTTTGCCATCGGCAAACACGAGCAGCGCCGGACCATCCCAGGGCTCCTGGATGCCGGCATTGAATTCGTACATCGCGGTCACCTCAGGGCGATCCTCCAGATCCGGCTGGTTGCGGAAGGCCTCGGGCACCAGGGTGATCAAGCTGTCGGTGATCGAGCGGCCGCTGCGCACCATCAGCTCCAGGGTGGCGTCGAGGTTGGCCGAATCACTGAACGCCGGGTTCACCACAGGGTTCAGATCATCCGCGGCTTCACCCCAAACGTCCGCGAGGCTGGCTTCAGAGGCCTTGGCCCAGTTGAGGTTGCCCAGAAGCGTGTTGATTTCTCCGTTGTGACCCAGCAACCGCATCGGCTGAGCCAGGGGCCAGCGGGGCAGGGTGTTTGTGCTGAAGCGGCGGTGGTACACCGCAAAGCTCACTTCAAAGCGCGGATCGCGCAGATCGGCGTAATACTGCGCCAGCACCTCGGAGCGCACCATGCCCTTGTACACAACGGTGCGGCTGCTCAACGAGGCCACGTAAAGATCCCGGGATCCCTCAAACCCCCAGGCCTGGCGGGCACGGGAACCGATCCGGCGACGCAGGCGCAGCAACAAAGCCTCGAAAGCGTCACCATTGGGGCCACCGGCAAGGCTCCACTGCTCGATCACAGGGGCGGTGTCCCGCGCCATGGGGCCCAGCACGGAAGAATCCACTGGAACCACCCGCCAGCCGGCGGACGTGAGGCCGAGCGCCTCGGCTTCCTCATTGCAGAACCGGCGCGCCAGCTCCCGCCGCTTGGCGTCCTGGGGCATGAACATCATCCCGAGACCGCGGGCGGAGGCCGCCTCAGGCCAGACCGCTTTCAAGTAAGTCCAGGGGATTTGGCAGAGCACGCCGGCACCATCACCGGAATCACCATCACCACCACAGCCGCCGCGGTGCTCCATGCAACCAAGGCCGCGCAGGGCCTGCTGCAGCACCCAATAGCTGGTTTCCCCAGACAATTGCGCCAGGAAACCCACCCCGCAGGCATCTTTCTCACCGGCCACAGCCTCGGGCGCAGCACTGTCGCTGTAAGGCCAGACGGTGGGTCGGGTGAGATCTGACATGAATGTTCAGCCGGGCGATTGCATGGTTCGCAGCATCGTGCTCTGCAAAAACCACGTCAGACAACGATCCTAGGCAAGCGCCCTCCCCGGATCGCCTCCCGATGTTTCCCTTCGCCCAGCTGCCGGAGCCCCTGCCGGAACTGCGACAGGCCCCGTCACTGCAGGGGCAGCAGCTGCGGATCGACGGCCTGGAGCTGCGCAACAGTTGGCAATGGGAAGGCCTCAACCGGAGCTGGCCGGACAAACTGTGGCTCCCTCTGGAGCTGTTGGAGTCACATCTCGGCTTCCGCCGCCATGAGGGGCAACTGGAGTGGTTCGGCCGCCGGCAGCCATTGGCAGAGCTGCCCCAGCGAACCCTGGGTGATGAGGTGGGCCTGGAGGTGGCGGACTGGCTGGCCCAGGTCGGCGTCATCATTCGTCTGGAGGATCAGCAGCTGCAGCTGACCTTGCCTGCGGCAGATCTGCAGGGGATTCGGCGCGGCAAGGGCAGCACCGCCGATCGCCTCGTGCTGGACCTCGATGGCCCCGCATTGGTGCAACGCGTGGGAGATGACTTGCATCTGGGCGTGCGCAGCACAGCAGCCCAGCAGCTGGAGCTGCGACGGCTGCGGCTCATTCCTCAGCAAGGTCCCAACAGCCTCGTGCTGAAGGGACAGGCCACTCGACTCAGGACCCTGAGCCTGGCGACACCCTGGCGCGTTGTGCTCGATGGCGTACGGACTGGCGGCCCTGCAGCGACTGCGGCCCAGCTTCCCCTCAGCAACCCGGCAATTGCTCGCTGGCTGCGCCGCGGCCTGGTGCTCGAGGAACGCACCGTCACCGTGGGCGTCAAGCCACTGCGGGTGCTCAGAACCGGCGGTGACCTGAGCCGCATCGGTTTGACGATGACGCCACTCACCATGGCTGGACAACAGCAGGGGCTGCGCTTTCTGCCCCAGTTGTCCCAACCGGCCAATGCGGTGATCGCCATCAACGGCGGCTTTTTCAATCGCATCCTGCAACTGCCCCTTGGCGCTCTACGTCAACAGGGCCAGTGGCTGTCCGGACCGATCCTCAACCGGGGGGTGGTCGCTTGGGGCGACAACGATCAACTCCAGTTCGGACGCCTGCGGCTGGACCAGCAGCTGCAGGTGAACGGTGGTCGGCGCTGGGGGCTGAGCTATCTCAACAGCGGCTATGTACAACGGGGCCTCAGCCGCTACACACGCGCCTGGGGACCGATCTATCGCCCGCTCAGCGGCGAGGAGGAGGCACTGCTGGTGCAGGGGGGCCGCGTTACGCATCGCTTTGATCGCGCCAGCATTCGCCGTGGTGTGCTGATTCCCGCCGACGGCGACCTGGTTGTGGCCCGCGGCGGCACCCCCCTGCCGGCCAAAGCCGGCGATGCGGTGATGCTGAGCCAACGCACCACGTCCGGGCTGGGTGATCAAGCCAACGTGCTCGGTGGGGGGCCGCTGCTGATCCAGGGAGGCCAGATTGTGTTGAACGGTCGTGCTGAAGGATTCAGCCCTGATTTCCTCGCCCTTGCGGCACCCAGGACCGTCGTGGGCCAAGGGGCAGGCGGCACCTGGCTGTTGGCCTTGCGCGGTGCAGCGGGGAGCGATCCCACCTTGCTGGAGACAGCCCTGGCCGCGCAGCAGCTCGGACTGAAGGATGCACTGAACCTGGACGGAGGCAGTTCAACGACGGTCGTGGTGGCTGGACGAACGGTGGTGAACGGTCGCGGCAGTGCCCCCCGTGTGCATAACGGACTTGGCTTCATTCCCCTTTAAACAGCTGGCACAATGGGACGACACCAGACGATTCATTCCATGGCTGCCAATCTGCGCCTGACGCCGGCTGCCGCCGCAGAACTGGGTCGTCAGGCCGCGGTTGCCGGCACTCCTGGGCAGATGCATCTCGAGCTTCGCCCAGGAGATTGTGCTGATCACGTGATCCAGATCCGTCCTGGACATCTGGCGGGGGTGGCCATCGCCAGGGCTGATGGCGTCACCCTTCATGCACCCAAGAACCAGCTCAACCTGTCGCAAGGCCTGTGCCTCGACTATCGCGGTGACCTCAGCGGTGGCGGATTTCTGATTCGCAGCGGAGACGGGATCAGCCCCTGCGCATGCGGCAGTGCGTTCAGCCTGCGATAGAAGGGACCGTTAACCGGTATCGTGGCGGATTGTCGAATCTGGTCGGGGCGTCCGACCGCACACCGACCCTCGATGCCAACCATCCAACAGCTGATCCGCGCGGAGCGTTCACGCCTCAAGGCCAAGACAAAATCGCCGGCCTTGAAGTCCTGCCCAGAACGCCGCGGGGTCTGCACCCGTGTGTACACCTCCACGCCAAAGAAGCCCAATTCGGCGCTGCGCAAGGTGGCTCGCGTACGCCTCACCTCCGGCTTCGAGGTCACCGCCTACATCGGCGGCGTCGGACACAACCTTCAGGAGCACTCCGTGGTGCTGATTCGCGGCGGTCGTGTCAAGGACCTGCCAGGTGTCAGATACCACATCATTCGAGGCACTTTGGACACCGCTGGCGTCAAAGACCGCCGGCAGTCTCGCTCGAAGTACGGCGCCAAGGCTCCGAAGGAGTGACCTCACGGTCTTCCATTACCCACCACGTTCTGATCCCCACTTCACTGACCTCCGATGTCCCGCCGCAACGCCGCTGAAAAACGTCCGGTTCTTCCTGATCCGCAGTTCAACAGTCGTCTGGCAACGATGATGGTGTCCCGTCTGATGCAGCACGGCAAGAAGTCCACGGCGCAGCGGATCCTGTCCGATGCGTTCGGTTTGATCAACGAGCGCACTGGCGGAGACCCCCTGGAGCTGTTCGAAACGGCAGTGAAGAACGCCACCCCCCTGGTCGAGGTCCGTGCCCGTCGCGTCGGTGGCGCGACCTACCAGGTTCCGATGGAAGTACGTCAGGAACGTGGCACCGCCATGGCCCTGCGCTGGCTGGTGAGCTTCTCCCGCGCCCGCAACGGCCGGAGCATGGCTCAGAAGCTCGCCGGCGAACTGATGGATGCAGCCAATGAGGCCGGAAGCGCGGTTCGCAAGCGCGAAGAAACCCACAAGATGGCAGAAGCCAACAAGGCTTTTGCCCACTACCGCTATTGATCTCGGGCAAGCCAGCCCGACACCTTCTATGTCAAGGTCTGGCCTGTAGAGTCTCACCCGCCTTTTCACGCCCCACCCCCGGAGAATTCCTGTGGCTCGCGACTTCCCCCTGGAACGCGTCAGAAATATTGGTATCGCCGCCCACATTGACGCCGGCAAAACCACCACCACTGAACGGATCCTGTTCTATTCAGGCGTGGTGCACAAGATCGGTGAGGTGCATGACGGCGCCGCCGTGACCGACTGGATGGCCCAGGAACGGGAACGTGGCATCACCATCACCGCGGCTGCCATTTCCACGTCTTGGCAGGACCACCGGATCAACATCATTGATACACCCGGGCACGTGGACTTCACCATCGAGGTGGAGCGTTCCATGCGGGTGCTTGATGGAGTGATTGCAGTGTTCTGCGCCGTGGGTGGTGTCCAGCCCCAATCCGAAACCGTTTGGCGTCAAGCTGATCGCTACTCCGTTCCGCGGATGGTGTTCGTCAACAAGATGGACCGCACCGGCGCGGATTTCCTCAAGGTTCACGGGCAGATCAAGGATCGGCTCAAGGCCAATGCCGTGCCCATCCAGCTCCCCATCGGAGCCGAAGGCGACCTGAGCGGCATCATCGACCTGGTCGGCAACAAGGCTTACATCTATAAGAACGACCTCGGCACCGACATCGAAGAAGCCGAGATCCCTGCCGAGATGGCCGATGAGGCCGCCGAATGGCGCGCCACGCTGATGGAGACCATCGCTGAAACCGATGAGGCTTTGATTGAGAAGTTCCTCGAAACCGGCGAACTGTCCACCGAAGAGCTCAAGAAGGGAATCCGCGAGGGTGTGCTCAAGCACGGGTTGGTGCCGATGCTCTGTGGTTCGGCCTTCAAGAACAAGGGTGTGCAGCTGGTTCTCGATGCTGTCATCGACTACCTTCCAGCCCCTGTCGATGTGCCCCCGATTCAGGGTGTGCTTCCCGACGGGAAAGAAGCGGTTCGTCCGTCCGATGACAAAGCACCCTTCTCAGCCCTGGCCTTCAAGGTCATGGCTGACCCTTACGGCAAGCTCACCTTCGTCCGGATGTATTCCGGTGTCCTGGAGAAGGGAAGCTACGTTCTCAACTCCACCAAGGGTGAGAAGGAGCGCATTTCACGTCTGGTAGTGCTGAAGGCCGACGACCGCGAAGAAGTTGATGCTCTGCGGGCCGGCGATCTCGGCGCCGTTCTCGGACTGAAGAACACCACCACGGGTGACACCCTCTGCACTCAAGACGACCCGATCGTTCTCGAGACCCTGTTCATCCCGGAACCGGTGATCTCTGTAGCGGTCGAGCCCAAAACCAAGGGCGACATGGAGAAACTCTCCAAGGCCCTGGTGGCACTGGCTGAGGAAGACCCCACATTCCGCGTTAACACGGATCAGGAAACCGGCCAGACCGTGATCGCCGGCATGGGTGAGCTTCACTTGGAAATCCTGGTGGACCGCATGCTGCGGGAATTCAAGGTTGAGGCCAACATCGGTGCTCCTCAGGTGTCCTACCGGGAAACCATCCGTGGTTCCGCTGGGGGTGAAGGCAAGTTCTCCCGTCAGACCGGTGGTAAGGGTCAGTACGGCCATGTCGTGATCGAAATGGAGCCCGGCGAACCTGGCTCCGGTTTCGAGTTCGTCAACAAGATCGTGGGCGGTGTTGTTCCCAAGGAATACATCAAGCCCGCCGAACAGGGCATGAAAGAGACCTGCGAATCCGGTGTGATCGCTGGTTATCCCCTGATCGATGTGAAGTGCACCATGGTCGACGGTTCGTATCACGACGTCGACTCTTCGGAGATGGCGTTCAAGATCGCTGGCTCCATGGCCTTCAAGGACGGCGTCAAGAAGTGCAGTCCTGTGCTTCTTGAGCCGATGATGAAAGTCGAAGTCGAGGTCCCTGAGGATTTCCTCGGTTCGATCATCGGCGACCTGTCCTCACGCCGAGGCCAGGTTGAGGGCCAAGGCGTTGAAGATGGCACATCCAAGATCTCGGCCAAGGTGCCCCTTGCCGAGATGTTCGGTTACGCCACCGAGCTCCGCTCCATGACCCAGGGCCGGGGCATCTTCTCGATGGAATTCGACAATTACGCCGAAGTTCCTCGCAATGTGGCCGAAGCCATCATTTCCAAGAATCAGGGCAACTAATCCTGATCTCTAAACTCCTCTCATTCCAACCCTCGATTCTTAACCACAAATGGCACGCGAGAAGTTCGAAAGGAACAAGCCCCACGTCAACATCGGCACCATCGGCCACGTTGACCACGGCAAAACCACCCTCACCGCTGCGATCACCAACGTGCTCGCCAAGAAAGGTCAGGCTGAGAAGCAGGACTACGCCGATATCGACGGTGCTCCCGAGGAGCGTGAGCGCGGCATCACCATCAACACCGCCCACGTTGAATACGAGACCGACACCCGTCACTACGCCCACGTGGACTGCCCCGGTCACGCGGACTACGTGAAGAACATGATCACCGGTGCCGCCCAGATGGATGGCGCCATCCTGGTCTGCGCCGCCACCGACGGCCCCATGGCTCAGACCAAGGAGCACATCCTGCTGGCCAAGCAGGTGGGTGTTCCTGCTCTGGTGGTTGCCCTGAACAAGTGCGACATGGTCGATGACGAAGAGATCATCGAATTGGTTGAGATGGAAGTGCGTGAGCTGCTGGACAGCTACGACTTCCCTGGTGATGACATCCCTGTTGTCCAGGTGTCTGGTCTGAAAGCTCTCGAAGGCGAAGCCGAGTGGGAAGCCAAGATCGAAGAACTCATGACTGCCGTTGATGAGGCCATCCCTGAGCCCGAGCGTGAGGTTGACAAGCCTTTCCTGATGGCCGTTGAGGACGTCTTCTCCATCACCGGTCGTGGCACCGTGGCCACCGGTCGGATCGAGCGTGGCAAGGTCAAGGTTGGCGAGGAGATCGAAATCGTTGGTATCAAGGACGCTCGCAAAACCACCGTCACCGGTGTGGAGATGTTCCGGAAGCTCCTCGAAGAAGGAATGGCTGGAGACAACTGCGGCCTTCTGCTCCGCGGTATCCAGAAAGAGGACATCGAGCGCGGCATGGTGCTGGTGAAGCCCGGTTCCATCACCCCTCACACCAAATTCGAAGGTGAGGTTTATGTTCTTAAGAAGGAAGAAGGTGGCCGCCACACTCCCTTCTTCGCCGGCTATCGCCCGCAGTTCTACATCCGTACAACGGACGTGACCGGTCAGATCACCGCATTCACCGCCGATGACGGCAGTGCCGTTGAGATGGTGATGCCCGGTGACCGCATCAAAATGACCGGTGAGCTGATCTGCCCTGTGGCCATGGAAAACGGCATGCGCTTCGCCATCCGCGAAGGCGGCCGCACCATTGGTGCCGGCGTGGTCTCCAAGATCATCGAGTGATCAGCATTAACTGATTACTGATGGATGGGGGGAGTTATCCCCCCATCTCCTACATTTGATTTGAACCTCGACAACTGAATTCAGGACTCCCAGGATCCTGTTCGCTTCTTTCCTATGTCCACTGCCATTGCTCAGCAGAAGATCCGCATTCGCTTGAAGGCGTTTGACCGCCGCATGCTGGATCTCTCCTGCGACAAGATTATTGAGACGGCCGATCAGACCGCTGCAACAGCGATCGGCCCCATTCCTCTCCCCACCAAGCGCAAGATTTACTGCGTGCTGCGTTCTCCTCACGTGGACAAGGATTCCCGCGAGCATTTCGAGACCCGGACCCACCGCCGCATCATCGACATCTACAGCCCATCGGCGAAGACCATCGATGCCTTGATGAAGCTGGACCTCCCCAGTGGTGTCGACATTGAAGTGAAGCTCTGAACGCTTCGGCGTCAGATCGTCCTTCCTAGGATCATCATGCGTTTGAGCGGCGTCCGTGTCCGATTTTTCCGTCAGGGAGCTTCCCCTGTTCCCCCTGCCGGACGTCGTTCTGTTTCCGCAGCAGCTGCTGCCGCTGCATATTTTTGAATCCCGCTATCGGATGCTGCTCCAGACCGTTCTGGAGACCGACAAACGATTCGGGATCGTGCGGATCAATCCCGAAAACGGCGAGATGGCCGAAATCGGCTGCTGCGCCGAAGTGCTCCAGCACCAGACCACGGACGATGGTCGCAGCTACATCGTCACCCTTGGCCAGCAGCGTTTTCGCGTGCTCAATGTCACCCGTGAAACCCCTTTCCGCTCAGCCATGGTCAGCTGGATGGAAGACGAGCCAGTCGAAGACCACGCCGAGCTCAACGCATTGCGCGACAAGGTCAGTTCAGCCTTGAACGATGTCTTTTCACTCACGGCCAAGATCCAAGGCCGCGAAGCGGAACTGCCTGATGACCTCCCCGATCTGCCGCGGGAGCTGTCGTTCTGGATCGGAGCCCATCTCGACAACCGCGCCGCCCCTGAACAGCAGACCCTGCTGGAGCTCAGTGACACCAACGAGCGCCTGGAACGTCAATTCGAGATGCTCGACCACACCCGTCGTCAACTGGCGGCCAGAACAGTGCTGATGGATCTCAAGGAGCAAGACGTCTGATGTTGGCTGGACTGCTTCTCCTGACCGGGGCTGCCGGCGCCACGGCACTGCTGATCTGGTTGCAGCGTGATCGCCGCTACCACTCGTCAGACAGCGTTGCCGCGGCCTACGACGCCTGGACCGATGACCAACTGCTGGAACGGCTCTGGGGAGAGCATGTCCACCTGGGGCATTACGGAAACCCGCCAGGTTCTGTCGACTTCCGCCAGGCCAAGGAGGCTTTTGTGCACGAGCTGGTGCGCTGGAGCGAGCTCGACCAACTACCTCGAGGCAGTCGGGTGTTGGATGTGGGTTGCGGCATCGGCGGCAGTGCCCGGATCCTAGCCAGGGACTATGGCTTGGACGTGCTCGGGGTGAGCATCAGCCCAGCCCAGATCCGCCGCGCCACAGAACTCACCCCCGCAGGCCTCAGCTGTCGCTTTGAAGTGATGGATGCCCTCAACCTTCAACTTCCCGATCAGCAATTCGATGCGGTGTGGACGGTAGAGGCAGGACCCCATATGCCAGACAAGCAGCGTTTCGCTGACGAGTTGCTGCGGGTGCTCCGGCCCGGGGGCTGCTTAGCCGCCGCTGATTGGAACCGCCGCGACCCCAAGGATGGCGCCATGAACCGCATCGAACGCTGGGTGATGCGGCAGCTGTTGAATCAATGGGCGCATCCGGAATTCGCCAGCATCCCTGGCTTCCGGGCCAACCTTGAAGCCAGCCCTCACCAGAGGGGCCTGATCAGTACCGGCGACTGGACTGTGGCCACCCTTCCCTCCTGGTTTGATTCGATCGCCGAAGGCCTCCGTCGCCCCTGGGCTGTCCTGGGCCTTGGTCCCAAAGCAGTGGTTCAAGGCCTACGGGAGACTCCGACACTGCTGTTGATGCATTGGGCCTTTGCCACAGGGTTGATGCAGTTCGGCGTCTTTCGCCTCAGCCGCTGAACAGTTCACTGCTGGGGTAAGCCCCAAAGTGCGCCAGGTGCTCACAGAGCGGTGTCAGTGCTGCCACCAGGGTGCTCAGCGCCTCTGGCTGCTGCGCCGGCAATTCCACATCCACGAAAAAGACGTACTCCCCCAACTCGCGTTTGGAAGGCCGCGATTCAATCCGGCTCATGTTCAACCCCTGTTCCGCCAGGCTGGCCAGGGCTTCCAGCAGGGCACCTGGTGCATTGCGGTGCAGTGAGAACGCCAGGCTGGCCACATCCCCCTCCAGGCGCCGTTCCCCACGGTGCAACAGCAGAAAACGGGTGCGGTTGCCTGCCAAATCATTCACCGGGTAAGCCAGTTCCTCCAGTCCATGCTCTTGGCCGGCCTTGCGGGAGGCGATCGCCGCTCGGAAGCGGCTGCCCGCCACCATTCGCGCCGCCTCAGCGGTGGACGACGTGGGCAGTTGCAGCGCCTGAGGCAACTGAGCGGCCAGCCAGCCGGAACACTGCGCCAGGGCCTGAGGGTGAGACAACACTTCGGTGACGTCCTGCAACGATCCACTGCCCAGCAGGGCATGGCGGATCGGCAGCACCAGAGCGCGGCGGATGCCGAGGTCGGAATGGGCCCAGAGCGCATCGAGCGTGGCCGTGACACCACCCTCCACGGAGTTCTCCACAGGGACCACCGCCGCATCAGACCCTGCCTGGGCCAGGCACTCCACCACGGCCCGCAGTCCCGCACAGGGCAGAAAGCTCACCTCCGTCAGCCCTTCCAACTCGGCCAGAGCGCGGCTGGCCTGCTCGCCGTAAGTCCCTGCTGGGCCGAGGTAGGCGATGCGGGTGGGCATCGGAGGCGGGGACAACACTGGATAGGATCATGCCCTGTCGGGAGATGGTCATGCCCCTGGCCTTCTGTGCCAGCCAGCGCCTCGATCTACCCGTGAACCGCCAGACCGAGCGGCTGCCGGACTATCTCCAGCAGGAGGACAGGGTGATTGCATCCCTGCTGGATCCACGTCAGTTGACCCGTTTAGCTCCGGGCACCTATCGATACACCGTCACTACGATTCAGGTGTTTCAACTGCAAGTGAAGCCCGTCGTCTCCCTGGAGATCGAGACCGTCGACGGCGCCATGCACATGCGCGCCCTCGACTGTGAATTGGAGGGCCTTGGAATCGTGGATGACTTCAACCTCACCCTCGAGGCCAGCCTGAGCTGCAACAGCAAGGGCCTCAGTGGTGATGCCCGGCTTGAGGTTCAGGTCAGTCAGCCTCCGCTGTTGCGACTGATTCCCCGCCGCGTTCTGGAAAGTACCGGGGAGTCGATTCTTGGCGGCATTTTGCTGGGCATCAAGACGCGCGTGGGCCAGCAGTTGATCGCAGACTTCAAGCGTTGGTGCCGCGAGAGCCCCACCCTGGTGTCACCCCAGCAGGCGTCGGAGAAAACTGCGGCGATGCAGAGCTGACGGTCCGAGATCGAGCAGGGCTGCACGGTGCAGGGCCGTGCCATAACCGGCATGGCGTTCCAGGCCATAGCCCGGGAACCGCCGCGACAGACGCTGGATCAATGCATCCCGGCACTGCTTGGCAATCACGCTGGCAGCAGCGATCGCCAATGCCTGTTGGTCGCCGGCCACGATGCTGCGCTGTTGTCCCATCCAGGGGCGCAGAGGCAGATTGCCATCCACCAACACCAGATTCGGCCGATTCGGTAGCCGCTGCAGCGCCCTCAGCATGGCCAACTCGGTGGCAGGACGGATCCCCAGGCGGTCGATCTCTCGGGCTGAAGCCTGGCCCAGCCCCCAGGCTTCGGCCTCCTGTTCAATCAACGGCACCATCTCCCCCCGCCGGCGTGCAGATAACCGTTTGCTGTCTGTGAGTCCCTCCTTCTGAAGACGGCTGGCGTTGGCAGCCTCCAATACAACAGCCCCAGCAAAGACGGGGCCAAACAGGCAGCCCCGTCCCACTTCATCCACCCCGGCGACACCGCGATGGCAGGGGATGGAATCAGTCAGGGGAGGCTGAAGCCGAAGACCGACGCCGGCGACGGCGGGGTTCTTCGGCTTCCGTTTCTTCAGCGGTGGCTTGAGACCCATCAACGACGACAGCCGGAGTTGGCTCAGGCAATGGCGGCACCTCATCCAGCACCACAGGCTGAACGGCCTCGAGTGGTGTGATCTCCACCATCAACGGCTGCTCTTCAACCTCGGGTGGGTCCGCCACAACCACCGCAGACGCATCGAGCGGAGCTGGCGATGAAGCGCCGCCGTTGCCTCGGGAGTAGCCACGGCCACCGCGTCCACCACGCCGGCGGCGGCGGCCAGCGGTGGCAGCCAACTGCTGGCGAGCCTGCTCGAGCACGGCTTCAGCGTCTTCTCCGGGCCGGACCACCCGCACCATCACATTCTCGGATTCAGGCGGCTCATCCAGCAACAGAATCGGGTTGAGGCCAAGGGTTCCGTACACCTCCTCCTGCTCCGGTGTCATGGGCACCGCCACCAACTCAGGATCCTGGCGGCGGGCAAGGGCCGGTTCCTGCGCCTCCTCCGTGGAGACCTCTGGAGCCTCGGTTTCATCGGTGTCGCTCAGCACAGGCAGGTTGTCCTGGGCAGCACGACCTCGACCGCCGCGACGCCGTCGCCCATTGCCGGAGGTCTCGGCAGGAGGGGCCACTTCAGCGCGGGCCGATGCTGCCGAGCGCACCAGACCGGTCGCCGTCGCCAGAGGCTGCAGCAGATCCTTGCCGGGCAAGACCGCCACGTGCCCAAGACCGCCGCAGCTGGGGCAGGCACGACCGAAGAGCTCGTAGATGTTCTGGCCCTGGCGCTTGCGGGTCAGTTCCACCAGACCAAGCTCGGTCAACTGGGCAATCTGCGGCCGCGCAGCGTCATCCCGAACCGCCGTGGTGAAGTGCTCCAGCAGCTGCAGCTGATCCCGGCGGGAATCCATATCGATGAAATCGATGATGATCACGCCGCCGATGTTGCGCAGCTTCAGCTGGCGGGCGATCTCGATGGCCGCCTCACAATTGGTCCACAGCACGGTCTCCCGTGCATTGGCAGACCGGGTGAAGGAGCCTGAGTTCACGTCAATGACGGTGAGAGCCTCCGTCGGTTCGATGATCACGTACCCGCCGGAAGGCAGGTCGACCCGAGGCTTCAGGGCGTCACGGATGGCGGCGTTGACCTTGAAGTGCTCCAACAGCTCGCTTGGCTCGCTGTGGGCCTCCACCAACACCTTGTCCGCCTCGGCGCCGAGAAAACTGCTGACGCGGGCGACGGCGGCAGGCTCATCCACCACCACCCGAACCAGGTCGGGGCTGGTGTGATCCCGCAGGATCCTGTTGATGAAATCCTCGTCCCGATTGAGCAGCACCGGAGGAGCTGCAGTCTCGGCAGCCTGTTGGATCGCTTCCCACTGCCGCAGGAGGGATTCGAGGTCATCAATCAGCTGATCTTCAGCAATGCCATCGGCCTCGGTGCGGATCAGCAGCCCTGCTCCAGGCGGCTTGATCAGCACACCAAGAGCCCGCAGGCGATTGCGTTCCGCCTCAGAGCTGATCCGGCGCGAGATATTCACCCCCTGACCATGGGGCTGCAACACCAGGTAGCGCCCGGGGAGCGCCAGATTGCCGGTGAGTCGCGGCCCCTTGGTGCCGGTTGGCTCCTTCATCACCTGCACCAACACCTTCTGGCGCGGTTCCAGCAATTCGGTGATGCCGGCAGACCCTTTCTTCAGGCGCAGTGGGCCCAGATCCGTGACGTGGATGAACCCATTTTTTTCGCTTTCACCAATGTTGACGAAAGCTGCATCAATGCCGGGAAGAACATTCTCAACGGTGCCGAGGTAGACGTCACCGATTTGGTAACGACCCTGGGCAACGATCAGTTCGTCAACCCGTTCATCGGTGAGCACAGCCGCGATGCGCAGCTGCTCCGCGATGACAATTTGCTGGGGCATAAATGGACGTGGCGAGCCCACGCGAGGCTCAAATCCCATCAGTCGGCATCCGCCGCACTGCAGGGGTGGTTAGGGATGGATGGGCCAATGAGGCCGGAAATGTTGCGGAGTCGAAACTCCTCTGGAACGAGCTCGAGGGAGTTTGGTTCTGTGCGGACCTTCGATCGAGCGATGGACCTCGATATCCGAATTCGGATCAGGCAAGACCGGAACAGGACGTGACAGAAATGCCACCTGTTCTTAGTGAAATTAGCACTCAGCCAACTGCAACTCGTCTCGACGCAGATTGTGCAAATGCAGCGGCGCACCAAGCTGAGCCTCAATCCAATGCTGGATTTGAGACGGACGGATGCTGCGGCCCATCGGATCCACCGTGGCCTCGAGCCGCAACCGCACCCGCTGGCCATCCGCAGGGCCAACCAGCACCAACTGGCGCAGGGCTGGTCGGCAGTCCCGCTCCCGGGGGCGACCCTTTTTGTCCGTGTCGTGCCAGATCAATTGCTCAGCAGCCATAAGTCCCTCAACGGCCTCCAACCAGCGGGGATGGGCCTCCTGCTCCAGCTGAAGGTCGAAACTCCAAACGGCACCGGTGATGTTCTGAGAGAGGCTCTTGCCATTCACCGGCACCTCGTCCGCTGAAAGCAAAGCCATGCCGTCGGGCAGAAGCGCCTGCAGTGTCTTCAGCAACTGATCACCCGCAATGGGGCTGGTGAACTCCAGATCCATCCACTCGCAATCTGCTTCCGCACCCAGCGGCAGCGCCAGGGCGATCTGAATCCGCGGCAACGGATGAAATCCACCGGTGAAGCTGATCGGCAGGGGACTGCGGCGCAGGGCCCGCTCCAGCATCCGCATCAAGTCGAGATGACTGAGCAGAGCCATGGACCCTGTCTTGGCAAAACGGATCCGCAACCGGCAGACCCGCTCACTGGCGGGCGCCTGGCTTGGCAACTGCGTTGGCACCACAGGGGGCGGCACCACCACGTTGTGGCCAAGGTCCGGTCCACAAACGCCACAGCTGCTGCAACCGTCAAAGGAGCAATCCGGCACCACCGCCGCCGCCAGAGCCCGCTTCAGATCCTCCGCCAACCAACCTTTGTTGATGCCGGTGTCGATGTGATCCCAGGGCAACGGTTGAGCGCAGAAGCTGTCGAGGTCCTGCCGATCCAGGGCCGTCACCGCACTCCAACCACCCACCTCCATCTGGCGATAACGCCCCTCAAGGCCTGCTGCAGCGATGGCACCGGTCCAGGCGGCATAGGTGCGATCGAGGGATTCAAACCAGGCATCCATCCCCGCACCCGCACGCCAGGCGGCCTCGATCACCGGGGCCACGCGTCGATCGCTGCGACCCACAAAATCCTCCATCGCCGACAGCCGCACGTCGGTGAAATTCACCTTCAGCCCGCGCAAGCGTTTGAAAGCCCCACGCAGTAAGTCCTGACGCCTCAGGAATTCGTCCGTCGAAACGCTGTGCCACTGAAACGGCGTATGGGGCTTGGGCGTGAAATTGCTGATGGTGATGTTGAGGTTCAGCCGGCCCAGATCACGGCAGCGCTGCTGAAGCATCACGCAGGTGTCCGCGATGCCGAGAACATCGGCATCCGTCTCACCCGGCAGGCCGATCATGAAATACAGCTTCACCTTGCGGTAGCCGTTCTCCATGGCGGTGCGGATGCCATGGAGCAGATCGTCGTCGGTCAGACCCTTGTTAACGATGTCGCGGAGACGCTGGGTGCCGGCTTCAGGCGCGAAGGTGAGTCCGGCCTGGCGGGTTCCACCAAGGATGTGAGCGATGTCGTCGTCAAACCGGTCCACCCGCTGACTGGGCAGCTGCAAGGTCACGTTCTGATCCGCCAGACGGTTGCGCAGCTCCACCCCCACCGCCGGCAGAGCCAGGTAATCGCTGCAGCTGAGCGACAGCAGCGAGAAGTCGCTGTAGCCCGTCTGTTTCATGCCGTTCTCCACGGCTTCGATCACCGCTTCAGGCTCCACATCCCGTGCCGGTCTGGTGAGCATCCCGGGCTGACAGAAGCGGCAACCGCGGGTGCAACCGCGACGAATCTCCACGGTGAGCCGATCGTGCACCGTCTCCACATGCGGCACCAGGCCCATGGCGTAGTGGGGCATCGGGGTCGCCACCCGACGCAGCACCCGCCGGGGGAGGTCCGGATACAGCGGCTGCAGGGTGACGCCGTCGTCGCCCGTCGCGTAGAGCGACGGCACGTAAACCCCTGGCACCTGAGCCAGATCCCGCAGCAGTTGAGACCGGGTCAGGGCATCGGCCTTGGCCTGAGCCACCACCAGCCCGATCTCGGGCAGCAGTTCCTCACCATCCCCCAGGGCGATGAAATCGAAGAACGGGGCATAGGGCTCGGGATTGCTCGTGGCCGTGGGGCCTCCGGCAAAGATCAACGGAGGTGCAGCTGGATCATTGAGAGGCAGATCACCGCGATCCGACGCCCGTAACGGCACCCTGCACAGATCCAGCATCTCGAGGATGTTGGTGGCGCCCAGTTCGTAACTCAGGCTGAAGCCGAGGATGTCAAACGCAGGCAACGGTCTCCGGCTTTCAACACCGAACAGGACCTGCTCCTGCTCCCGCAGACGGGCCGCCAGATCAGCTGCTGGCAGATAGGCCCGATCACAGAGCTGACCGGGAACCGCATTGAGGATGGAATAGAGAATGATGTGGCCAAGATTGCTGGAGCCCACCTCGTAGATCTCGGGATAGGTGAGTGCCCAACGCACCAGAGCCGCCTGCCAATCCCGCGGCTCCACACCAAGCTCGTGGCCCATGTAGCGGGCAGGCTTGTTGATACTGCTGTCAACCAGCTGGTGAAAATAAACCGGGTGATCCGGGGCAGACACGACCACGACAGATGTCCTCACACCTGACTGCATCGTATGGAAGCGGTCGACAGGGCAGGATGACCCCGCAGAAACCCCTTCGGTTCCGTGGTGCAGGTCAACGGCAATTATCTCAAGCTCAAAGCGGGCTACCTGTTCCCGGAAATCGGCCGTCGGGTCAAAGCCTTCAGCGCCGCCAACCCTGACGCCGCACTGATCCGGCTGGGCATCGGCGATGTGACCGAACCGCTGCCGCTGGCCTGCCGCGAATCGATGAAAACCGCCATCGATGCGATGGGCACGGCCGAGGGATTCCACGGTTATGGCCCCGAACAAGGCTATGGCTGGCTGCGGGAGGCCATTGCCAAGCACGACTTCCAGGCCCGCGGCTGCGACATCAGCGCCGAGGAGATATTCGTCTCCGACGGCTCCAAATGCGACAGCAGCAACATCCTCGACATCCTCGGAGAAGGCAACCGCATCGCCGTGACCGATCCGGTGTATCCCGTGTATGTGGACACCAACGTGATGGCGGGCCGCACCGGTGAAGCGGGAGAGGAAGGCCGCTACGGGGGGCTGACCTATCTCCCGATCAGCGCCGACAACGGATTCGCAGCCCAGATCCCAAGCGAGCCCGTGGATCTGATTTACCTCTGTTTCCCCAACAACCCCACCGGAGCAGTGGCTACCAAGGAACAGCTGAAAGCCTGGGTGGATTACGCCCGCAGCAACGGCTCTCTGATCCTGTTTGATGCCGCTTATGAGGCGTTCATCCAGGACCCGAGCCTGCCCCACTCGATTTTTGAAATCGAAGGAGCACGGGAGTGCGCGATCGAATTCCGCTCCTTTTCCAAAAACGCTGGCTTCACTGGCACCCGTTGCGCCTTCACCGTGGTCCCCAAGGGACTCAAGGGCACGGCAGCCAACGGCGAGGCTGTCGAACTTTGGGGTCTATGGAATCGCCGCCAGAGCACCAAGTTCAATGGCGTCAGCTACATCATTCAGCGCGGTGCGGAAGCGGTGTATTCCGATGCAGGCCAGGCGGAAGTGAAGGGTCTGGTGAACTTCTACATGGAGAACGCCGCCATCATTCGCCGCGAACTCAGTGGAGCGGGTCTCACCATCTACGGGGGCGAGCATGCGCCTTATGTCTGGATCAAGACCCCCGATGGCATGGATTCCTGGGGTTTCTTTGACCACCTGTTGAACAAGGCCAACGTGGTGGGAACCCCTGGCAGTGGCTTCGGCGCCGCAGGTGAGGGCTACTTCCGACTGTCCGCCTTCAACAGCCGCGCCAACGTGGATGCTGCGATGGCCCGAATCAAGGCCCTCTGAGCAGGTTGTGCACCGATTTCCTTTAGATTTGAATCAGCCGAACACCATGGCCATGGCGGTGGACACACCCACCCGTTCCCCCGGTGGGGCGGCGGTGATGGAAAAGGCACCCGAGCGGGTGCGGAAACAGTCGCCTCGCTACAAGGTGCTGCTGCATAACGACCCGGTGAACACCATGGAATACGTGGTGAGCACCTTGCGTCAGGTGGTGCCACAGCTGAGTGAACAGGACGCCATGGCCGTGATGATGGAAGCTCACAACACAGGCGTCGGCCTTGTGATCGTCTGTGACCTTGAGCCGGCCGAGTTCTATTGCGAAACCCTGAAAGCCAAGGGCCTTACCAGCACGATCGAGCCGGAAACCTGATCAGATCCCTGCTCAGGTTGCGGGATCAGTGCATTCAACGGAAGCCGTCATGGCTTCCTGCCCTGCTTCTGATCCCAACGCTGTATGCCGTCGGCTGGCTTCTGACATGGCCGCTGATTCCCCTTGGGGTGCCTGCGGAACGCCAGGCCCTGATCGGCACCATGATCAGCTTTCTGCTGTTCGTTGGCCTGCTTCCCTGCTGGGCGCGGCTGCGATGGACATCGTCCAACGGCTGGGCAGCCCTTGGACTGAGCAGACGTGGATGCCCGGGTCGAAAGGCCCTAATTGCGGCACTGTTCGGCGGCTTGTCCTTAGCCCTGATCCTGCTGGGCATCGTCTTGCTGCCGGTCCTTCTGGGCAGCTGGGGCCACTGGATTGGAGAGTGCACCCTGGACCGCGTCATCAATGCTCTGCTGCTGACCCTGGGTGTGGGGTTGGCGGAAGAACTGATCTTCCGGGCATGGCTGTGGCGGGAACTCAACGAGCTGATCAATCCCCCGACAGCCCTGCTGATCCAGGCGCTGGTGTTCAGCTTGGTGCACACCCGGTTCAACCTTGGCGTGGGGCCGATGCTGGGACTGTTGATCGGCTTGTTTTTGCTGGGGATGGCTCTGGCCCTGCAACGCCGGCTGGATGGCGGATCCCTTTGGGGATGCGTTGGCCTCCATGGAGGCTTGGTTGGTGGCTGGTTTCTGATTCAGAGCGGACTGGTGCAGCTGTCACCGGACGCCCCAGCCTGGCTGGTGGGCCCGGGTGGTCTGTCCCCGAACCCCCTTGGAGGACTGATGGGCATCGGCGGTCTATTGCTGCTGCTTGTTGTTCAACTCACCGCTGTCGCCAGAGCAGCACGGCCGGAGACGGGGGCACGCAACGCCTCCTGAAGCGGTGCTGAGCCGAAATCACGCTCGAGCAGGGACATGACCGTACGGCCGAAATCTGCCTGATTTTGGTCAAAGGCCTCGAGGCAGACCCGTCCAAAGGTGCTGCCCATCGGTTCCGGATTCCAGAGCAGCTTTCGAGCCGTCCACGGCATCATGCTCATGGGGTTGTATCCGGGCTTGATCAAGCCTTGATCGAAGCCGTATTGCTCCAGGTGGGTGTGGGGCTGCAAGCCGATGAAGAAGATTGCCGGCTCCACGCGATCCGGTCCAAAAATTGATTCCAGCTCACGGTGGTATGCCACGGTCTGGCGGATGGTTTCGGGCCGTTCATCGATCACGTTGAACGAGTAGTTCACCGACACTTGATCCTGGAAGCCGGCATCCGCGAGCATCCGGCAACTGTCCAGCACGGTGCGGAGGTTGTAACCCATGCGCATTTTGCGGACGAGTTCCTGGGAGCCGGACGTGATGCCGATTTCGAAATAACTCATGCCCGTCTCCACCATCAGCTGGGCAAGCTCGGGATCAAGGTTGTCGGCGCGGATGTAGGCAGCCCAACGGATCCCCGACAGCCCCTCGGCTTTGATGGCTCTCAATAGGTCCTTGGCATCCTCGATGTAGCGACGTGCCGGGATGAACTGCGCATCGGTGAACCAGAAGCCACGGACGCCACGGTCGTAGAGCTGGCGCATCTCCTTCACCACCTCCTCCACCGGGTTGAGGCGCACCTGCTTCCCCTCCACCACGGTGTAAACGCAGTAACAACAGTTGTGAGGGCAGCCGCGTTTGGTCTGAACACCCACGTAGAAGTCGCCGCCCTCGAGGTACCAATCGAGCTGAGGCCAGATCGAAGCGATGTAGTCGTAATTGCAGGCGGTTTTGGGGCGACTTTCCGGCTGCTCGTGAATCAGGCCTGAGCGGGGCGGCTCACCCACAACGAAACAACGCTCTCCGTCCAGGGACTCACCCTGAATCAACTTTTCGAGCAGAGGCTCCCCCTCGCCGATGGAGACGATCGTGCCCTCCGGCAGCGACTTGCTCAACTGCTCGTAGAACACGCTGACGGCGCCACCCCCCAGCACGGCGCGAGCGGCTGGATGGTGGCGACGGGCCTGACGAAGACCGGATCGCACCAAACCTTGATTACGGAACAACTCTCCGTAATGGCTTGTCATCAGCCGCAGTCCACCAAGGGCACCGTGCAGGCGCTTGAGCGGATTGCGGGCGTAAAAAACTTCGAAGGAGTTCTGAAGGGGGTTACCGCCACGGCCGTCGACCGGTGCGTAGATCTGAATGTCCCTCCATGAGAACACCAATAGCGTGGGGCGGAACTGATCCACGGTGGAGATCAGCACCCTCTGGACGTCAAGAACTGGCAGTGCCGCCAGATCAAGGATGCGCTGCGGCATCCCGGGAAAACATTTATGGAGATGATCCGCCAGGTAGATCGGACCGATCGGGAAAATTGGATTGCAGGGCAGCCGCACCAGCAGCACCCGTTCCTGATTTGGGGACAACGCAGCTGCTGCAGGGCCTTTTGGACGCTAACAAGCGCGATGACGAACGGCGCTCAACCATCCTTCACATTTGCTTTGTAAACGGGCGTACACACCTCTCAACCTTCCGTTACATTGGTGTGAGGCAGGGCACACCTGCCCTTCCTTAAACCGTTCCTTCGGGAACACTTCTTTCCGTTCTCATGACCACCACCCTCCAGCAGCGCTCCGGCGCTTCCAGCTGGCAGGCTTTCTGCGAGTGGGTCACCTCCACCAACAACCGTCTGTATGTCGGTTGGTTCGGTGTGCTGATGATCCCCACCCTGCTGGCTGCCACCATCTGCTTCGTCATCGCTTTCGTCGCCGCTCCTCCGGTTGACATCGATGGCATCCGCGAGCCCGTCGCTGGCTCCCTTATTTACGGCAACAACATCATCTCCGGTGCTGTTGTTCCTTCCAGCAACGCCATTGGCCTGCACTTCTATCCCATTTGGGAAGCTGCTTCTCTTGATGAGTGGCTGTACAACGGCGGTCCTTTCCAGCTCGTCGTCTTCCACTTCCTGATCGGCATCTACGCCTACATGGGTCGTGAGTGGGAACTCTCCTACCGCCTGGGCATGCGCCCCTGGATCTGCGTCGCCTACAGCGCACCTGTCGCTGCTGCCTCTGCAGTTTTCCTGGTCTACCCCTTCGGTCAGGGCTCCTTCTCTGACGCCATGCCCCTGGGCATCTCCGGCACGTTCAACTACATGCTGGTGTTCCAGGCTGAGCACAACATCCTGATGCACCCCTTCCACATGCTGGGTGTTGCAGGTGTGTTCGGTGGCTCCCTGTTCTCCGCCATGCATGGCTCCCTGGTGACCTCCTCCCTGGTGCGTGAAACCACCGAGACCGAGTCCCAGAACTACGGCTACAAGTTCGGCCAAGAGGAAGAGACCTACAACATCGTGGCTGCCCACGGTTACTTCGGTCGCCTGATCTTCCAATACGCCTCCTTCAACAACAGCCGTAGCCTCCACTTCTTCCTGGCTGCCTGGCCTGTTGTCGGCATCTGGTTCACCGCCCTGGGCGTGTCAACCATGGCCTTCAACCTGAACGGCTTCAACTTCAACCAGTCCATCCTTGATGGTCAGGGCCGCGTCCTGAACACCTGGGCCGACGTGTTGAACCGTGCCGGCCTCGGCATGGAAGTGATGCACGAGCGTAACGCTCACAACTTCCCCCTCGACCTGGCTGCTGCTGAGTCCACTCCTGTGGCTCTGCAGGCACCTGCCATCGGTTGATCTGGAATCAAGTAACGATTCAGATCAACTGAATCGGAAAGCCCTCACCGCAAGGTGGGGGCTTTTTGTTGTGAAAACGCCTCCAACAAGCAGTTCCAGCCACAATGCCGCTATGAGCCACTTCATCTCCACTCGGCTGCTGCTGTTGCTGGCACTGTCTCTGCCAGCTCAAGCTGCCGGCACGCCACCAACCTGGCCAAGCAAGGATCAATTGCGTGCCGTTCAGAGCGCCGCTTTTGACTGTTCCAGGGAGAACACCAAGGAAACCTGCGATCGCGCACGGTCTCTGGCTGACCCCCTAATGGATCACCCTTTGCTGCCTGGAGTCTGCAAAGACGTGGTCTGGAGCCTGTTGGAGCAGGCCAGAGTGGCGACGAGTAACGACTACAAACGTCGCGACGCCATCGACGAACCTGCACGGAGGATCACGCGGATCTGTGCCAAACCGGCCAAACTGAAGAAAATCAAACCGGTTGCACCGACACAGTCGTGATCAGTCGAAGTCGAAGCTGAAGCGCTGACCCTGCATTAGCTTACCCACTTCACTGCGGATCTCCTCTAGCAATACTGCACTCACCTCTGGGTGCTTTTTGATCTCATCCACAAAGCTCTGCACATCTGCAGCCGTCAGGCCGTGGCTGCTGATCCTCGACTCAACTTTGTTGCGAAACTCCTCCAGTAAAGTCTTCTGATCGTCGCTGAGGGCCTTGGAACCGGGGTGGGTGCGTCCATGGTGAGTGTGGGCGCTTCGCTCCTTCACGATGGCAACCCCGGCTCGGGTTGACCACCACAGATAAGGGCAGCAACTGGTCGTACGCAACACGGTGGAAGCCGCTTTTCGTGTTTACGTTCCGCAGAGAGTCCTGTCCGTTGCGATGACCACCTCGGCCCCCGCGGAACCGACCCAGCGCCTGGTGCGCATAGACGCACCTTTCACGGATCAGAAGCCCGGCACATCCGGGTTGCGCAAAAGCAGCCAGCAGTTCGAGCAAGCGAACTATCTGGAGAGCTTCGTGGAAGTGGTCTTCCGCACCCTGACCGGTGTTCAAGGCGGCACGCTGGTGTTGGGAGGTGACGGCCGTTACGGCAACCGTCGCGCCATCGACGTGATCCTGCGCATGGGCGCGGCCCACGGCCTCAGCAAGGTAATCGTCACCACCGGCGGCATCCTTTCCACCCCAGCGGCCTCGAACCTGATCCGCCAGCGCCAGGCCATCGGCGGCATCATCCTCTCGGCCAGCCACAACCCTGGCGGCCCCGATGGAGACTTCGGCGTCAAGGTGAATGGCGCCAACGGTGGCCCGACCCCGGCCTCGTTCACCGATGCGGTGTTCGAGTGCACCAAGACCCTGGAGCAATACTCGATCGTTGATGCCGCGGCCATCGCCATCGATACCCCCGGCAGCCACAGCATCGGCGCCATGCAAGTGGAGGTGATCGACGGCGTCGACGACTTCGTGGCTCTGATGCAGCAGTTGTTCGACTTCGATCGGATCCGGGAGCTGATCCGCAGCGACTTCCCGCTGGCGTTTGATGCGATGCATGCGGTCACCGGCCCCTACGCCACTCGCCTGCTGGAAGAGATCCTCGGCGCTCCTGCCGGCAGCGTCCGCAACGGTGTTCCTCTGGAAGACTTCGGCGGTGGCCACCCCGACCCCAACCTCACCTACGCCCACGAGCTGGCCAAACTGCTGCTCGACGGGGACAAGTTCCGCTTCGGGGCCGCCTGCGACGGCGATGGTGACCGCAACATGATCCTGGGGCAACACTGCTTCGTGAACCCCAGCGACAGCCTGGCGGTGCTCACAGCCAACGCCACGGTGGCACCGGCCTATGCCGATGGTTTGGTTGGTGTGGCCCGCTCCATGCCCACCAGCTCAGCCGTGGATGTGGTGGCCAAGGAACTGGGCATCGACTGCTACGAGACCCCCACCGGCTGGAAGTTCTTCGGCAATCTCCTGGATGCCGGCAAAATCACGCTCTGCGGTGAAGAGAGCTTCGGCACCGGCAGCAACCATGTGCGCGAAAAGGATGGCCTATGGGCTGTTCTGTTCTGGCTGCAGATCCTGGCCGAGCGTCGCTGCAGCGTCGCAGAGATCATGGCGGAGCACTGGAAGCGCTTCGGCCGGCACTATTACTCTCGCCACGACTACGAAGCCGTCGCCAGTGACGCAGCCCATGGGCTGTTTGACCGCCTCGAGGGCATGCTCCCTGGCCTGGTGGGGCAGAGCTTCGCTGGCCGCAGCGTCAGCGCTGCCGACAATTTTAGCTACACCGATCCGGTCGACAGCTCAGTGACCAAGGGGCAGGGCCTGCGAATCCTGCTGGACGATGGCAGCCGCGTGATAGTGCGCCTCTCGGGCACCGGCACCAAGGGCGCCACGATCCGCATCTATCTGGAGAGCTATGTGCCCAGCAGCGGCGATCTCAACCAGGATCCCCAGATCGCTCTGGCCGACATGATCAGCGCCATCAACGAACTGGCGGAGATCAAGCAGCGCACCGGGATGGATCGGCCCACTGTGATCACCTGATCGGTTTGCCCGAGTGAATGACCTGCCTCAACAAAAAGCCACCCCGAGGGGTGGCTTTTTTATGGGATTCCATCAAAAGGGACGGCGGCCGCGGTGTGGATTCTTGGGGCGGTACAGAGGATCGGTGGCCTCCTCCTGCAACTGCCGCACGGTTTCGATGGCGAAACCACCCAGGCCGCCGGAGGAGATCACCATGAGATAAAACAAACGCAAGCGCCGTAGGTCAATCTCTGCTGGGCTGTTGTCGATCAGCACCTTGAGGAAATACGCCACCGCTGCACCGAGAGCACAACCGATGGCGATGGCCACCAGAACACGCAACCCACTGAAGGACTTGCTCTGATTCAGCTCGGGCTTCTGCGCAGACATCAGCTCGGCTGGGCAGTTGGACTGGGAGCATCGTCCTGTGGCTTGGCATCGGCCTGACCCAGCAGCGACTTCATCACCACATAGAACACGGGCACCACCAAGGTGGAGAGGAAGGTCGCCACCAGCAGACCACCGAACACCACCAGACCCAGAGACGACTGGCTCTGTGCACCAGCACCACTGGCGAGCATCAGCGGCAGGAAGCCGGTGAGCGAAGAGATCGCTGTCATCAGAATCGGCCGCAGACGCGATTTGGCCGAGAACTTGGCGGCTTCCAGGGCAGACTCGCCCTCGCCCATTTTCTGGTTGGCCAGGTCAACAATGAGGATGGCGTTACCTCCCGCCAGACCAATCAGCATCACCAGGCCTACCTGGGCGTAGATGTTGAGCACCTGGCCGGCCCCGCCTAGGAAGACCAGGGCTCCCAGCAAGGCGGTAGGAACCGTCAAAAGGATGATGATCGGATCGGAGTAGCTCTCGTACTGGGCCGACAGCACCAGGAACACCGCCAGGATGCCCAGAGCGAAGATCACCGCTGCCAGGGAGCCGGCTTTCACCTCTTCACGGGAGATGCCGGTCCAGTCAAAGCCGAGGCCCTTATAACTACCGGTGTTAAAGATCTGCTTCATCGCCCCGATCGCCTGACCGGAGCTGTTGCCCTCCTTGGGCGTGCCTTCGATCTTGATCGATCGGTAGAGGTTGAAGTGGGGAATCACGCTGGGGCCCACGGTTTGCTTAACCGTGAAGAACTCCGAAAGCGGCACCTGCTCACCCTGGGAATTGGGCACATAGATGGCAGAGAGTCGCTGGGGAGTGGCCCGACTCACTTCGTTGGCCTGCACGTAAACCCGACGCACCTTGCCCTCTTGGAAGGTGTCGTTGACGTAGGCACCACCAAAGTTGACGCTGAACGCGGACATGGCGGAACCGAAGTCCACCCCGAGCGATGCCATCTGCTCGCGATCCACATCGATCTTGTACTGGGGCGCCTGAGGCGAGAACAACGAGTAGACGCGGTTCAGCACGGGGTCGGCATTGCCGGCCTGCATGATCTGCTGCGCCGTGCCAAAGAAGTCGTTCAAGGAGTAAACACCGCTGCTCTGATCGAGCAGCTGGAACTCAAAGCCACCACCGGTGCCGTAGCCGGGAATCGAGGGAGGCTCCACCACGAACACCCGCCCGGCATCGATGGCGCCGTACATCTTGGCGTTGAGGCGTTTCACCACAGCACCAACGGTGTGTTCACTGCCCGGGCGCTCCTCCCAATGCTTCATGCCAATGAAGAACAGGCCCTTGTTGGGAGCGTTGCCATCGAGGCTGGCGCCGCTGAAGAGAGCAGCCGAGGCAATGTCTTCTTCCGAACGCAGCACTTCAGCCACTTGGCGGTTGATCGCCAGGGTCTTCTCATTCGACACGCCATCGGGCGCCTGCACAAAACCGATGGCGTAGCCCTGGTCTTCGATCGGTACGAAGCCACCGGGGATACGGGTGAAGGCAAAGCCAGTAAGCAAGATGCCTGCCGCCAATGCCGCCATCACGATCGGACGGGCCTTCAACACCGCATCCAAGATGGAGGCATAGCGCTTCTCAAAACCGCTGTAGAAGCGATTGAAATTGCTGAAGATGACCGGAACGAAATAGCCCACCACCAGACCGATGGCGGTGAACAGCACCACTGGAATCGGGTTGCTGAAGATCACACCGGTGGTGACCACACCCACTGCAGCGCCACCGGCGGTGAAGGGAAGACGCAGAGGCAAGCCTGTGATCTTGCCGGCAATGAAGCCGATCACGGCACCGATCACGGCGAGGATCAGCGCAGCTGCGGCCCCATTACCCGCACTGAGCAAGCCGTAGATGAAGCCGAGAACAACGCCTGCTGTGGCGTACTGATTGCGGCTGAGCTCCTTGGTTTCACGAGAGAGCAACAGGGCCGACAGCATCGGCGAGAAGGTGAGGGCGTTGAAGGTGGAGATGCCGATCGAAAAAAGGATCGTGGCGGCGAACTGCTTGTAGATCGTGCCGGTGGCACCCGGGAAGAACAGCACCGGCAGGAACACCGCCATCTTCACCAAGGAGGTGGCGATCACAGCGCCGAACAGTTCATCCATGGTTTCCATGGCCGCCTGCACGGACGTCATCCCCTCGGCCTTCTTGGCGGAGGTGTCTTCCACCACGGTGATGGCGTCGTCCACCACCAGGCCGGTGGCCAGCACCAGGCCAAACAGGGTGAGCTGGTTCAGTGAGAAACCGAAGGCCAGCACCAGGGCAAAGGTTCCGATGAGGGCCACCGGGATGGCAATAGCAGGAACCAGGGTGGCGTTCCAGTTCTGCAGGAACAGGAACAGGATCAGCACCACCAGGATCACGGCATCCCGCAGGGAGTTGGTCACACCCTTGATCGACTGGTTGATGAAGTCTGTGGTGTCGTAAATCTTCTGAACACCGAGGCCCACCGGCAAGGTTGTCTCGAATTCCTCGAGCACATCCTTCACACCGTTGGACACCTCGATGGCGTTACTGCCGGAGAGCTGATAGATGGCGATACCAACGGAAGGGGTGCCTTTGAGGTCCATGGCATCGATGCCATAGGTCTCACCGCCAAGCTCCACACGGCCCACATCTTTCAGACGCACCAGACCGCCAGCATCCATGCTTCGCAGCACGATGTTTTCAAATTCCTGAACGGTAGTGAGACGCCCCTGCAGCTGCACCGTGAAGGTGTATTCCTGACCTTCCGGAGCCGGTGCACCGCCGATTTTGCCGGCAGGAACGAGACGGTTCTGACTTTTCAGCTGTTGGACAACATCCGTGGCCGAAAGGTTGTTGGCCGTGAGTTTTTCCGGATCCAGCCAGAGCCGGAAGGCGATCTTGCGGTTGCCGAAGTAGGTGACGTCGCCCACGCCTTTAACGCGCTTGACGTTGTCGGTGAGGTTTTTATCGAGATATCCACTGATCGTCTCCACTGAGTATTCAGTTTTGGAAGGATCTTCGTTGACGAAGTTGTAAACGAGCAGAATCGAGTTGGAGGCCTTGTTGACCGTCACACCCGATTTGCGCACCTCTTCAGGCAACTGGGGCTCTGCCAGGGAAACGCGGTTCTGCACGTTTACCTGGTTGATGTTGCCGTCGGTGCCGCTTTCAAAAGACACCGAGATCGAACTCACACCATCCGACGAACTGTTGGAGGTGATGAAGTCCATGTTCTCGACCCCGTTGATCTGCTGCTCGAGCACGGAGGTCACACCCTGTTCCACAGCTACCGCATCAGCGCCCACGTAGGTGGACTGCACCTTCACCGTGGGAGGTGCAATGTCAGGCAGGTTTTCGATCGGCAGGATCGGGATTGCGATCAACCCGACGATCACAATCAACAGACTGCAGACCGTGCTGAGAACCGGCCTGGTGATGAAGTTATTGGAAGCAGACATCGTTCAGCCTCAGTTCGCCTCGGCGGGTTGCACCTGCACGGGCATGCCGTGTTTCAGGTTGAGCAGATTGGTGGTGGCCACCTTCTGATTGGCCTCAAGCCCTTTGGTGATCGGGTAAAGCTGATTTTCGAGTTCGCCCACCGTGACGGGGGTCTGCAGAGCGAACTGGGCATCAGCCGGCAATTTGCCCGCCTTGATTCCCTTCTCAAGCTTCTCCAGATCAGCCTTACCGGGGTTCTCTTTGAGCTCCTCAAACGTGCCGAGTCGGAACACAAAGCTCTGTCCAGAGGTCTGCGTCACCGCTGCAAAGGGAACCGACAGCTCTTGTTGCGCATTGATCTGTACCCGAGTGCTCAGGCGCTGGCCATCGCGCAGCTTGCCGTCTTCATTGGGGAAGACCGCTTTCACCAGCAACCCCTGGGTCTTTTTGTTGACCCGGGGATCAATCGAATCAACCTTGCCTGTGGCGATCACGTTCTCGCTCCCAGGAGCACTGAGCAACACCGGCTGTCCGAGGGCCAGACGATTGGAGAACACCGCAGGCACTTCCACGCGGGCTTCCAGCTCGTTGTTCTGCACGAGGCTGGTGAACACCTGGCCCGTCTGGATCACGTCACCCACCTTGACGGTGACGTCTGCCACAGTCCCCGCAGAAGGAGACCGCAAGTTGTTGTAGCTCAAGGTGGCTTCTGTGGACTTCGCCGTTTCCATCGCAGCGATGTACTGGGTGCGGTAGCGATCCAGCTCCTTCTGAGACGCGGCACCGGTTTTGAAGAGGTATTGATAGCGCTCGTAGTTCGCGCGCGCCGTCTCGGATTTGGCCTTGTCCTCCGCCAACCTGGCCTGCTGCTGAGCCTGATCCAGCACCACCAGCAGCTGACCGGGATCGACTTCATCGCCCTGCTTGATCTTCAGCTCAAGAATCCGACCACCCGACTGAGCTGCCAGTTCCACCAGATTGCTGGCCTCAAGCGTGCTGACGGTGTCGACGCCATCAGTGAAATCCGCCATCTGGGTGGACACGGCCTGAACCTTCGGCGGCGGCTGCTGCTTGGGGGCTTCTCCCTTACAAGAACTGACTGTGACCAGAGCGGCGAGGGAAAGAAGCAGTCGCTGCGGATGACGCACAGAGTTCAACCCCTTTGCCGGATTATGCGCCGAACGTCACGGGGATGCAGTATTCCCGCGAGAAGTGCTCTATTAGGACCGTCGATGCCGCTTCCTTGAGTCAGGACCTCTTCACTTATCAGGGAGAACAGCGGCGCCGGCAGCAGGCCCCCCTGGCCGACCGCATGCGTCCACGCACCCTGGAGGAATTTGAAGGTCAGCAAGGGATTCTGGCCCAGGGACGCCTGCTGAGGCGGGCCATCAAAGCCGACCGGGTCGGCAACCTGATACTGCATGGCCCACCTGGTGTGGGCAAGACGACCCTGGCGCGGATTGTTGCGAACCACACGCGGGCTCACTTCAGCAGCCTCAACGCCGTGCTCGCTGGCGTGAAGGACCTGCGCGCAGAAGTGGACGCCGCCAAGCTTCGCCTCGAACGCCATGGCCTGCGCTCGATCCTGTTCATCGACGAGGTGCACCGCTTCAACAGTGCGCAACAGGATGCCCTGTTGCCTTGGGTGGAGAACGGGACGGTGACCCTGATCGGCGCCACCACCGAGAACCCCTATTTCGAAGTCAACAAAGCACTGGTGAGCCGCTCACGCCTGTTCCGGCTGTTGCCGCTGGAGCCAGAAGACCTGCATCAGCTGTTGCAGCGTGCCCTCAACGATGAGGAACGGGGGTACGGCACCCGTCGGGTGACGTTGACTCCGGACGCAGCGGCACATCTGGTGGATGTAGCAGGGGGCGATGCCCGCAGCCTGCTCAATGCCCTGGAACTGGCGGTGGAAAGCTCCGAGCCGGAGCCCGATGGAGTGATCCAAATCAACCTGGCGATCGCGGAGGAATCGATCCAGCAGCGGGCAGTGCTCTACGACAAGCAGGGCGATGCTCACTACGACACCATTAGCGCCTTCATCAAGTCTCTGAGGGGATCCGACGCCGATGCTGCCCTGTTCTGGCTGGCACGGATGGTGGAGGCCGGAGAAAACCCCCGCTTCATCTTCCGGCGGATGTTGATTGCTTCGGGGGAGGACATCGGCCTGGCCGATCCCCAGGCGATCGTTGTGGTGGAAGCCTGCGCCGCAGCCTTCGAGCGGGTCGGCCTGCCGGAAGGGCTGTATCCCCTGGCCCAGGCCGCCCTTTACCTGGCGGGGACCGAGAAAAGCAACAGCGTGCTGGGCTTCTTCGACGCCCTCAAGAGTGTGCGAGAGGCGAACCGTCAGGACGTGCCCAGCCACCTGCGGGACGCCAACCGGGATGGTGATGCCTTCGGCGATGGCGTCGGTTACCGCTACCCCCATGCCTACGCCGAACATTGGGTGGATCAGCAGTACCTACCCACGGCACTGCAAGGGGAAGTGTTCTGGCAGCCAGGCCAACTGGGCTGGGAGGGGGAACGCCGGGAGCGCATGGCCGAGCGCCGTGCCGCACAGCTGGCAGCGGCGGCTGAACTGGCATCGGAGCAGCCATTGCTACTAAGCAGTGGTCCCGACAGTCCGGCGATGGAACGCTGGATTCAGCGGCAGTTGGGACAGGAGGGCGAACGTCTGCAACTACTGCGACGACGGCTCTGGGCGGGAGTGAGCTGGCAGCGCCAGGACCGGGTGTTGCTGCTGGGCTGCCATTCCCTGCTCTGGGCGCTGGATCCACTGCGCCAGGTGCCGGAAGGGGGCGTCACCCTGATCTGTCCAAGCCCTGACGATCGCCAGCGACTGGCGGCACAGATCGACCTGCTCGAACCTGAGCAGCAGCCACAGCTCCTGGATGGGGTTGAAGCGCTGCCATCCGATCAGGTTTTTGATTGGATCGGTGGGCGACTGGGCACGGTGGATCTGCTGGAGACGGACTGGACCGAGCTGGCTCAGACCTTGACGGGCCATGCCGACAGCAACGCCAGCCTGCGTCTGCTGATCAGCTGTGCTGGGTGTGGACCTGCAGGTGCCCTCAGCGCATCACACACTGCCGAGACCTCCCTGTCCCAGTTGGTTGAGCAGGAACAAAGCTGGCTGCAACAGCTCCAGATCCAGACTCAGCCGCTGGAGGAGCAGGGTTGGAGCCTGAACATCGATCAATGGGACGAGGTACTGACATTGCCTGGGGGCAAGTCGTTGGCTGAGCGATGGCTGGCCAATGACTCTGATTACCGGCGCATGCTCGGCAGTATCCAACCGGAACCACTGCAGCTGCTGCGTACAACCCTGGAGGGACTTGGATCAGAGAGACTACGGTTGCCGATGCGGCATCAGCTACTCGCAGGGAAGCGAAGTCAGCCAACAACAGAGCATCGAGTATTGAGCCCCCAAACTGAGCGGGCATAATTCCTCACAAACACAGATACAACATGAGAATTAACCGGGATTCTTGACTTCATCTAGCAAGCCATCAATATGCAGCCACATCCCTTACGATACAAGCAGGCAGGAATATGTACCAAGTCAAAAGGGATGCAGCTTGTTTTTTGTCAACCTTTTCAGGAGCACAAATCACTAAACCATCACCAGTCAATCGGAAGTCAACAGGTAGGCTATTAATAATTCCAACCGAAGAAAGCTTGCCACCAATCGAAGCCTTAATTATGGCTGAACGCATAGCGAAAACCGCAGAATCATTCTCACCATTGGGAGGATAATAAGAATAAGTCTGCTTTGATAGAAAATCTATACCTTCTCGACTATTCAAATATCGAGCAACTCTCGCAACGTCAACAATATAAACCTTTTTCATGCCGAAACGAATTTCATCTGCTGTCCATCCAGAGTTCCTTACACTGGCAAAAAGAGAGCGGTCAGCGATCTCACCTGTCTCTAAAAAATGCTTGAACACATGTGAATTGCTTATCCAAGCAGCACCTCCTGTGTTCCAACGAACAAGGCGCTGCGGGAAAGATGAAGGAGCAGCCATCAAAACCAAGGAAGCAGCTGCAGCTAGGCCAGTAACAAGGCGATTGAACACAGACGAGAACTAAAGCTATTAACTGAGTTCAACAATAGTCCCGAAGATAAAAAACAGCCCATAAAACCCAGCCCGCCCGCAAGCACTTAATCGTTGAGCAGCTATGGGATTTACCACCGCAGCATGGGGCCCATATCCCCTACCGACTTGGACCATGCAGGCTTCGATTTCGGTCATTCGAGCTGCTTGACATCGAGCAATGTCCACCCCTCCGGACATCTTTTATGGGTGCGCTCGCTGATCTGATCTTTCCGGCCGCGACAAGACCAACTGGTCAACCGACCCCCTCGTCGTTCGACCCCCGCCAGGAATGCTTCAGAACCGCGCCGGGGCATCACCTTCAAAGTGGTCGTCAATCGATCGCGATCCACACGGGTGTCTAGGCGCAGCGGAACCGTCAGCCCGAGATCAGCCAGCGATGGCGAAAAACCTCCCCAGTAATGACGTGCCATCTGGCCACGGATGAACTCCTTCATCAACAGCTGGGCATCGCGCCGCTGATCCAGTTCGATTTCGCGCTCGGCCAACTGTTCCGTCAACCGGATTCGTGAGCCCCCTGTCGTCTCCCAGCTGCCCGGCGCCATGGATGGCCGCGGATCAGACGTCAGGCCCAACGCTCCGATGACCACCAACGGGGTGGCTGCCATCAGGGTCGCCAGCGAATGCGTCCGCGGCTGCTGGGCCATCACAACAGCCAAAACAACAGATATTTCAAGCTAGGCAGATTGGACCAACCTGTCCTGCAGCGCCTGCAACTGCCATCAGCCAGCCCTCCAGCTGCAGGCGATGGACAGGTACGGGATGCTCCAGATCAGGGTGAAGACCCTGGCAAGCATCAGCGCCACAACGCCAACGGCTCAGATCCAACGCCAGGCTGCCGCGTTGCATCTTGATCAGCGCTTCCTTCGCCACCCACTGCTTCAGCACCGCCATTCGCAGCGTTTCCCCGGCCAGACCGTCGAGCTCGCGACGATCCTCGGCGCAATAAAAACGATCCGCCAACGCCGCCGCCGGGAAACAACGATCGCGGCGTTCCAGATCCACACCCACAGCATCGGCAGACCAGGCCACCAACACCGCATCGCAGCAATGACTGAGACTTAGGCAGCCCCAGCCATCGGCCAAGGTCGGAGGCTTCCCCGGTGGTGCCTGCAATGGCACCGTGGCTGGATCAACGTCGAAGCAGTCGGCGAGGCAGCGCCGCATCCAGAGCCGGGAGCGGCGGAACGCAACGGCCCGAGCCATGGCCATGCCATCCATCCAACCCGCTTCCACAGACGAGAGTTCCACATCGGACGGGAGATCCTGATGTTCCGGGATCAGCCACAGGGCCGTTACGATTCGGCTTGTGTGTAGTTGCGGCTTCAGTGGCTCTCCAGATCGGCGATCCGGCACCCGATTTCACGCTCCCCAATCAGGACGGCGACCCCGTGCAGCTGTCGTCGTTTCGAGGACAACGGGTCGTCATCTACTTCTATCCCAAGGACGACACCCCGGGCTGCACAAAAGAAGCCTGTAATTTCCGTGATCGCTGGGATCGCTTTGAAAAGCACGGCATCAAGTTGCTGGGCATTAGCAAGGACAACGCCACGTCCCACACCAAATTCATCAGCAAACATGAGCTTCCCTTCACGCTGCTGACCGATGTGGAACCTTGTGAGGTCGCAAGCAGTTACGAGAGTTACGGCCTGAAGAAGTTCATGGGCCGTGAATACATGGGCATGATGCGCCACACCTTCGTCGTGGATGCGGACGGCAAGCTCGAAAGGATCTACCTGAAGGTGAAGTCCGCCATCATGGCTGACACCATTCTCAGCGACTTGGAGCTGGCTTGATTACAGGGATCAAGTCGACCATGGCCTGCAGCTGCAAGTTTTTATTGGACTGAGCTGATACACCCCGACGGGACAGCTCCTTCTCCAGCCAGGGTGCATCTCCACCGCAGAGCCAGAGGCAGGCCCCACTGCTCTGATACGCGTCCACAACGGCAGCTGCCAAGCCCTGCATCACCCCTTGGCACATCGCCTCTGCGGTGCCGCTGGGGAATAGATCATCGGTTCGCTGTTGACGAGCCACGGAGGGCAGCAAGGCCGTCCCCGATGCCATCGCCTGAAGCTGCAACCGCAATCCAGGCATCAGACGGCCACCGCGAAAGCGGCCATGGGCGTCGAGCAGAGTGAGGCTGAGAACGGTGCCGGCATCGGCCAGCAACAGCCCCTGATCCAGGTCACCGCCTTGGGAACGTTGACGTCGCCAGGCACCCCAGGCCCCGAGGGCACGATCGACACCCAGCCAGGGCGGACAACCCTCCAGGGGCACATTCTCAAGTTGCAGTCGGGACTCCTGGGCGCCCTCCAGAGCTGCTGGGACCTCTCCCACAGCCGCCCAGATCAGGTTGGTGGTGTCGATCCGCAGCGGATCAGGCGCGGCATGGTCAAAACTCCAGCGCTCTCCGCGCTGGGTGGCCCAGTGCCAGCGGCTGTTGCCGATCAGCAGGGCACGTGAGGCCATCGTGCCTAGATCCCATCCCCCATCAAGCCTTCCACGGCCTCCTGGGGAACGTGGATCCCGCATTCCTGTTTGAGCCCCCCGAAACGGGTGTTGCGTCCGCTGAGCTCAGCGCCATCCGGAGCACTGGAGTGCCAATCCCCCACGGTTGAGTACCCCTGCTCGAACAACGGGTGCTGCGGCAGGTTGTTGTCCTCCATGTAGTAGTAGATGTCCTTCTGGGTCCAATCCAACAGCGGACGCAGAGACAGCCGCTCTCGGATCGGGTCCAGCACGGTCATCGCGCGGCGGTGGTCGGTTTGGCCACGACGCACGCCGCTGGCCCAGCAGCTCACCTCCAGTTGCGCCAAAGCCCGATCCAGGGGCTCCACCTTGCGGATCTGGTGATACTTCTCAAGATCATCAAGCTGTCCGGTGTCCCAGAGGCGTCCATGCAGAGCCTCCATCCGAGCCGGCGACATCGCGCTTTGAACCACCATCAGGCGGATGCTGAGCAGCTCCGTGAGCTGGGCGCCATAGCGGTAGGTCTCCTCCGGCAGATAGCCCGTGTCCACCCAGATCACAGGGACGGCGTCACCCTCCGGCAGTTGGCTGAGCATGTGCAGCAGCACCGCCGATTGGATGCCGAAGCTAGTGGTGAGAGCAAATCCGGATCCGAAGCGCTGGTGTGCCCAAGCCAGTCGATCCTGAGGACTTAACGGCTCCAGGCTGCCGCGGTCCGCATCGAGATTGTCCCGAACCAACACGCCCGTCATGCCGCGGACCCATCCATCACCTGCCCCATCTTCCCCTGCCGCCCGGTGAGAAGGGCTGCCTAAGGTTTCAGCACTTCCTGATGTTCCATGACGACACCTCTGTCATCACCCGAGACCGTGGTGGTGATCGGTGGTGGATTCGCGGGACTGTGCAGCGCTCTGGCCGTGAGCGAGCGCTTGCCGGAGCGACCGGTGCTGTTGATCGAGCCCCGCGACCGCTTTCTATTTCAACCGCTTCTCTACGAACTGCTCAGCGGTGAGCTCCAGAGCTGGGAAGTGGCGCCCGCTTATCGCCAGCTGCTCAGTAGCCGTGGCATCTGCTGGCTGCAGGACCGTGTCATCAGCATCGATCTGAACAACCAGGAGCTCACCACCGCCGCTTCCGGTGCTCTCCAGTGGGGTGATCTGGTGCTGGCCACCGGCACCGAGCTCAATGATTTCGGAGTTCCCGGTGTCCGTGATCATGCCTGCAGCTTCCGGGATCTCAACGATGTTGCCCATCTGCGCGCCCTTGTGCGAGAGCTGAAGAAGCGCAGAACCCCCGATGCCGCTATCGCGATCGTCGGAGCAGGGCCAACGGGTGTGGAGCTGGCCTGCAAGCTGGCGGACATGCTCGATGGAGCAGCCCGGATCCATCTGATTGAGAGGGGAGACGGGATCCTGCCCAACAGTGCGTCGTTCAACCGTGAACGCGCTGCCGCCGCACTGGAGCGGGGGGAAGTCTGCCTGCACCTCAACACAGCTGTGACCGAGGTTCGCGCCGATCGTGTCCGCTTCAAGGACGGCACCTTGCTCCCCCACAGCGGTCTGATCTGGAGTGCCGGCAGCAGCCCGACCGTGCCCGACATCCGGCCGGACCCTGGTCACGCCAAAGGCCCTCTCAACATCGGCAAGGATCTGCGGCTTCTCGGCAACAAACACGTCTTCGTGCTGGGGGATTGCGGACGTTGCAGCGTTGAGCCCTGGCCGGCCACTGCTCAGGTGGCCATGCAGCAGGGCGAGGCTGTTGCAGCGGCCCTGCAGGCCACCAGCAACAACCAGGAGCCGAAAACGTTTCAGTTCCAGGATCGCGGCGAGATGCTCAGCCTGGGCATCGGTAACGCCACGCTCACTGGGCTTGGCATCACGCTTGCCGGCCCCCTGGCCTTCAAGATCCGACGGGCCACCTACCTCACCAGGCTGCCTGGACTCTCACTGGGTCTGCGCTCTGCCGGGGCCTGGCTGATGAGCCGTTGAAGCAGGCCCATCTCGGCGGCCGGACCCGCGGCCTGCGGCCCGGCCAGCAACGACAACTCGACCGCCTCAGCCACCGTCGTCATCCCGAGGGCAGCGGCGCTGACCTGCTGACCCTGGAGCGGATGGCCGGATTGGTGCAGGAGCTCGAGCTATCCATGCATCTCGTGCTGGACGGTCGTGGGCTCTGCCGGTTGCTCTGGCTGGGTCCCTTGCAAAGTTCCGAGGCCCTCCGTCAGCACCTGCCGCAGGCACCCCGGCGCCGGGGTGGCGGCTGGAGGCTGCTGAGCTGTCCCTTCAGCCGTCATGGCCTGCATCAGGACATGGCGGAGGCAGTGATTGCCCTCGATCTCAATCCGATCAGCTGGTTGCGCTTTGCCCCGGTTCCAGCCCGCGACGGACTGCGCAACGCCGAACTGTTGCAGCCCGACCGTGAGGAAGCCCATGGCTGGCGACAGCTGGACCAGGGGGATCTGCGCCATCTCTGTCAGCAGGATCTGAACCCTGGGGCGATCACAACACCGGAGTCGTCCCCCGCCGGCGCTGGTCCTGCCATCGAACCCGTGCTGCTGCTGACCCTCACCAGCGGAGATGCTGGCCGCAGCGAACGGGAGTTGGCCGAACTGGAGGGACTGGTGCGCAGTGCCGGAGCCCAACCGGTGGCAGTGGTGACGCAGCGGGCCGGCAGCGCCAATCCACAAACTCTCTGGGGGACTGGAAAGCTGCAGGAGGCAGCCCTTGAAGTGCGCCGTCGCGGCGCCTCACTGGTTGTCACGGATCGCGAGCTCACGCCGGTTCAAGCCAGGAATCTGGAGCGGCTGCTGGCCTGTCCGGTCTCCGACCGCAGTGAACTCATCCTCGACATCTTTGCCCAGCGAGCCGGCAGCGCCGCCGGTCGCTTGCAGGTGGAACTGGCGCAGCTGCGCTATCTCCTGCCGCGCCTGCTGGGACGGGGGCGCAGCCTGTCGCGTCAGGGCGGTGGCATCGGAACACGGGGCCCAGGGGAAACACAGCTGGAGAAAGACCGCCGTGCCATCAGCCGCCGCATCGATCGCCTGCTCCGGGATCAACAGCAGCTTCAGCAGCACCGCAGCCGACTGCGGGACCAACGGCGGGGACTGCCGCGAGTCGCCCTTGTGGGCTATACGAACGCTGGCAAGTCCAGCCTGCTGAATGCCCTCTGTGGTCGCCGCGAAAGCGATCGTGTGCTGGCCGAGAACAAGCTGTTCGCCACCATGGATCCCACGACCCGTCGCCTGGACCTGCCGCGGCCGGGGCAACGGCCAGACAGGCTGCTGATCACCGACACCGTTGGTTTCATCCGTGACCTGCCCCAGCCCCTGGTGGAAGCATTCCGGGCAACGCTGGAGGAAGCCCTCGACGCCGATGTGCTGCTGATGGTGGTGGATCTGGCGGATCCCGACTGGTCCGGTCAGCTCAGCACCGTCCATCG
Organism: Synechococcus sp. A15-24; assembly: GCF_014280195.1. Classification (NCBI taxonomy): domain Bacteria; kingdom Bacillati; phylum Cyanobacteriota; class Cyanophyceae; order Synechococcales; family Synechococcaceae; genus Synechococcus; species Synechococcus sp. A15-24. The sequence goes on from NZ_CP047960.1 coordinate 1,937,706, forward strand.
GCTGCTGGATTCCCTCGGCAGCACCGCGTTGCGACGGGTGGTGGCGAACCAGATCGACCGCTGCCCGCTGGACGCTGTCGAAACGATCCGGCGCCAGGATGCCCAGACCTTGTTTCTATCGGCCAAGCGCGGGGATGGCCTGCGGGGTCTGCAGGAATGGCTGCGGGGGCAGTTCTTTGATCCCGGGGCAGAATCAGATCCAGATGCAGGGCGTCTGCCCGAATGGCCGAGCTGATCAGCACGCTTCAGAACCCCCAGGCGGTGATCACCCTGGCGGTTCTGGTTCTGGCGATCGTTTTATTCATCACAGGGGCCCTGGCGCCGGAACTCACCGGACTGCTCAGCCTCGGCCTGCTTGTGGCCACTGGGGTTCTGTCACCACCAGAGGCTCTGGCCGGATTCGGCAGCCCCGCCCTGATCACCCTGATGGGCCTGTTCCCCGTCTCCGCGGCCCTGTTTAAAAGCGGAGCGCTGGACCGCCTGCGTGCCCTGATCGCCTCGGAGCGGATCCGTTCACCAAGGCGCTTGATCGCGCTGATGGCGTTCGTGATCGCGCCTGTCTCCGGCATCGTCCCCAACACACCGGTGGTGGCGTCGTTGCTGCCGGTGGTGGAGAACTGGTGCCACCGGCGCGGCATTTCCCCATCCAGGGTCCTGCTTCCACTCTCGTTTTCCACAGTGCTGGGCGGAACCCTCACCCTGCTGGGCAGTTCGGTGAACCTGCTGGTGAGTGACATCAGCCAGCAACTGGGGTATGGATCGCTGGAACTGTTCAGCTTCACGCTGATCAGCCTGCCGATCTGGCTAGTGGGGGCGGCCTATCTGGTGCTGGCACCACGGGCCCTGCTGCCGGATCGTGGCCACGACCATGACGACCTGGGACTCTCGCCCCAGCGCAGCAGCTACAGCACCGAAGTCACCATTCCCCACGACTCGGAACTGGTGGGGGTCTCCCTGCACAACAGCCGTCTGCAGAGGCGTTTCGACGTGGATGTGCTGGAACTTCAGCGTTCCGGAGAACGGCTGCTGCCCCCCCTGGCGGACCGAAAGCTCCAGGCCGGCGACCACCTGCTGCTGCGGGTGACCCGACAGGACCTGCTTCGTCTTCAGCAGGACCACACGGTTCAGCTCACAACCCAGGGCAACAATGCCGGGTTCGACTTGAGCAGCGATGAGATAGGTGGTCAGAAGACGGTTGAAGTGCTGCTGCCGGCCGGTTCCACCCTGGCCGGCGCCAGCCTGCGCGAACTCCGCTTCCGCCAACGCCACAACGCCACGGTGCTGGCCCTGCGCCGCGGGCAGGAAACCCTGCAGGAACGGCTGGGGCAGATCGTGCTGAGGGAGGGGGATGTACTCCTGCTGCAGGCACCCCTCGATTCCATCCGTGGTCTGCAGGCCAGCAATGACCTGCTGGTGCTGGATCGGCTCGAGGATGACCTGCCGACGGTGCGGCGCAAACCGCTGGTGGTGAGCATTGCGATCGCCATGCTTCTTCTGCCGACCCTGACGCCCGTACCCCTGGTGGCCGCGGTGCTGCTGGCCACTGTCGCTGTCGTGGCCACGGGCTGTCTTCGCCCCGGTGAGCTGCAGCGCGCCATTCGTCTCGATGTGATCCTGCTGCTCGGCTCGCTCACCAGTTTCAGCGTGGCGTTGCAGACCACCGGCCTGGCCGATGCCATGGCCCAGGGTCTTCAACAGTGGCTGACGGGCTGGCCCAATTACGGCTCCCTGGTGGTGGTGTTCATCGGCACCACCTTGCTCACTCAAGTGATGAGCAATGCCGCCTCAGTTGCCCTGCTGGCGCCGGTGGCGGTGCAGCTGGCACCGGGACTGGACCTGCCCCCCACCGCCCTGTTGATCACCGTGCTGTTTGGGGCGAGCCAGTCGTTTCTGACCCCGGTCGGCTACCAGACCAACTTGATGGTGTTCGGCCCCGGGAGGTACCGCTTCCTTGATGTCACCCGTTACGGGATCGGCCTCACTTTGATCATGACCGTGCTGGTGCCGGCCCTGATCCTGTGGCGTTATGCCGCATCCTGATCAACACTGGTCGTTCTTCAAGTCGTCAGCTCCGTGCCCCTCCGCCAGGCGATCGAGCGCAGCCAGGGCTGGCACCGGCGACTCACCGTGCCCCAGTTCACCGTGGTCACCGGCCTGCTGGTGATCCTGCTGGGCACGCTGTTGTTGGCCACACCGCTGTGTTCCAGCAGCAAGGTGGGGCTCTGGGAAGCCCTGTTTACAGCCACATCAGCGATCACGGTGACCGGCTTGTCGATCATTGATGTCGGAGCCGATCTCACCACAGCCGGGCAACTGGTGCTGGCGATGATGATCCTGGCGGGAGGCCTGGGACTGATGGCAATCACCACCTTTCTCCAGGGGTTCGTGGTGAAGGGCACTGGTCTACGGCGCCGACTGGACCGGGGCCAGACCCTCGATGAATTCGGCGTCGGCGGAGTTGGCAGCACATTCCGTGGCATTGCTGCGACGGCGGCACTGGTGATCCTGGTGGGTGCTCTGGTGCTGTACGGCTTCGGGTTCAGCGACATCCCTGACCGAGGTGAACGCCTGTGGGCCTCGATCTTCCACAGCATCTCGGCCTACAACAACGCCGGCTTCGGACTCTGGTCCGACAGCCTTGAGCGGTATCACGACAACCTTCTGGTCAACACCGTTGTGATGGTGCTGATCGTGATGGGGGGACTGGGCTGGCGGGTCACCAGTGATCTCGCCAGTCAAGGGGTCCGCCGCGGCCGGCGGCGGCTCAGCCTTCACACCCGGCTGGTGTTGCGCACCACGCTGCTGCTTGTGGTGTTCGGCACCCTTGGCCTTGCCTTGACGGAATGGCTCAACCGCGGCGAGGTGTTCATCGGGATGGCCTGGCGGGAACGCTGGATGACCGCCCTGTTCGAATCGGTCACCGCCCGAACGGCCGGGTTCACCACAGTGCCCTTCTCACTGGAGAACATCACCGATTCGGGCACCCTGCTGCTGATGGCGCTGATGTTCATCGGTGCCAGTCCGGGGGGGACAGGCGGAGGCATCAAGACCACCACCGTGGCCGCCCTGATGGCAGCGACGCGATCCACCATGCGCGGTCGCGATGCGGTGGTGATCCGCAACCGCGAAATCCCGGACAAGGTTGTGCTGAGGGCCCTTGGCATCACCGTGGCGTCACTGCTGTTTGTTCTGGCGATGGCGTTGTTGCTGAGCATCGCCAGCAACCTCAACGGTGCAGAACCCTTCACGTTTCTGGAGATGCTGTTCACCTGCATCTCGGCCTTTGCCACCGTCGGCCTCGATCTTGGGGTCACGGAGCAGCTGGGACGCTTCGGCCAGGCTGTGCTGATGCTGGGAATGTTTGTGGGGCGGCTTGGGATTCTGTTGCTACTGAGCGCCATCTGGGAACTGATGACCCGGGAGCAGATCCACATCTATCGCCAGAATCGGATTGGTTATCCCCGTGAGGACCTGTATGTCTGACCGCCGTCTTTGGGATCACCAGCGATGAGGGAATGGTGGCAATGGAGCCCGCTCCAGGGCAGCGAGCGGTTGGGCTTCGCAGTCGTCGGCGTTGGTCGTTTCGGGATCGCCGTCTGCCGAGAACTGCTGCAGAACGGGGCAGAGGTGCTGGCGGTGGACCGCTCAGAACGGGCCGTGGATGAGCTGCGTCAGCTGGAGCCAACCGTGGAAGCCCGGGTGGTGGATTGCACCGATGAAGAATCGCTGCGGGAAGCCGGTGTGCTGGACATGGGCACGGTGGTGGTGGCCATGAGCGAACCGATCGAGGCCAGCATCACAGCAACCCTGATCGCCAAGGACAGTGAGGGCACCAGGGTCCGCCAGGTGATCGCCCGCGCCACCAGCGAACTGCACGAAAAGATGTTGAAGCGGGTTGGTGCCGACCGGGTGATCTTTCCCTCCCGCATGCAGGGAGAACGACTGGGCCTTGAGCTGGTGCGCCCCAACCTGATGGAGCGTCTGGCCCTGGATGAAAAGCACTGCATTGAGGAGATCAAGGTGCCGGAGCCATTTATGGGCCGCTCACTGCGTGATCTGAATCTGCGCAAGAACTTCCGGGTGAATGTGCTGGCAGCGGGCCCCCAGAGCAACCTCACGGTGAACCCCCCGGCCTCCCATGTGCTGGAGGAAGGCCATCTGCTCGTGGTGATGGGCCTGGTGGATGACCTGCAACGGTTGCCCAAAACCTGACGGTCACCCCCATGCTCTGCCTCGGCCTGATGAGTGGCACCAGTGCCGACGGAGTCGATGCGGTATTGGCTCGCTTCCAGGGTGCTCCCGATCGTCCTGAGTGGCAGCTGCTGAGCCATCACCACAGCCCCTACCCAGCTGCACTGCGGGACGAGCTGGTTCGAATCGGCCAGGGAGAACCACGACCGGCCGCGGCCCTGCTGGATCTGGCGGAGGCGGTGACCGAACAACAGGCGATAGCGGCTCGCGGCGCCGACCCCGATCAGCGCGCGAGCCTGATCGGTTGCCATGGCCAGACCCTTTGGCATCGCCCACCCAGCAGCACAAGGCGCGGCGCCAGCTGGCAGTTGTTGCAGGCTCCGCTGCTGGCCCAACTCTTGGTAAGGCCAGTGGTGCACGATTTCCGCTCCGCCGACCTGGCCCTAGGAGGTCAGGGGGCGCCCCTGGTGCCCAGGGCCGATGCTGCCCTGATCGGGCATGGGGACGGCTGGCGGGGGGTGCTCAATCTGGGGGGCATTGCCAACCTCACCCTGATCCCTCCCCGCTCGGGTCCCCAGCGACGGGAGCCTGTTTTTGGCTGGGACTGTGGACCAGCGAACAGCCTGATCGATCTGGCAATGGAGCAGTTCAGCGATGGCCAGCAGCTGTTTGATCGGGACGGTGCCATGGCCGCAGCAGGACGTTGCGACAACGATGTGATTCAGCGTTGGCTTCAAGAGCCCTACTTTCAGCTCAGCCCACCGAAATCAACGGGGCGGGAATGCTTCGGCCAAGAGGATCTCAGGCGTCGTCTTCACGAGCTGGGGGCAGCCCCGACCGTCAATGCTGTGGCCACCCTCACCGGCTTCACCGCGGCGGTGGTGGCTCAGGATCTTGACCGATTGAGGGCGGACAGAAACGTCCATATCTTGGAGCTACTGGTGGCCGGAGGTGGCTGCCGCAACCCAGTGCTGATGAAGGAACTCCAACGTCGCTGCCGGGGGCTGGCCGTGCGGGCAAGTGATCAGATTGGTCTGGCTGCGGAGGCGAGGGAGGCGCTTGTCTTTGCGCTGCTGGCCTGGTGGCATCACCGCGGCCACTCCGGCAATGCACCCGCCATCACAGGTGCAACGCGGGAAGCATGCCTCGGCGTCAGGGTTGCCCCCGCCTGATCGTGACTGAGTCAGGGACGGTGCAGGCGCAACCGCCTTGGAGCGCCGCGCAGACGACGGGGTTGCTGGGCCTCGAGGGCGGAGCGCAACCGCTCTTCCCTTGAGGGCAGCGTCGCCTCAGCATTCTGTTCATGCCTCTGGACTCCCTGCTGGATCAGCACCCGCGCCATGTTGCTGACCGTGCGCGACTCCTGATCAGCCAAGGCCGTCAAGCGGGCGCAGAGATCCTCAGGCAGGACCACCTGAATCCGCGGGGATTTGGGCTTCCCGCTGGAGGACGTCTGACGGGTAGGCACAACCGGATCTCCAGGGGGAGTCTCAGCTACTCGAAAGTGTACAGAGGTGGTCAAGGGTAGTATCCATGACTATGATGGGGGCATCGGTCCTCCTCGGAGTGCCCCATGCCCGAATCCACAACGACCACCCAGCGCCGCAGCCGGCGCACCACTGGCCGTCGCCGCCCTCAACGAACCCCTGAGAACAGTGACGTGCTTGTGTCCGCTGTGATCAGCACGTATTTGCTCACCCACCTGCACCACGTGTTGCAACGGGCTGAATACGGCGCCGCCCAGGAGGGCAGAAACTCCCAGGCCGCCAATTACGCCCAGCTGCGCAAGGTGCTTTGCATGGATGCCCGCAGCATGGAAGATGCCTCCGCCCTTGGCCTCCGTGATGAAGGGTTGGACCAGGCAGCCTGACGATCGTCGAGCAACTGAATAGCGTTACTTCAGCCGCATCGATGTCCATGGCTGGCCATGCCGCTGCTCTCTACGAGCGCATCCGCAGCAACCCAGAACAGACCCAGGCCTTATTCCGGCAGGCGCTGCAGGATCCCTCCGGTGCCATGGCCTCCATCTGTCAATTTGGCGAAGACCAGGGGCTCCCTGTCACTCCGGACGAGGTCAGGCAGCATCTGGCCAGCCTCGACGATGAGGCCAGCCATCGCTGGGTCGTCAAGGCACGCGGTGGGCTGTAAGCGGTTCCTGCTCCACGATCCGCTCGCCGGGAACTTGCCCTGATGTCGGTCTGCGGCGCTCGTAGCCGCCGCCACCGGCCCAGCTGAAAAACAACAGATAGCTCACGATGGCCAGACCGGCGGCCACCACAACCGCTGCCAGCTGCTCCAGTTTCAGCACGGCCTGACTCCCTGGTGTCCCATTCACCAGTCTGCCGGCAGGGATGATGGGAACTCAATGCTCCCGGCCGGTGCTGCGACTCGAAAACGTCAGCAAGATCTATCCGACCGGGGAGGTGCTGCGCAACGTCACCTGGGAGGTCAAGCCAGGGGATCGCATCGGCCTGGTCGGCGTCAACGGTGCCGGCAAGTCCACCCAGATGCGCCTGATTGCTGGGCAGGAGGAACCCAGTAGCGGCCAGGTGGTGCGTCAGGGCGATCCGCGAATCGCCTTTCTGCAACAGGAATTTGACGTCAATCCCGAGCGCAGCGTGCGCGAGGAACTGTTTCAGGCCTTCGGGGAAGCCGCCGTTGTTCTGAACCGCCAGCGGGAGGTAGAGGAGGCAATGGCATCCGACAAGGCCACTGAGGATCCCGACCACCTCGATCAGCTCATCCATGAGCTGGGGAGGCTGCAAACCCGGTTTGAGGCTCTCCATGGCTACGAGCTGGATGCACGAATCGACAAGCTCCTGCCGACGATCGGCTTCACGCCTGAAGGCGCAGAACAACTGGTCAGCGACTACTCCGGCGGCTGGCAGATGCGCATCGCCCTGGGGAAAATCCTGCTGCAGGACCCTGACCTGCTGCTGCTGGATGAGCCCACCAACCACCTGGATGTCGAGACAATCCAATGGCTGGAGGGTTACCTGGTGGAGCAGACCGCGGCCCTGGTGGTGATCAGTCACGACCGCACCTTCCTGGATCGGGTCTGCAATCAGATCGTGTCCACCGAACGCGGCATCTCCCGCAGCTATCTGGGCAACTACACAGCCCACCTCGAACAGAAACAACTGGAACAGGAGGCCACCCAGGCCGCCTTCGAACGCCAGCAGAAGGAGATTGCCACCCAGCAGGCCTACATCGATCGCTTCCGCGCCAGCGCCACCCGCAGCACCCAGGCCAAAAGCCGCGAGAAACAGCTGGACAAAGTGGAGCTGGTTGAGGCTCCGATCGAATCGGTCTCAGGCCCCAGCTTTCGCTTCCCACCGGCCCCCCGCTCCGGGGCGCAGGTGGCGGTGATTGACAACCTCTGCCACAGCTATGGGGAAAAAATCCTGTTCCTCGGCGCTGAACTGGAGGTGGAGCGCGGCGATCGGATTGCCTTCGTCGGCCCCAATGGAGCCGGAAAATCCACCCTGCTACGCCTGGTGATGGGGACCGAAACCCCTGACGAGGGCAGCGCGCGACTTGGGGAACACAACGTGGTGGCCCGCTATTTCGAACAGAACCAGGCCGAAGCCCTTGACCTGAACAAAACCGTCATCGACACAATGTTCGAAGCGGTGCCCGACTGGACGCAAACCCAGGTGCGCTCCCTGCTCGGCAATTTCTGCTTTAGCAACGATTCCGTGTTCAAAGAGGTGGGCAAGCTGAGCGGTGGTGAGAAGGCTCGCCTGGCGCTTGCCCTGATGCTGTTGAGCCCCTGCAACCTGCTGGTGCTGGACGAGCCCACCAACCATCTGGACATCCCGGCCAAACAGATGCTGGAGGATGCGCTCCGTGAGTTCGAAGGGGCTGTGCTGGTGGTCTCCCACGACCGCTACTTCATCTCCAGAGTTGCCAACCGGATCGTGGAATTGCGCGACGGCGAACTGGTGCTGTACCGCGGCGATTACGCCTACTACCTCGAGAAAAAAGAGGAGGAAAGGGCTGAAGAACGGGAGAAACAACTGGCTGCGGAGCAGGAAGCCAAACACAAGGCCAACCGGGACAAGCAGAAAGCACGTCAGGAGCGCCGCAAAAAAGCGGCCTGACCAGCATTCTTGCCAAATCGGGGGAAACTTCACAGACCCTTAGGCAGGACAACTCATTTCGCTTTACCCAGCCATTACGTGTGCATAGGCTGACAAAACTGATCCCCGCCGCGATGACAATGGTCTCCCGCCCCAGCAGCCACGACCATGCCGCGAATGGGGGCGCCCCCCACGAGCAGACCTGGGACGCCGTGGAGACCTACTTCGAGTGCATCACCACCTGCTCCCTCGATGACGGGGAATGCATCACCCGCTGCGTTGATCAACTGCGGGACAACGATGACGCCTGAGCGCAGCGCGACAGCGTCGGCTTAAGCGGCGAGATCCATTGGCGTCATCGACACCGTGAGCGTTGTCTCGCCTCGCTTGATCGACAGGGTCAGTTGCCGTCCAACGCCATTGCGTTCAATAGCGGCCACCACCTGCGTGGGGCTGGCTGTGGCCACACCATTGATGGCAGTGATCACGTCGTCGGGCTTCAGGCCAGCGCCGGCTGCGGGAGCACCGGGCTGAACGGAACGGATCACAGGGCCCTGAGGACCAGCCGCCAAGCCAACCCCGATCACGGGATGACTGGCTCGCCCCGTGTTGACCAATTGCTTGGCGATGCTGCGGGCCCGGTTGATCGGAATGGCAAAGCCGAGGCCAGCCCCGGGCCCCGAGCGGACCAGGGTGTTGATGCCGATCACCTCACCCTCCGCATTGAGCAGCGGACCGCCGGAGTTGCCGGGGTTGATCGCTGCATCGGTCTGGATCAGATCCAACCGCTTTCCGGAAATTCCCAGCTGGGCCACATTCCGGTTGAGGTTGCTGATGATGCCCATGGTCACGGTGTTTTCCAACCCGTATGGGTTGCCAACGGCAATCGCCCAGTCGCCCACCTTCAATCGATCGGAATCCCCCAGGGCGGCGATGGGCCAAGGCCCCTTGCCCTCCAGCCGCACCACGGCCAGATCCGTGAGACTGTCCTTGCCGACCACCTTGGCTTCAACGCTCCGCCCGTCAGTGAGCTCCACCTGAAGCGTGTCAGCCCCCTCCACGACGTGGGCATTGGTGAGCACCAGCCCCTCGGCATCAAAGATCACACCGCTCCCCTGACCGCGTTGCACTCGAGAACGTGGGGCTGAAGCCCCAGGCACTCCGAAGAAATGACGGAAGAGTGGATCCATCAGCAGACCTTTCGGCAGGCCCGTCATGCCTGAGCTGGTGACCGTTCGAGCCGTTTCCAGCGTGACCACCGCCGGACCGCTGCGCTCCACAGCCGCCGCAACGAAGGACTGGCGGGACAAGCCTGAGGGGGCGGACCTGGACTGGGCGCGTGATGCCGAGGGCAGCCATCCCTGAACAGTCACAGCACTAAGAACAGCTCCCCCGAGCAGCAACGAGGCAAGGGCGGGCATGGTCTTGGCAGGGGGAATCGACGTCACGGATGTCATGGATGCCGCTCTGACCGTAGGAAGCGGTTTGGGGTGCCAACAAGCCCCGAAACGGTCAGAGCTATGACCAGGTGCAACCACCCCCGCCCTCGGCCCGTCAGGATGAGAGGGCTGGACGTGCCGGCTCACGATGCTCAGTTCCCTTTTTCCTCTGCTCTACGGCACGATTTTTGTGGCCCTGCTCTGGCAAGCCTTCCGGGTGATGGGTAAAGGCTTCCGCGCGGCCAGTGGCCCGATTGCGGAACCAAACGATCGGACAGGCCGCGTCACCGTGCACCCGGAGCTCTTGGACAACGAGGGCAAAATCACCGATGAAGCCTTGTTGACAGTGCGTTTTAGTGGTGACGATGACTCCCAGGAGGAAGCCCCCGGACCTGGCGCTGAATAAGTTGGGACATTGATGCCTATACGGGGTATCAACCAGGAAACGATCAGGGGACGTCCGAGTGGATCAGAAAACACGCATCGTTGCTGCTGTGATCAAAGGGGTGAAGTTGCCTCCCCGTTTCAGGTTGCGCCTGCTGAAGGAAGACCCCGTGCGGTTGGAGCTGAGCCTCACCCCCGCCTACGGCAAGGACCCAGTGACGGTTGGATTGGTGGAGTCACTCGACCTGGTGGCCCGACGTGACCGCGAGGGCCGGATCCCTCGGGACCTGCAGGGGACCTGGGACTGGACTGTGCGCCATGGCCAGGTGAGCACCGGGGGCTGGAACCCCTATCTGAAGGAGGCCCTGCAGACGATGTTTGAAACCGGCCTGCCCGCCATTGTTTTCGAAGAATTGACCGGCGAGGAATACCACCCCGTCGATGGCACCCGGCACGTGCGCTGACGCACCCAGGCGACCCGGATGTGAAGCCGTGCGAACCGCGACAGCGGAAGCGTTCAAGCCGAGCTAGGACGGAATTGCTTCGGCCTTTAAGGTTTTCTTCATGGTCAATCCCGCGATATCCGTGGGCCCATTGGTCCGGCTCTTAACAGCCCTGGGAGCCATCAGCAGTTTGCTGCTGATGGCGTTGCTCAACCTCGTGCGTTGACACTCAAACCCAGGCAGGACGCTTATCCGATCGATGCGCTCATGCCTGAGCTGTGCAACCGATTCCAGCCAGGCCGCACGTTGTTGCTCCAAGCCCCGCCTGGCGCAGGAAAAACCACCCGGGTTCCCCTTGCCCTGATCGGTGCCCTGGGGGATGAGATCCGCAGGGACGGGCGGATCTGGATGATTGAACCCCGCCGGCTGGCGGCTCGGGCCGCTGCAGCCCGCCTGGCCGCCAGCCTCGAGGAAGAGGTTGGACAACGGATTGGCTTCGCCGTGCGTGGTGAGCAGCGGCGATCCGCCCGAACCCAGGTGGAGGTCATCACCGACGGCCTCTTTCTGCGACGGCTGCAGGCGGATCCCTCCCTGGACGGGGTGAGCTGTGTGCTGTTTGACGAATTTCACGAACGGCGCCGCGATGCCGACCTCGCCTTCGCCCTGCTGCGGGAAGCAGCCCCTCTGCTGCGGCCGGACCTGAGCCTGATGCTGATGTCAGCCACCTTGGACATCACCGACCTGCGATCAAGGCTGCCCGAGGCCACGGTGCTGACCAGCGAAGGACGAGCCCACCCTGTCGACACCCTGCACCAACCGCCGCGAGCGGACGAACCGCTGCCACAGCAAGTGCTCCGTGCCGTGGAGACCCATGGCCTTGATCTCCCGAAAGGCAGTGGAGTGTTGGTGTTTCTGCCTGGACTGGCAGAGATCGAGCGTTGCCGAGAACGGCTGGAGCACGCCAATGCCCTCAGGCACTGGCAGATCTGCCCCCTCCATGGCCAGCTGCCCCTGGAGCGCCAGAGCGATGCGCTGAAACGCTGCCCTGCCAACCGCGACGGCAAGCTGGTGCTGGCCAGTGGAATTGCCGAAAGCTCGGTCACCATTAACGGCGTGCGCTTGGTGATCGACAGCGGCCTGAGCCGGCAGCTGCGCTTCGATCCAAACACCGGCATGGAGGGCCTCGAGACCGTTCCCGCCAGCCTTGCGAGTGCGGATCAACGACGCGGCAGGGCGGGACGCCAGGGACCTGGTTGCTGCGTCCGGTTGTGGTCTCCAGCCGAGCAAAAACGACGCCCCAGCTTCAGCCCACCGGAACTGCTGCTGGCGGACCCCCAACCGGTGGTGATGGAGCTGGCGGGATGGGGCGCAGGGCTGGGTGATGCACTCCCCTGGCTGGATCCACCACCCCAAGCGGCCCTGCGAGAGGGGCAAGGGGAGCTGAAAAGCCTCGGCATCCTTGACAGGGACGGCCGCTTCACCGCCATCGGCCAGCAGCTGACGCAGCTGGGGGTCCACCCACGCCTTGGTCTGTTGATGGTGGAAGCTCAGCGCCATGGCCGCAGCCGGCTTGGCTGCGATCTGGCCGCCCTCCTGAGTGACCGGGATCCCCTGTCTGGAGCGGAGGTGGGCTGCGACCTTGAAGCCCGCCTCGAGGCCATGCGCGAGCAGAAGCGTTGCAAGCCCCTGCGGGAGCTGAGCCGTCAACTGAAGCGACAACTGGCACGCCTGGAGATCGATCCCGATGCCGAGAGCACGGGCATCGACAGCGCCCAATTGATCCTCACCGCCTTCCCCAGCTGGCTCGCTTTGCAACGGCCCGGACAAACGGGGCGCTACCGACTGCGCCAGGGTCGTGGGGCCATCCTTCGCCCAGCAGACCCCCTGGCCGGCTCTGAGGCCCTGGCGGTGGCCAGGCTGGACATGGGCCAACGGGACACGAGGATCCAGCTGGCGGTGCCCCTCAGCCGTCAACGGGTGGAGAAGCTGGCTCTTGAGCAAGGGGAATGGCTGGATCAGGTCACCTGGGATGACAAGTCAGAGCGGATTCGGGCCGAACGTCAGCTGAAGCTGGGGGCGCTGGTGCTTCGCCAGGAGGCGCAACCGGCTCCACCGGCCGAGCAGTGCCGAGATCTTCTGCTCAGCCGCTTCAGAGAATCCGGACGGCTGGAGCTGCTGCCCTGGTCAGACAGCTGTGAACAACTGCGTCGACGTCTGGCGCTGGCGCACCGCCACCGAGGGGCTCCATGGCCGAGCCGGGATCGCATCGCACTGATTGAGCATCCCGAGCAGTGGCTGGGGCCCTGCCTGGAAGGATGCCTCAGCTGGCAAGACCTGGATGAACTCAGCCTGCAGGAGGCCCTCTGGGGTGAGCTGAGCTGGGAGCAACGCCAGCAGCTAAATCGGCTGCTGCCCCTGCGCCTGAGCATCCCCTCCGGCCGTGAAGCAACGCTTCGCTACGAGGATGAGGAGGTGGTGCTTGCTGTGAAATTGCAAGAAATGTTCGGCTGCCAGGAAGGGCCGACCGTTCTCGACAACCAGCTGGCGGTGACCATTGAACTGCTCTCTCCCGCCGGTCGCCCCCTACAACGAACCCGCGATCTCAGAGGCTTCTGGCAGGGCAGCTACAGCGACGTACGCCGCGAGATGCGCGGCCGCTATCCCAAACATCCCTGGCCTGACAACCCGCTGGAGGCGACCGCAACAGCCTTCACCAAGCGACGATCTGCTACCAGGAAGTAAACAACTCCGAGTGTCGCCGCAAGCACTGGCAACAAAAGTCCAACCTTTGTTACATTTGGTGTATCCACAACTGGTTCTCCTCCATGTCTGACAACGCACGCTTCGGCTTCGTCAACTTCGCTGAAACCTGGAACGGCCGTCTGGCCATGATGGGCTTCGTCATCGGCCTCGGCACTGAGCTGCTGACCGGCCAGGGCATCCTGTCCCAAATCGGCCTCGGCTGATCCTTCGCGATATACAAAAGCCCCTTCGGCCAGGCCGAGGGGCTTTTTTGATGTCTGCTCATCCGCTCCTTGATGGTCCACAGTGGACCTCCGCGACCCAACAGCCTTGGCACCGCTTTACGTTCAGAACCGTCGTGATGGCTCCAGGTTGCTGAGCAGTGCCCTGGTGATTTTCACCATCGCCGCAACCCAACTCCACCAAGCCTGGGGAGCAGCCGTGGCCATGATCAGCGCCGTGGTTTGCCTGTACTGGGGTTTCGCCTACCGACGTCTTGAGCGCTGACCGGATCCCCAGCTTTTCCGTCGCGGAACTCAACGCCGCCGTCGGCAACCTGCTGGAACGGGGCTTTGCTCCGCGCTTCCTGGTTGAAGCGACCGTCTCCAGGCCCCAGCTCAAAAAAGGCCACCTCTGGCTGACCCTCACCGATGGGGAGGCAAGCATCTCGGCAGTGGCGTGGGCATCCCAGCTGCGGCAGCTCCGTTATCGGCCGGAAGACGGCGACGGGGTGACCGTGGTCGGCAAGCTGAATTTCTGGGCTGCACGAGCCAGTCTCAACGTCCAGGTGCTGGACATCCGCCCGAGCCTGAGCACCGTGCTGCGGCAGTTCGAGCTGGTGCGTCGCCGGCTGGAGGAGGCGGGGTTGCTCGATGTCACACGCCGCCGACCGCTTCCGCGGCAACCAAAAACACTGGCGGTCTTGACCAGCGTTCCCAGCTCCGCCTTGGCGGACATGCTTCGTACCGCCTCTGAACGTTGGCCGATGACACGCCTGCTGGTGGTGCCGATCCCAGTTCAAGGCAGCGTGGCAGCGCGAATCCAAGAGGTGCTGGGTCGCCTGGCCGAAGAAGCGAGCGCGCTGGAATTGGACGCCCTGGTGCTGGCCCGCGGGGGCGGCAGCCGCGAAGATCTGGCCGTCTTCGATGACGAAGATCTCTGCCGTGATCTGGCGGCCTTTCCGGTCCCCGTTGTGACGGGGCTCGGCCATGAGGACGACCTGACCGTGGCCGACCTGGTGGCGGATCATCGGGCCGCCACCCCAACTGCCGCCATCGTGGCTCTGCTGCCGGATCGGCATGTGGCGCTGCGGGAGCTGCAGCAGCAGCGCCAACGGCTGCGGGACCTGCGGAGCCGCTGGCTGGAACGCCAGCATCAGCGTCTGTTGGATCGTCGCCAGGCACTGGCCCTGCTGACACCGCAACGAAGGCTTCAACAACTGCGGCAGCAGCTGGAACAGCGCCGCGCCCTGCTGAGGGCCCTGTCGCCTCAGCGCTGGCTGAAGCAGGGGCTTGCACTTGTCAGCAATGGCCAGGGCATGGCCATCGATGGTGTGAAAGGTGTGCGCAAGAAGGACACACTGACCCTCCGCTTCCAAGACGGCAGCCTTGAAACCGTGGTGACCCAGGTGCGTCCACAAAACTCGTCTTCAACGCCATGAGCCAACCCACCGACCTGCAAGCCCAGATCGAAACCTGGCGCGAGGATGCCGCCGGCCTCAGCTACGAAGAGGCCCTGCAAGCCCTCGATCTGCTGCTGACTGAGCTACAAAGCGACACGGTTCCACTGGCTGAGCTGCAGCAGCGTGTTGCGCATGGGGAGGTGTACCTCGACCACTGCGAATCACTACTGAAGTCTGTGGAACGTGCCGTCGACACCCTCGACCCCGACAGCCTTGAACCAACCACCGATGCGTAAAGCTCTCCCCTGGATTTACCTGGCCTTGGCCGTGCTGGGAGCTGTTCTGCCCTGGAAAGCAAACCTGGAGTTCATCGCGGAAAGCGGCGGCCAGGCCTTCGATCTGTCGCGGTTCGTGGCCGATGCCTCCAGCACGGCAGCAGCACGGTCCCTCAGCGCGGATTTGTTGATCGGAGCCACCGCAGTAACGATCTGGATCTGTGTGGAAGGACCACGACAGAAGATCAAAGGCTGGTGGCTGGCGATCCCCCTGAGCTTTGGCGTTGCCTTCGCCTGCGCAGCTCCGTTTTTCCTGTTCCTGCGCGAACGTCAATTGCAGGCTCAGGAATCCGAGTTGACCTCCTGAGCCGACACGTCGATGGTGACATCACTGGCGGGAACGGCATCGTTGGCTGAAGCCGACGCAGTTGAACCCACCGGCATGGATGTACCACAGGCGGGACATCGCTCAACGCTTTTGACACTGGCGGTTCCGCAGGCTGGACACGTGATCATGCGTGCCTGAAGAACCTTCCATCCGATCCAGCCAAGCCCCGTCAAGAGCAGAGGGAGCCCCAGCAGCACCAATGCCACCCCACCCACAAGATCCAGCAGCACGCGTCCAGCGGCTGTTGGCAACAGCAGCAGTAAAAGAACGGCGAACCAAAGCAATGCTGGTGGACGATTCATCAATCAGGCAGACAGGGCTGTTCAGATCAGGTCCAGCTTCGCAAAATCGGCCTAAAGATCAAGCAGATGTGAGGTTTGGTTGTCCCTGATCAGGCTGACGTAATCTCAGGCTCAATTCAACACTCCAACATTGGCCAAAATACAAAATCAATCCCACCAGCCAGACCCATAGCGTTAAGACCAAAACACCACCAATCACGCCATAGGCCTGGTAGCGATTGCCCAGGGAAATAATACTGAGACTGAGAACACTGTTCAGGATCGTGAGACTGAATCCGATCAACAAAGAGCCGGGGATCAGTGGCCTCAATGGAACGCGACGGCTAGGAAGAACGCGCTGAAGCAAAAGCGCCAACAACGACAGAAACAGGGTTGGAACGAGGATCTGTCCGAGTCGTGTCACTGGCCCCGTCAGCAGTAACAGTGACAACTCAGGCGCGAATTGCTGAAGGGTGGCAAGCAATTCATCCGGCAGCTGGCGAAAGCCCACAACCAGCTGCTCCACCAGGAGTAGAGATGTCAGCAACAACACAATCATGAATGCTTCCAGACGACTACGGATGAACTGAATTACCTGAAAAGAGAACGATTGTGACTGCGCGGGGGATGGCATCCACTCCTCCCACAATCGGTCAGCGCCACGCTGAAGGGTCAAAAATGCATTACTCGCGGTAACCAGAAGAACAACAACACCGAACAAACCTGCTCCGAATCCCTGGTCCACCAGGCCCCGCAATGTGGTTTCCACCAGGTCGAGCGCCGATGGAGGCAAGACAGGCGACAGACTGGCAAAAAGATAATCAAGACTTTCAGCCTTACCGATGACATTGGCCACGACAGCAAGAGCAATCAGTAACAGCGGGAAAATTGATTGCAGCGTGAAATATGCAAACGCAGCACTGAGATCAACACATTCATGACTCACCCAACGCTGACCCGCTCGCCAGAGACTGACGACAATCCAGCGAAAGCGAGAACGTCGACTCAAGGCGAATACGCCACCTATTGGAACACTAACACCAGCGACTCACGCTAAAGCTGGTGAACCATGAGCAAAGCAAGGCACAAAAAAACCACCTCGTGACGAGGTGGTTTCTTCGTGGGGAGGGATGTTGGCCGAAACGGCTCAATCATCAACTCCCTTATTGAGGAATGTTTTACCTGGCATTGAGCTATTTTCTCAGGGGGCTACCCCCCAAATATCGTCGCCGCTGATGCGTTTCACAACCGAGTTCGGGATGGATCGAAGTGGGACCACACCGCCATGAACACCAGGATAAAAGTCATTCCCAAGGTGTGAACCCTGAGAACTGCATAGGATCTGCAACCGTAGTTGCGCGTCTGAATTAAACAAAGAATGTTGTCTTCAGGCAAGAACCAAAATGTTGGTCAAGCCCTCGGTCTATTAGTACTCCTCTGCTGCATCCATTACTGGACTTCCACATAGAGCCTATCAACGGGTGTTCTCCCCGTGACCTTACTGGGTTACCCCATGGGAACACTCATCTTGAGGTGGGCTTCCCACTTAGATGCTTTCAGCGGTTATCCACTCCGCACATG
The DNA here is from genome assembly GCF_014280195.1 of Synechococcus sp. A15-24. Taxonomy (NCBI): domain Bacteria; kingdom Bacillati; phylum Cyanobacteriota; class Cyanophyceae; order Synechococcales; family Synechococcaceae; genus Synechococcus; species Synechococcus sp. A15-24. The sequence goes on from NZ_CP047960.1 coordinate 1,955,133, forward strand.
GCTACCCAGCGTTTACCGTTGGCACGATAACTGGTACACCAGAGGTGCGTTCCTCCCGGTCCTCTCGTACTAGGGAGAAATCCTCTCAATGTTCCTACGCGTACACCGGATATGGACCGAACTGTCTCACGACGTTCTGAACCCAGCTCGCGTACCGCTTTAATGGGCGAACAGCCCAACCCTTGGGACCGACTTCAGCCCCAGGTTGCGATGAGCCGACATCGAGGTGCCAAACCTCCCCGTCGATGTGAACTCTTGGGGGAGATCAGCCTGTTATCCCTAGAGTAACTTTTATCCGTTGAGCGACGGCCCTTCCACTCAGAACCGTCGGATCACTAAAGCCGACTTTCGTCCCTGTTCGACTTGTGGGTCTCACAGTCAAGCTCCCTTCTGCTTTTGCACTCGTCAGCTGATTTCCAACCAGCTTGAGGGAACCTTTGCGCGCCTCCGTTACCTTTTAGGAGGCGACCGCCCCAGTCAAACTGCCCACCTGATACTGTCCGCTCCCCGGATGACGGGTGAACGTTAGAACCCTAGCTCTGAAAGAGTGGTATCTCACCATTGACTCAGTAGCACCCGCAAGCACTACTTCAACGTCTCCCACCTATCCTGCGCATTCAGAGCCCGGGCACAATACCAAGCTACAGTAAAGCTTCATAGGGTCTTTCTGTCCAGGTGTACGTAGTCCGCATCTTCACAGACAATTCTATTTCGCCGAGCCTCTCTCCGAGACAGCGCCCTGATCGTTACGCCTTTCGTGCGGGTCGGAACTTACCCGACAAGGAATTTCGCTACCTTAGGACCGTTATAGTTACGGCCGCCGTTCACCGGGGCTTCAGTCGCCAGCTTCGCTTACGCTGACCGGCTTCCTTAACCTTCCGGCACTGGGCAGGCGTCAGCCCCCATACATCGTCTTGCGACTTAGCGGAGACCTGTGTTTTTGGTAAACAGTCGCCAGGGCCTCTTCACTGCGACCACCTTGCGGTGGCACCCCTTCTCCCGAAGTTACGGGGCCATTTTGCCGAGTTCCTTAGAGAGAGTTACCTCGCGCACCTCGGTATTCTCTACCACCCCACCTGTGTCGGTTTCGGGTACTGGCAGTTATGCCTTAACGGGTATAGAGCTTTTCTTGGAAGCATGACGTCACCAACTTCGCTGCCGTAGCAGCTCGTGCTCACGCCTCAGCTCGGAACGTTTTCACCGCTCCTCGACGCCTCGAACGCTTGAACCAGTAACCAACATCTGGCTTGGCTAGCCTTCTCCGTCCCTCTTCCCAAAACATAACCGGTACAGGAATGTTGACCTGTTATCCATCGACTACGCCTTTCGGCCTCGCCTTAGGTCCAGACTAACCCTCCGCGGACGAGCCTGCCGGAGGAACCCTTAGGGTTTCGGTGCATGGGATTCTCACCCATGTTTTCGCTACTCAAGCCGACATTCTCACTTCTATGCAGTCCACGCCCGCTCACGCTAACGCTTCGCCCCACATAGAACGCTCCCCTACCATAAATCCGCAGCTTCGGTACAACACTTAGCCCCGTTCATTTTCGGCGCAGGATCGCTCGACCAGTGAGCTATTACGCACTCCTTTGAGGATGGCTGCTTCTAGGCAAACCTCCTGGTTGTCTATGCAATCCCACCTCCTTTATCACTTAGTGTTGATTTGGGGACCTTAGCTGGCGGTCTGGGCTGTTTCCCTCTTGACCATGGAGCTTATCCCCCACAGTCTGACTGCCTGACTACACACAGGGTATTCAGAGTTCATCTCGATTTGGTACCGCTCTCGCAGCCCGCACCGAAATGGTGGCTTTACCCCCCTGCTGGAGCATCAGACGCTACGCCTCAACGTATTTCGGGGAGAACCAGCTAGCTCCGGGTTCGATTGGCATTTCACCCCTAACCACAGCTCATCCGCTGACTTTTCAACGTCAGTCGGTTCGGACCTCCACTTGGTATCACCCAAGCTTCATCCTGGCCATGGTTAGATCACCCGGGTTCGGGTCTATAAACACTGACAAGCGCCCTATTCAGACTCGCTTTCGCTATGGCTCCACCATTTCCGGTTTAACCCGCCAGTGCCTATAAGTCGCCGGCTCATTCTTCAACAGGCACACGGTCACCCTATGAGTAGGACTCCCATTGCTTGTAGGCTCACGGTTTCATGTTCTATTTCACTCCCCTCCCGGGGTTCTTTTCACCTTTCCCTCGCGGTACTGTTTCGCTATCGGTCACACAGTAGTACTTAGCCTTACGAGGTGGTCCTCGCGGATTCACACGGAATTTCACGTGCTCCGTGCTACTCGGGATACAGCTAGCTCAGTTCAGTTTTCGGTTACGGGGCTTTCACCCTCTGTGGCGTGTCATTCAAACACTTCTCCTAACATCCCTGATACACGTTGCTGTCCCACAACCCCGATACTCGAAAGTATCGGTTTAGGCTCTTCCCCGTTCGCTCGCCGCTACTTAGGGAGTCGTTTTTACTTTCCTTTCCTCCAGCTACTAAGATGTTTCAGTTCGCTGGGTTGGCTCGCACCAGCCTATGGATTCAGCTGGCCGTACTAGGGGTTGCCCCATTCGGAAATTCCCGGATCAAAGCGTGCTTCCAGCTCCCCGAGACTTATCGCAGGTAACCACGTCCTTCATCGCCTCTGTGTGCCAAGGTATCCACCGTGAGCCCTTTGTAGCTTGACCAATTAATCTCCTGAACGCTTACCGCCGTTGAAAGCAGATTTTCAAGTTTTAATCATCAACTTTCGCTGATTCCTAAAACAAGATCAAACTCTGATTCGCTCGACACGAATCAAAGAACGCTCAAGAGTCTCGGCTCTTGCTCAAAAGAATTTTCATTGTTCTAGATCTAATCTCCCTTTCAGAAAATTAGATTTAAAACAATGCATCTGTAAGATGCTTTGTTTTTCCAGACTTACCTATGCAGTTGTCAAGGTTCTGCCAGACTCCAAATCCAATGACCAATCTCTTGATCACTGAACTCGAGCCCAGCATCTTATCAACCAAATTCATTCAAGTAAACTAGTCTACTTCAATTTGGAATGACAGGAAGCTGGGGTCATCCAGCGGACACATCTAAATCACACTTCACAATCGAGTGGTTCTCCATCTTTCAATGCAAAACCGGAGATTGAGTTCGGTCAGTGGAGGTTAGGAGACTCGAACTCCTGACATCCTGCTTGCAAAGCAGGCGCTCTACCAACTGAGCTAAACCCCCAACACCGAATGGGCCATCCTGGACTTGAACCAGGGACCTCACCCTTATCAGGGGTGCGCTCTAACCACCTGAGCTAATGGCCCAGGAAAACTCAACCCTTGTGGGGTGTGACCTAGACAAAGTTTAGGAACTGATCATCTCCACAACACGCATCAACATCTCTGTTAACTCTGTTGCTTCAACGCTGAGGTACCGATCGACCTAAGGTGACAGGATTTCGGCCTAAGAATAAAAGTACTCAGGCATCAAAATCATTGTGTTGTCTCCCTGTTAGGAGGTGATCCATCCGCACCTTCCGGTACGGATACCTTGTTACGACTTCACCCCAGTCATCAGCCCCACCTTCGACGTCCTCCTCCCGAGGGTTGGAGTAACGGCTTCGGGCGTGGCCAACTTCCATGGTGTGACGGGCGGTGTGTACAAGGCCCGGGAACGTATTCACCGCAGTATGCTGACCTGCGATTACTAGCGATTCCTCCTTCACGTAGGCGAGTTGCAGCCTACGATCTGAACTGAGCAACGGTTTATGGGATTTGCTTGTCCTCGCGAACTTGCTGCCCTTTGTCCATTGCATTGTAGTACGTGTGTAGCCCAGGATGTAAGGGGCATGATGACTTGACGTCATCCACACCTTCCTCCGGTTTATCACCGGCGGTCTCTCTAGAGTGCCCAACTTAATGCTGGCAACTAAAGACGTGGGTTGCGCTCGTTGCGGGACTTAACCCAACATCTCACGACACGAGCTGACGACAGCCATGCACCACCTGTCACTGCGTTCCCGAAGGCACTCTCTCGTTTCCAAGAGATTCGCAGGATGTCAAACCCTGGTAAGGTTCTTCGCGTTGCATCGAATTAAACCACATACTCCACCGCTTGTGCGGGCCCCCGTCAATTCCTTTGAGTTTCACACTTGCGTGCGTACTCCCCAGGCGGAACACTTAACGCGTTGGCTACGACACCGAGGGGGTCGATTCCCCCGACACCTAGTGTTCATCGTTTACGGCCAGGACTACAGGGGTATCTAATCCCTTTCGCTCCCCTGGCTTTCGTCCATGAGCGTCAGTGATGGCCCAGCAGAGCGCCTTCGCCACTGGTGTTCTTCCCGATATCTACGCATTTCACCGCTACACCGGGAATTCCCTCTGCCCCTACCACACTCAAGCCCAACAGTTTCCACTGCCATGATGGAGTTAAGCTCCACTTTTTAACAGCAGACTTGAAGGGCCGCCTGCGGACGCTTTACGCCCAATAATTCCGGATAACGCTTGCCACTCCCGTATTACCGCGGCTGCTGGCACGGAATTAGCCGTGGCTTATTCATCAAGTACCGTCAGATCTTCTTCCTTGATAAAAGAGGTTTACAGCCCAGAGGCCTTCATCCCTCACGCGGCGTTGCTCCGTCAGGCTTTCGCCCATTGCGGAAAATTCCCCACTGCTGCCTCCCGTAGGAGTCTGGGCCGTGTCTCAGTCCCAGTGTGGCTGATCATCCTCTCAGACCAGCTACTGATCGATGCCTTGGTAGGCCTTTACCCCACCAACTAGCTAATCAGACGCGAGCTCATCCTCAGGCGAAATTCATTTCACCTCGCGGCATATGGGGTATTAGCGGTCGTTTCCAACCGTTATCCCCCTCCTGAGGGCAGATTCTCACGCATTACTCACCCGTCCGCCACTAACCCGAAGGTTCGTTCGACTTGCATGTGTTAAGCACGCCGCCAGCGTTCATCCTGAGCCAGGATCAAACTCTCCGTTGTAGATCAAGTCCTTTTGATAATTTTCATCATCTCAACTTAATTTGCGTCACCCATTATTCAGCATTCGCTGGAAACAGTTGAGGCCTCCTTCCCGCTGACACAGAAAGGGTTCTTAAGAGTGCACATCTAGATTTCTCTATCTATGACTTTCCAGGATCTCAGATCCGGTTGTTGCTCCACATTGCGCACACCGGCAACAGAAAGGATCGTGAAAACCTTCCCGTTGCAAGCACAATGCTTCGACGCAACGAAATTTTTTGACGGGACCTCACACCTTCATCGCTTCTTCATTCAATCCCTCACCTGACCTTTCGGCTCGGTTCAGAACCAAACGCGATGAAAGCGTCAGTTCCTAAACTTTTCAATTGTCCAGGTGCGACCAGTTCCCTAGCCCCTTCCTTTCAGAAGAGTGGTAACTGATCAACGCGGCCTCTCGCGACCGCTTGAAGAACTTACAACACCGTGGGATCGCTCCCTCTTGGTCTTGCAAGTGACCCAAGACACTTCAAGGCTTTCGCCCCTCAGGCTTCGGTCTTGCGCTCTCACCTCTCGGCTCCTGCACAAGTTAAAATCGTACCACTCCTTACGCCCACGGCGCAACTACTAAGGCTGGATCAGGGCTTCACCCCAGGGCAGCAAGCGCGCCAGCTCAGACCAAGAGCCCGCAGCGAGCATTGGAAAACTGGTCTGAGACAAGTCCTGACCCGGCGACAGCTCGGCGGGATCGATGTCCAACCAGCGGATCGGACAGCCCAATTCATCGAGAACCAGCCAGGCAGCCGCCAGATCCCAGATCTTGGGGGTGGCCTCAAGGGCTGCAATGGTCTGGCCTATCGCCACGCTCACCAGATTGAGGCTGGCCACGCCGAACAGCCGGATCTTTCCGGGAAAAGGCTGATTCGGTTTTCGCTGCAACACACGGATCGAACGACTGCACAACGACACGCAGGCGCTGTTGGCGTGCTGACGGGTCGCTGTGGTCAACGCCTGTTCATTGCGCATCACACCCCTCCCCCGCAACGCCACGATCCGCTGCCCCAGGGCTGGAACATCAAGGAACACCTCACTGGGGCGGCCATCAACAAAACGCGCCACGGAGATGGCCCACACCGGAATACCCGTCGCGAAGTTCGTGGTGCCATCCAGGGGATCCACAACCCAGTAAGCCCGGGTCTGGGGTACGCGTTGCGAACCCTCTTCACTGAGAACGCCCTCACCGGGTGCAATCAAGGCCAGTCCTTTGACCAGCTCCGCATCACTCCAGCGATCACAGGCCGTGATCAACGTGCCGTCTGGTTTGACATCAGAAACGATGTTGCCGAAATCCGAGCGCTGACGCTCTGCAATGCGATCCAGCAACTGATGAATGGCGCTCAGTTGGTCTGAACTGAGCACCGACGTCACCACAGGGGCTGCACTGACTGTGAGATGGCTTCAGTCTGACCTGCGACGGAACTCATCGGACAGGCTGTTTTCAAGGGTGTGGGTTCAATCGGGATCACCATGCCCTCAGCCTCCGGCTTTTGCGCCGGAAGGGTGTTGGCAGGACAGGCGATCAGTGCATCAAGACCCGTACGACGCCGCAACTGGGCCAGGCTGGTGTTGTAATCACGGATGGCCTGGGCATAGCGGAGCTCAGCGTTGGTGAGGTCCCGCTGGTTGTCCACCACTTCCCGCTGGGTGCTCACACCCGCCTGAACCCTCAACTGGGACAACCGCAGTGACTCGCGAGACGACAGCACTTCACTGGATGTGGTCTCGATGTTCTGAATGGCCGAACGCAGGTTGATGAAGCTCTGCTCCACCTCAAGCCGGATGCCATCACGCGTGGCGGCAAAGTTGTAAGCGCTTTCTTCAGCGGCTTGCTTAAACCGACGGTAGTCAGCCCTGGCCCGTCCACCATCAAACAGGCGCCATCTGGCCGTGAGTGCGGTGGTGTTCTGGGCACCCCAGCGGTAATCGTCCATGTCGATATCCCCGAGGGAATTCACACCGGACAGACCTTCATTGCGAAAGCTCGTGGTGGTGTTCACAAAGCTGAGCACCGGCTGGACCGCAGCCAGTGACGCATTGGCCTGGCTGTTGTCGATAGAGATATCGAGAATCAGCTGATCGAGCTCTTCCCGGTAGTTGTAGGCCGCGATGATGCTCTCCTGCAGGGAAGGCTCCCACAAGCCAAGGGGCGTTGAGGGAGTCGCGGCAGTTGGGGTGATGTCCTGAGGCAGGTCCAGCTCACGGGCCAAGCTGCGCCGGGCAAGATCCTGAGACGCGAGTCGATCCGTCAACAGGTTGCGGTCGCGTGCCAGCTGCGTCTCAGCTTCCAGTACCTCCAACTTGGTGTTGACACCGGCGTTGTAGCGCGCTCTGGCATCGCGAAGACTCACCAGGGACGCACGGACGGATGCCTGGCCGATACGAACCCCTTCATCGGCTTCCTGCAACTGGAAATAGGACGACGCTGCCTGAAGACGAAGGTCGCGCAGTGCAATCAGATAGGAGTCGCGAGCACGCTCAAAGGTGTCGCGAGCCGCTGCAATCTGAGGTACACGGGCCGGATCAATGATGTCCCAACTCACCCGCAGATTGACATCGGCGCGCCACTCACGGCCGTAGGTCTCAGGATCGCCTTCGATCCGTTCACCGGTCAGGGGATTTGTGACACCTGGAACGAAATCGGGATTGCGGTAGGTGTACGACTTGAGATAGCTCGGCAGACCGTTGGCAGACAGATCAACGGAGGGGTACCAGGCCGAGATAGCCGCCCGAAGTGACGATTTGGCTTGATCCACCCGGCTCGCTGCTGCCTTGAGCTGTGGACTGTTCACCTCTGCTAGCTGCAGAGCTTCTTCCAACGTCAGCGGACGGAGCTCATGGATCCGAACCTGTTCAGGTGCGTCGGGGAGAGCAAGGCTGGGGGGAGCAGCGAGATCCTCCAACTCTTCGGGCAGTTCTGCCGCTGCAGCAGGAAGGACGGAAGGATCGGCCACAGGACGCTCTCCCTTCAGCTCGAGAGCATTCGGAAGGGTGGTTTGATCCACCAGCGCGGAAGTGGAGGACGTCGGTTCGTCCTGACTCACCACAGGAGCAGTTGCTGCTGCCAGCACACCAGCAGTCAGGACAACAGTCGCGGTGAACCGACGCACAGCAAATCGCTAACTGGGCGGAGCTTAGGGACTTTTTCCTAGTCCACCGAGCACGGAGGCCACGATGTCAGCCGCCCCATGAACAATCCGAACCGGAACCGGAAGCTGGGCGCGCAGCTCCTCCAGGCTCATGTCGTCAAGGAACACCGGCTGGCCCTGCCGCAGCATCACCGACGGCAAGAGCAGCTCATCCCCGAGATCCAGCCCGGCCAAACCACTCAACAGGTCTTCTCCCGTGAGCAGACCGGTCACCACCTGATCCTGCCCCCAATAGGGACTGGGCAAGCCCTGCAACTGGAGATCAACCCCTTCAACACGATTGAGGCGGTCGCAGACCGGACGCAACGCCGATGCCACAATGCGACCAACCACCCAGCTGCAACGGCGCGGTTGTTGGATCCGTTGCGGCAGATCCTGGGTGGCCTGATCCAACGCCTCGAGAAAGGCCCGGATGGTGCCCACGCCGTTTTCCTGCTGGGGAAGGTCTTCGTAGTCAGTTCGTGGCGGCAGGGCTTGCCCAGCCATCAGGTACCACTCATCCGACAACCAAGCAAAACGGCTGCCGAGGCGCGCCTGAAACTGTTTCTGCCAAGCCTCCACCTGGGCTATCACGGTGCGGGCGCAGGCGGGATCCACCGGACGCAACCCACCATCCGGCGGGCGAAAACGGGTCAACCCCACGGGCACAACAGCAGCTGACAGCACCGCTGGCCACTCGCCTTCGGCAAAGCGGGCCAGGTCCTGCAGGCTGCGATCCAACGCGGCACCGTCGTTGATGCCGGGACAAACCACCACCTGGGCATGGATCTGAAGATCCCGTTCGGCAAACCAGGCCAATTGCTGCATCAGCAGTCCGGCCCGAGGATTCACCAGCAACCGTTCCCGCAACTCAGGCTCCGTGGCATGCACAGAGACATACAGAGGTGACAGTCGCTGCTCGTCGATGCGCTGCCAGTCGGCATCCGTGAGGTTGGTCAGGGTCAGATAGGACCCGTACAGAAAACTGAGCCTGAAGTCGTCGTCCTTGAGGTAAAGGCTGTCGCGGTGGCCTGGGGGCTGCTGATCGATGAAGCAGAACGGGCAGTGGTTGTTGCACTGCCGCAGCCCATCAAAGAGCGCTTCGGTGAAGGCCAGACCCAGGCCGTCGTCGGCGTCCTTCTCCAGATCCACCTGATGGAGAACACCGGCGGCATCGCGCACCTCAAGGTGCAGGTCTTCCTCGACGCAGAGGTAGCGGTAATCAATCAGGTCCCGCGGCCGGATGCCATTAATGCTGAGCAGCTGATCGCCAGGTTCAAACCCCAGGTCCTCGCCGATGGAGCCCGGCTCCACGCTGTCGACCACGGCCGGCAGGGGCTGGCGGGCCACCGCATCTGGATTGAGGGCCGTGACCGCTACCCCGGCCGAGGGCTCATTCCACAAGGGTCGAACAGACGATGGGTTCCTTTCAGTGTGCGCCGTGGATGGACCACCAGGCCAGGAGGCCCACACCAAAGAGCAGTCGGTAAGCCACAAACAACCAGGTGCTGTGGCGCTGCAGAAACTTGAGCAGCCAGTCAATCGCCAACCAGGACACCACCGTCGCCGCCAGGATCCCGACGACGAGGGGCAGCGGTCCGGCATCGGCCGTCGCAGCCAGCGCATCCTTCAGCTCGACGATGCCAGCGATAGTGATCGCCGGAATGCCGAGGAGAAACGAAAAGCGGGCGGCATCGGCCCGCTGCCAGCCATCCAGCAATGACGCGGTCAGGGTGCTGCCGGAGCGGGAGACCCCTGGGATCAGGGCCAGCACCTGGGCCAGACCGACCAACAGGCCATCGCGTCCAGAAACGTCCGACAACTGCTTGCGCCGCGGTCCCATCCTTTCAGCGACCGCCAACAGCAACGCCATCACAATCGACACAACGGCAATCGAGGGAACACTGCGCAGCAGCGATGTCTCGTAGCCCTCATCCCAGAACAGCTTGATCGCCAGCCCAACGGCAAGGATCGGAAGTGTGCCAACCGCCATGGCGATGCCAAGGCGCGCTTCCGGTTCCCGCCACTGACCATGGCGAAATGCCTTTGAGATGCCTTGCATCACCTGGGCAAGGTCCCTGCGGAAATAGGCGATCACCGCAACGATGCTGCCCAGTTGAATGGCGGCCGTCACGGACACGCCAGGGTCCCCCCAGTCCAGTAGCACTGGCACCACCTTCAAATGTGCCGTGCTGCTGATGGGGAGGAATTCCGTCAGTCCCTGCACGATGCCAAGCACCAGATCACGCCAACAGGCCTCCCAAAGGCCAAGGGAAGCGGAAGGGTCAGCCATGCAAACGGACCAGGGGTGAGGACGTTATGTCAGGCACGGGGCCAGGAGATGTCTTCTAAGGTTTCGAGACTTTCTTGTTAATTGGCGGATTTGATCGGAGGCACCTGGCAACTCACAGCCCCCGATCGGTCCTGGACCCTGGCGGTGCCTCGTTTGGCGGCAGCCATGGTTGTATTGCCTGTGTTTCTGCAAGCCCCCTGGGTGAGGTTGCACCCCTTTTCCGCCACGCTGTTCACTGCGGTGCTGATGGCGGTCGGCATCGTTCTGGGGCAGACCGCAGATCGACAGAAGGCTGAAATCGGCCAGCTTTTGGTGGGATTCAGCGGCAGCTGGTTGGCCGGTTGCCTGTTCTGGGGTTGGCTGCGAGCCCATCCTCTTTTACACCTGCCGGTGGAGGCCTTCGCATTGCCCCTGGCACTGACTGGACTGAACAGTCGCTGGAGGCTGGCAGCAGCCTTTTACCTCTCCTCATTGCTGGGGACAGCCTGTACCGACCTGATGATGGCGGTCACCGGAGTGATGCAAACCTGGCCCACGGTTGTGATGGCTCCGATCGATCTGGCGCCAGGGCTTCTGCATCAAGCAGGCCTTCAGCTGCTCCATCCCCTGCCGATGCTGCTTCTAGCCCTTGCCGCAGTGTTGATCCTGGGCCTCGGCCGCAGGTGGAGCCAGATGGGTTCCACCTGGAGCATGGCCGGGGCAGTTTTGGTCACAACGGTTTGGGTGGACGGCCTGTTTCTGATCACCGCTCTGCTCCAACCAGGCCTCAGCGGCCTGATCGAGTGAAACGAACTGCAAAAGCTCCAGCGCGGGCTTGATCGAGACGGCAGTGACACTTGTAAGGTTCCCTGGCCGGCTCCTGCCGGATAACCCAATCCGATCCCGACGGAGAGCTGAGATGAAGCGGCTGCTGAGCTGGCTGACCGGTGCATTACTGATGGCAGGCCTGCTGGCCGGTCTGATCCTTCCCGGAAGCGTTCATGCTGACGAGGACCTGGTTGGCAAGTATTCCGGTAACGAGATCCGCAACATCGCGGACGACAAGATCGCTGCACGGGAGGGCAAGGTGGACCTCAACAACTCCTCCGTTCGCCGCTTTCAGCAGTTCCCCGGGATGTACCCGACTATGGCCGGCAAGATCGTGCTTGGCGGCCCCTACAACGACGTTGATGAGGTGCTGAGCCTGGATCTGAGCGAGCGTCAGATCGAATTGTTCAACAAGTACAAGGAAAATTTCACGGTGACCCCACCGGAAATTGCCCTGAACGAGGGTGACGATCGGATCAACGACGGTCAATACCGCTGATCGCGCCACAATCAGCCCATCACCCGAAAGCCGTCGGACTACCCGGCGGCTTTTTTTGACTGCCTGGATGGACCCTTCCCGCCCGCTTGATGCCATTGATCCCGGCCCCTGGGATGTGGTGGTGGTGGGTGCCGGGGCAGCGGGTTTGATGACCTGCTTGGAGTTACCAGAGGGGTTGTCGGTATTGCTGCTGAACCGCAATACCGGACGCCGCTCCTCCAGCCGCTGGGCCCAGGGGGGCATCGCCGCTGTGACCCGCCCTGAAGACTCGGCGGGCAGCCATGCCGACGACACCCTGAACGCCGGCGCTGGCTTATGTGACGGCGATGCCGTGCGGTTTTTGGTGGACGCCGCTCCGCGTTGTGTGGATCGCCTCCAGCAGCTGGGGATGGCCTTTGACCGCGACGGCCATGGCCTGGCCACGACCCTGGAAGCAGCCCACAGCCATCGACGCGTGCTGCATGTGCAGGACCGCACCGGACGCGCCCTTGTGGATGTCCTGCGTGAGCGGGTCGAACAACGGCCCGGTTTGCTGCACCGCCGAGGCGTGCGGGTCACCAGGCTTGATGTGCAGAACGGCCGCTGTTGTGGGGTGCAAGTGCTTGATGGCCGCCTCCTGCAACACATCCAGGCCCGCGCCGTAGTGCTGGCCAGCGGCGGCGGTGGACATCTGTTTGCCAACACCACCAATCCGGCCCAGGCCTGCGGAGAGGGCATTGCCCTGGCCTGGCAAGCCGGTGCAGCGGTAGAAGATCTGGAATTCGTGCAGTTCCATCCCACGGCCCTGCGGCTGGACGATGCCCCCTGCTTCCTGATTTCAGAGGCAGTGCGCGGGGAAGGCGGGGTGTTGGTGGATGCCCAGGGGGGAAGTCCGGTGGACCACCTGCTGCAACGTGACCTGGCCCCCAGGGATCAGGTGAGTCGGGCCCTGGTGCAGCGCATGCGGGAGCAGGGCATGGCCCAGATGTGGCTTGATTTTTCCGCCATTCCCCGTGCCCAGGCGGAAGCGCGTTTCCCCACGATTCTCGACCGCTGCAGCGAATTCGGACTCAACCCCCTCGAACGGCCAATCCCTGTTGCGCCTGCGGCGCATTACTGGATGGGCGGTGTCGCAACGGATCTACAAGCCGCGACAGACCTTCCCGGCCTCTACGCCGTTGGCGAGGTGGCCTGCACTGGGGTCCATGGCGCCAACCGGCTGGCCAGCAACTCCCTGATGGAATGCCTCGTGTTCGCCCATCGCCTGGCGGAGATCGACCTGGGGCCTGCCATCAAGCCGTCGAACCCTGCCCCGCCGCAGGCTTACGGGCAAGCACTGGAGGGAGCGATCACCAGCGCGGGGTTGATGGAGCAGATCGAGCAGCTGCGCCTGTTCTGCTGGCAACGGGCTGGCGTGGACCGCAGTGGACGCCGGCTCAACGCCGGCCTGGATCACTTGCGCTGCGAGCTGGAACGCCTGGATCAACAACCCTTGCTGAACTGTCTGCAGCGGGATGCTTTGTTGCTCGATGACAGCAGTCGCCGCGATCTGAATCTGCTGCTGGATCTTCGCCACCGCCTGGTGACCAGCCGGCTGATGCTGGAGGCTTGCCTGTTTCGCCAGGAGAGCAGGGGAGGACATTTCCGCACGGATGCCCCGTCACCACAGCCCCAGTGGCAATGCCACTCGCGTCAGAGCCAAGCCCGGGGTCTCCACACCCGGGCTGTTCGCCCTTGAGCAGGGCCTGCTCAGGGCTCAGAACTCGCGGTCGCCCTGATAACCGCTTAGGTCTGCCAACACCTCGAGGGGCTTCACACCGGAATCAAGTTCACCGTTGATCTCCCAGCTGGGGAAACCCTCAAGACCTTTGCTGCGGCAGAGGTCGGCCTGGTTGTTGCGGCCATCGGGCGCGCACTCCACCACCTTCAGCTGTTCGGAGGCCTCCTTGCCGAACAACTCCTTCTGCTCGTGGCAATGGGGGCACCAGTAGGCCGAATACATCACCGCTCCGGAGGCGGTGAGATGGTCCGCCAGTGCCTGTGTTGCCGGGGAACTGGCGGTGGTCACCACTGGAGCAACGCCTGGCCCCGTGGCCGTGGCTTCCGGCCGGTCTGGATCGACAACGGAGGCCCAGATCAGGCCCCCCAGCAGCACCGCCAGGGCCAGAAGAATGCCTCGAAAAATCAACTGCCCAGGGTCATCCCAGCCACCGCCGATCACCGACAGCAGAAACAGGCTGAGCGAGAGAACGGCGGACAGAACGCAGAAGAAGCAGAAGGCCTGGATCTTGATCACCATCAGGCCCAGCAACACGCCGCTGAACACCGCCATCCCCAGGGAGACGCTGAACATTCCCCACCAGGTTCGGCGGGAGAGATCGCTCTTGTTTTCCTGCAGACCCGGCAGCAGCGGCAACAGCGCCATCACCAGAACAGCGATGTAGGCCAGCAGTCCGACAAACGACAGCGGGATGCCGGCCGCCACGGTGCCCCAGGGGCTGTTGAGCACCTTGTCGCAACCGTCGGCACCCATCGGGCAGCTGAGGTTGCCCAGCAATCCCCACCGCTTGAGGGTGATCGAGCCGGTGTCGATCACACCGACGGTGGCGAACACCGCCATGGCGATGCGGGCCCACTTGGCACCGGCATCTTGACGGCGACGACTGACCAGACGGGTGGTGCCCATCCATTCCCTATCGAGTGGCTGAATTCTGTCAGTTCTGACGAAAACAGTCCTCTCCGTAGGGTGATGAATGGCAGGCGGCGCAGTGATGACAAGCACCCCGACGAAACCAACGGTCGCGTTCGCCCACCTGGGCTGCGAAAAGAACCGTGTGGACACAGAACACATGGTGGGTTTGCTGGCACAGGCCGGCTACGGCGTCAGCACCAACGAAGACGATGCGGCTGTGGTGGTGGTGAACACCTGCAGCTTCATTCAGGACGCCCGCGAGGAATCGGTGCGCACCCTGGTGGGCCTGGCAGAACAGGGCAAGGAACTGGTCATTGCCGGCTGTCTGGCCCAGCATTTTCAGGATGAACTGCTCGAATCGATTCCTGAAGCGAAGGCGATCGTTGGCACCGGCGACTACCAACACATCGTGGAGGTGCTGCAGCGGGTGGAGGCCGGCGAGCGAGTGAACCGCGTCAGCGCCGTGCCCACCTTTGTGGGGGATGAACACCTGCCGCGTCAGCGCACCACGGACCAGGCGGTGGCGTTCATCAAGGTGGCGGAGGGCTGCGACTACCGCTGCGCCTTCTGCATCATTCCCAAGCTGCGGGGCGACCAACGCAGCCGACCGATCGAATCGATCGTGGCCGAAGCGCACCAACTGGCGGAGCAGGGGGTGCAGGAGCTGATCCTGATCAGCCAGATCACCACCAACTACGGCCTTGATCTCTACGGCAAGCCAAAGCTGGCGGAACTCCTGCGGGCCCTGGGGGAGGTGGAGATCCCCTGGATCCGCGTGCACTACGCCTACCCGACGGGGCTGACCCCAGAGGTGCTGGCGGCATACCGGGAGGTGCCCAATGTGTTGCCCTATCTGGATCTGCCGCTGCAGCACAGCCACCCGCAGGTGCTGCGGGCGATGAACCGCCCCTGGCAGGCGGATGTGAACGACCGGCTGCTGGATCAGATCCGCGACCAGCTCCCCGACGCGGTGTTGCGCACCACTTTGATCGTGGGCTTTCCGGGCGAAACGGACGAGCACTTCCAGCACCTGATGGAGTTTCTGAGGCGCCAACGCTTCGACCACGTTGGGGTGTTCACCTTCTCGCCGGAGGACGGCACCGCCGCTGCTGAGCTGCCTAACCCGGTGGATCCCGACGTCGCCCAGGCCCGCAAGGACGCCCTGATGGCGCTGCAGCAACCCATTTCCGCCGAACGCAACCACAGCTGGGTGGGCCGCACCGTGGACGTATTGATCGAGCAGCACAACCCCCAGACCGGGCAGATGATTGGCCGTTGCGCCCGCTTTGCGCCGGAGGTGGATGGGGAGGTGCAGGTGCAGCCTGGAGAGGACGGCCAGCAGGCCGCCCCCGGCACGCTGGTGCCGGTGCAGATCATGGGTGCCGACATCTACGACCTAAGCGGACGGATCGTGGGAGCCCGCGCCATGGTGGCGGCAATCAGAACCGACGCTTGAGCGCTTCCCCCCTTCGCCTGGACCAGCAACGCAGCCTGTTCCTGGTGGTGTCTGGCATCAGCACCGCAGGCTCCTTCGCCGGCATCACCGCCAAGGGCTGGATCCTGCTGCATGGCAGCGCCGACCCTTTCGTGCTGGCCTTGAACTTTGCAGCTTTATCACTCCCCAGCCTGTTGATCAGCGGTCCTGCCGGGGTGCGTACCGACCGTTTGGGCTGCGAAACGGTGCTCGTGCGAGCGCAATGGGGGCTGTTGGCCGCCGCTGCCCTGGGGGCCCTCTCGGTCCCGTTGCTGGAAGGAACAGCCCAGGTGCTGCTGCTGTTGGGCAGCACCTTGATGGTGGGCATCGCCGGCGCCTTCGAGCTAACCGCGCGCAATAAGTACTGCTCCCTGCTGGTGGAGGAGCCCAAGCAGCTGGCGGGATACCTCACCAGCTTTTCGGTGGTGTTCAACGTGGGCAAGTTGGTGGGGCCTCCGATCGGCGGATGGCTGGTGGCCATGGCTGGACCGGCATGGGCCCTGGGCATTGACGCCGCCAGTTACCTGCTGCCGATCGCCAGCGTGGTGTTCCTGCTGCAGCCACGCCGGGACATGGAACAACGCAGCCGTGGTGATGGCGATGCCACGTTGCTAACGGCTTGGAAGGATTGCGGATCCACCCTGCGGGGGGTTCTGACCCTCACCGCTGTGCTTTGCATGGTGAACTTCTTTCACCCGGGCCTGGCTCCACTGATCGCAGATCAGGTGCTGGGGCCGGATCCACGGGATCTAGGGCTGTTCACCAGTGTGCTGGCGGCCGGCAGCATCGCCGGCGGCATCGTGCTGCAACGCTGCAGCGCCAGCTTCAGCCGGCGACCATTCCTGACGCTGGGCTGCTTTGGACTGATCACAGCGATCGCCCAGCTGGGCATGGCGGGGAGCTCAAGCATTGGCGTGAGCTTGAGCATGGCCTTCGCGATCGGTGCTGGAACCGCTGGACTGCTGAGCAGTTGCAACCTCATCACGCAGATCGGAGCGCCTCAGGTAATGCGCGGGCGGATGGCCGGTTTGAGCCAGATCGCGTTTCTTGGCGGCGGTGGCATCAGCGGACTGCTGGCGGCCTTGCTGGTGATGGCCACCAGCCTGTCCACCACCTTTGCCCTGACCGGCGGAATCGGCGCTGTGCTGGCGCTGCTCTGGATCCGCCGACGGGGGGGGACGGTGCTGGAGCCGCTCAGATCAGCTTGATTCCCTTGAGCAGTTTGGTGAGCACAAAAGCGACCACCAGACCGGATCCAACCAGGCCGAGATAGATGCCAACGCCCATGTGCGAGTAAGGAGGTGACCACCATTAGATCAGGCATGGATCAGCTTCCGGGCCATAGCGCTTAGGTTTGTGAACGACTGACACCTGCGTGCGGGTGACCGTCAACCGGGCCGACCGGATGTTTGACCCTCCACGCCCGAGATGATGCGCACCCTCTTTATCTATCCCGAGTTCCCGAAGACCTTCTGGAGTTACGAGAAGATCCTCGAGCTGGTGAACCGCAAGGTGCTGCTGCCCCCGCTGGGGATGGTGACGGTGGCGGCCCTGCTTCCCCAGGACTGGGAGATGAAGCTTGTGGACCGCAACGTGCGGGAAGTGACAGAGGAGGAATGGAACTGGGCGGAGATGGTGATCATCTCGGGGATGATCGTGCAGAAGGACGACATGGCCGTACAGATCGGCAAGGCCAAGCAGCGGGGTTTGCCGGTGGCCATCGGCGGCCCCTTCGCCAGTTCAACGCCGGATGCACCGGAACTCGATCAGGCGGATTACAAGATCCTCGATGAGGGTGAAATCACCCTGCCGATGTTCCTGGAGGCCCTGGAACGGGGTGAAACCAGCGGCCGCTTCACCGCTGAAGGCGACAAGCCGGATGTGACCGCCACGCCGATCCCCCGGTTTGATCTGCTCGAGTTAGACGCCTACGACTCAATGAGCGTGCAGTTTTCGCGGGGCTGCCCGTTCAACTGCGAGTTCTGCGACATCATCGTGCTCTACGGCCGCAAACCGCGCACCAAGACCCCTGAGCAGTTGGTAGCGGAACTCCAGTCCCTCTATGACCTGGGCTGGCGCCGCTCGATCTTCCTGGTGGACGACAATTTCATCGGCAACAAGCGCAATGCCAAGTTGTTGCTGCCGCAGATCCGCACCTGGCAGGAGGAGCGCGGATATCCGTTCAGCTTCGCGACCGAGGCCTCCGTTGATCTGGCGGATGACAACGAGATGATGCGAATGATGCACGACGCCCGCTTTGAAAGCGTGTTTCTCGGCATCGAAACCCCCGACGAATCGAGCCTCGAGACGGCCCGCAAGGTTCAGAACACCCGCAACCCCCTTGATGCTGCGGTGGATCGGATCACCGCCAACGGCATCCGTGTGATGGCAGGCTTCATCATCGGTTTCGACGGTGAGAAGGATGGTGCAGGCCACCGCATCGTTGATTTCGTGACCCGTACCGGCATTCCCGCCGCAATGATGGGCATGTTGCAGGCGCTTCCCAAAACCGCACTTTGGGCGCGTCTGGAGAAGGAAGGCCGCCTGATCCAGGGAGAAGATGCCGCCAAGGGCGTGAATCAGACCAACCTGCTGAATTTCAAACCAACTCGTCCGATCCGTGATATCGCCAATGAATACGTTGATGCGTTCTGCGCGCTGTACGAACCCAATGCCTACATGGATCGGGTGTACAGCTACTACCTGAAGATGGGCGCCCCCCGCTGGAAGGCGGCTGCCAAATTGCCCACTTTGACGGATATCAAAGCTCTGAGCACTGTGATCTGGCGACAGGGCATCAAGCGCGACACCCGGAGTCGCTTCTGGAAGTACATGCTGGGAATGGCCCGCCAGAACCCGGCATTGCTGGAGCAGTTCCTGGTCGTGCTGGCCCACAACGAGCACTTCCTCGAGTACCGCTCGATCGTGCAGCAGGAAATCCGCGAGCAGTTGGAATCACTTCCGCCTGAGGAACCCTCGGCGCAAAAGGAACTGCAGCCTGTTTAAGGATCAGTCCTGCACGTAGGCAGAGCCATCAAGCAGACACTGCTCGGCTTTCTGCAGTTCCCGCCCCAGATACAGAGCATGATCCAAACGGCTCAGCGGATGCGGCCCGCCCCCTTCGGTGAGTTGGATGCCGACTTGCTTGGCGCTGCAGCCGCGATAAATCCTTGAAGGTTGTCGGAGGCCATTGCCGCCTTTGCAGCTCAGCACCTCACCGGTGTCGGAATCCCGTGCCAGTCCCTTTTCATCAATGGTGTTGCAGTAGTGCTCGAGCACCAGCTCACCGGCATCAGCATCAACCTTGATCAGGAAGTAACCGCTGGGATCGAGCGCGATGAAGCGCTGGGAGAGGCGTTCATCCAAAGCATCAATGGCCGCAGCCAGCGATGCGGGGGCTTCAGGGGTCTTGACCATCTCTTTAACTTACAAACTCAGCGATGGAGCATCCGCCTTGAAGGGCAGCTCCGCATTGATCGCTTCGATCTCCTCCAGCATCAAGCCATTCACCTTGGGCAGCCAAGCCCGAATCAAACTATCCATCTGCGGGTGATGCCAACGGTGCAGGCTGGCGTGGGGGCGGGCCACAAACCCCCGCCGCCGCTTATGGCTGCCGCCGGCCCCGGGATCAAAGCTGTCGATCCCTTGGCTGATCGCCCATTCAATCGGGGCGTAATAACAAACCTCGAAGTGGAGACAGTCGATCTCCTCCTCGCTACCCCAGTAACGGCCCCAGAGGTGCTGGTCGTCGCGCACGCACATCGACATGGCGACGGGCTCGCGCGGATCACCGCGATGGGCCGCAAACAACACCACCTGCTCCCGGTGCAACCCCGCCAAAGCCTCGAAAAAACCCTGCTCCAAATACTTGCTGCCCCACGGCCCCCAGCGAGCGCAGTGCTGCTCATAAAAGCCATGCATGATCTGGAACAGCTCCAGATCCAACTGCTCTCCTGTGAGCGGAGTCACCATGAGCCCTGCCTTGGCCACCGCTTTGCGTTCCCGTTTGATGTTGCGGCGTTGGTTGGCGTTGAAGCCGTTGAGATAGTCGTCGAAGCTTTGATCGTCGCCTCGGCTCCAGAGGCTCTGCTGGTTCAGCCAGGTGGCACAGCCGGCCGCTTCCGCCAGCGGCCGCCACTGGGGATCCACGTAGAGAAAATTGCAGCTGAGGATGCTGTGGTGCTCGCAGAAGGCATCAATCGCCTGCAGCAGCACCGCTGTGAGCTCCGCTTCATCTTCACCGGGAAGCACGTGGAAGCGGTAGCCCAGCACCGGGCTCACCGGGCTCATTCCCAGCAGTTTCGGGTAATAACGCAGGCCCAGATCCCCGGCCAAACGGGCAAAGGTCTGGTCGAACACGAATTCGCCATAGCTGTGACCCTTGAGGTAAAGAGGCGCAACCGCAATGGGGATATCCTCACGCCACAAGGCCAGATGCAGCGGCTGCCAGCCCTGCTCCGGAACGATGCTGCCGGAGCTCTCCAGGGCCTCGAGCCAACTCCAGCGATAAAAGGGAATGGCCTGATTACCCACCAGCGCCTGCCAGTGCTTCTCGGGGATCTCCTGAATCGAACGGTGCCAGCGGGCCGTAAGTGACGACATCGGTGGTCTGCCGCAGGCAATACAGCAGACCTTAACCAGAGCCGTGGTTCCAGTGATCAGGCCAGGGGATCAGTGACAACGGTGATCAACCGGGAGTCGAAATCGATGTCCAGGTCGTCCGCATCGAAATTCTTGATCACGGCTTTCACGTCGTCTCTTTTGATGACCCATACGTCATCTCCACGCTGTTCCAGAATTGTGGAGGGACAGCCGCAAAATTTGATGCTGTCACCAGTTTCAAAATCCATAATTTTGACGTGCCCCTTACCGCCGTCGACAGTCACAAAAACATCATTACCTTCACCACCCCATGCTTTATCATTACCTTCACCTGACGAGATAACATCATCGCCTGACCCGGCCTTTATTTTATCTCTACCACCAGTGGTGTTGATGACATCATCACCACGCTTACCGATGATGACATCATTTCCATTGGTACCAATCAGTTCCTCGCCAAGCTTGGTGCCAACGATCTTATTCTTCTTCTGCTCATGGGTGAGGCTCGAACGCTGGTGGATGGATGCACCTAATAGTAGGAGTCATAATCAATTCCACATCCCTCAGTTGAGGGATACAAACTGTTCTCAGATCTGTTTCAGCCTCGCTGCCGCTGATAGCTGAGCATCAGTTCATTCCCCCCAAGAGGCCTTGCCTCCAGCAACTGCCAGGCCCCATCCAAGGCCAGACCTTCTGGCAGAGCTGCAACCCCCTGTGGCAACCAACTGTGGTCCCCCCCCAGCAGCCTGGGCACCAGGGTGAGCTGCAACTGATCAACAGCATCAGCCTGCAAGAGATCTGCCGTGAGCCGCGCACCGCCGAGCAGAACCAGGCGCTCCACACCCAGCGCAGCCAAACGGCCCAACCGCTCGTTCCAGCAATCTCCTAGCGGTAACCAGCGATCAAATCCCTGGGCGGCAGCCGCTGGTGCCAGCAGCCAACGCTGCAGTGGCTGCTGAAAAAACCGCCAATTCATTGGAAAACCATTGCCATGGCTGACCACCACAGCAATCGGTTGCTCTCCACGGCCCTCACGCAATCGCTGGTCGATCAGATCGGCATTGCGGATCAGACAGGTGCATTGATGGGCCCGCAGGGTGCCGGCACCGATCAGACAGGCATCAGCCCAGGCCAAGGCCTGCTCCAGAACGGCCCGATCACCCTCACCACCAAGCTGTGAGGCACCGCCCTCAGCCGGTGCAAGCCGGCCATCAAGGCTGACGGCCAGCACCAACCGAACATGAGGACGTTGCGTCGGACGATCAGACGGCAGCAACCGACTCCAAAGCAGCCGGCATCAGGTCCAACTGAGGGGTCTCGGCGTAGACCTCAGCGGCGTTGTTGGGGCTTTCCTGCAAACGAATCTTGTGCAGATGGGCTCCTATCGCTTTTACCGGTGTGCTGAGCCGGTCGGCGATGTGCAGGGCGATGTTCTCGGCCGTCGGCACACATTCAGCGAAGAAGGGAACGTCCTTATTGAGGAAGGTGTGGTCAAAAGGCTCCACCACCAGATCATCCACCAGGCGCTGGAGAGCGGAAAGATCGCAAACCATTCCCGTGCGGGGATCGATCTCACCACGCACGGTCACATCCACCAGGTAGTTGTGGCCGTGGCCATGGGGCCTGGCGCACTTGCCGTAGATCGCTTCGTTCTCCTCCTGGCTCAGCTCAGGGCGGGCCAAACGGTGAGCAGCGGCGAAATGGGTGCGGATGGTGAGGAAGGCGTCCATGGGATGTCCGAGGTAGTCGGCCCAAAGGCCCGGTTGTTCGTAAAGGCGCAATGCCGTGATCGGCAGATGCGGGCTGAGGCGCTGCCAGATCACCCGCACCAGCGCTTCGGTGGTGGGCAGACAGCCAGAGGGGCCCGATACATCGAATTCCGGCCAGGCCTCATTGAGGAAGCGGAAGTCCAGTTGGCCCGTCACGTCCTGGCGGATGGCGTGCTTCACCTCCGAGAGATTGAGCACCATCCCATCGGCATCGAGGCCGCCGGCCATGGACACGATCAGCTCGTAGTTGTGGCCATGGCCAGGGGCGATAGCGCAGGGCCCGAAGCGAGCCGCGTTGTCGTCCGCCGACAGCTCCGGCAGCCAATAACGGTGGCTGGCACTGAAACAGGCCCGCCGCGTGATCACGCAGCCGCGACCTTGGCCGTGGCGTGGTGGTGACTTCGTTTCAGTCATGTGACGTTCCGGCCCCGAGGCATCCTAATGAGCTAACGGCGATCTCGAGCCATGTCGGACCCAATTCCCTCCCTGAAGCAGCGCCTGGGCGGTCGCAGCCTGTATCTGGTGGGGATGATGGGCAGCGGCAAAACCAGCACCGGTCGCCCCCTGGCGGAACGACTGGGGTATGGCTTTGTGGATGCCGATGCCGTGATAGAGCAGGCCGCCGGCTGCAGCATTCCGGAGATTTTTGAGCGGGACGGTGAAGCAGGGTTCCGGGCCCTGGAAAGCCAGGTGCTCAACGCCATCAGCCAACGTCACTCCCTGGTGGTGGCCACCGGCGGTGGAGTGGTCACGCAACAGGAGAACTGGGGGCTGTTGCACAGTGGCGTCGTGATCTGGCTGGATGTGGTGCCAGAGCAACTCATGCAACGCCTCAAAGCGGACAGCACCGTGCGGCCGCTGCTCCAAACCGTCGATCCAGACGCTGCGCTCAACACGCTGCTCAACCAACGCAGGCCCTTTTATGCGGAGGCCGATCTCACCGTGGTCATCGACCAAGAAACGCCCGACGCCGTCACCGACGAGATCCTGCAATTGCTGCCCAGCCTGCTGAAAGATCCGACCCAGCGCCGAACCGACTGAGCTCAAGCCGTTGGCGGCTCCAACCGCACCGCAAACCACTGCAGGGTCACCCCAGGGCTGATCTCCAGATCACAGGCGGTATCGATCAACCGCTGCGCCGCTGCATCCAGATCGGGTTGATCCGCCAGATCGGCCGGCAACTGATCCAGGCTCCGCAACCAACCGCTCAGCCATGTCAACGTATCGGCGGCGCTGAGCAGCTGCTCCGGCTTGCCGGGCTCCAGCACCACATAGTCATCAAGGGCACGGATCAGGGGATCAGACATGGAACGGCGCGTGTGGATGCTGCTGATCAGCCTCACCATCCTGCTCAGTGGCGGTCCCGCCTGGGCACAAAGCAGCCTGGAGCAACGGCTAAACAGCTGGCCCAACTGGAGCCTGCCGGCACCATTGCCGCGGCCGTCGAATCGGGACGATTTGATCTATCCCGAATGGTTTGCCGGGCTCTGGCAGGTGGAGAGCATCGATCTCGATGCCCCAGGCGACCCACCGCTGCTGCACCAGGCACGGTTTGAAACGGATCGCCGCGGCCGGCTCGTCGGCGATCGCAGCTTCAATGCCACCGCCATCGGCCGCGCCTTACTCGGGGAGCAGCTGCTGCGGGTGGAGGACGACCCCGACTCCGCCAACCGTCAGATCACCCGACTCAAAGGAGATCTGTACCTTGAAACCACGGTGACGGGCCGCCGTCAGGACTCCCCGACGGCCGACACCTTCCTGGCCGATGAACTGGTGCTGCAGATCCTGCACACCCCCGGAGCACCGCGACTCAGCCGGATCGAAACCCTCAGCCGCTATAGCCGCTGCGATGACGCCATCTGCGCCGAACAGTGGCAGGGGCGCTATGCCTCCCCGGGAGAAAGCCTGCGGGATCAGGCCGTCGCCCATCACCACTACCACCTGCGCTTCACACCTCTTCCAGGGTCCGCTCCATCAATTTGAGCTCGATCTGATCACGCCACTGGAACAGCGGCTGCAGCTTGGGGTGATCGCTCAGACCCGGAACCCCCTTGCCAGCAAGAGCCGCACCGGCGGACGAGGGGAAGCGCAGCAACGACAGCTGAGCAGCCACGGCGATATCCGCCAGGGTCATGCTGTCGCCCACCAGCCAGGGGGACGCCTCAACCGAGGCCGCCAACTGGTCCAGGCTCGCCAGCAGCTCAGCACGCTCGCCCTGGTTCACCAGTTCGGTGACGTTGTTCACCCACCCGCCGGGGATGGCTCCCATCACCGACCGCACGGGGTCGGGCAGGTCATCGGGCAACAGCGCCACTCGCAACTCTGGATCCAGCGCCGCCGCCTGCACCAGGGCCGTGCGACCGGCCATTGCCAGGGTGGTGTCAGCCCAGTCTTCGATCAGGTGCATCTGAGCGGCCTGACGCGGATCAGCAGGAATCAGCGCCGGATCCGCTTCGCGCTGTTCCAGATGACGGGCAATGGCAGAAGAATCAGCAATCACCTGATCGCCATCCACGAGCACCGGCACCTGCCGTTGCCCCGAAAGGCGGAACACCGCCACCTGACCGATGCCCGGCGTCACCTCCACAGTGCGGAAGCTGAGCCCTTTGGCCTGCAGCACCATCCGTACCTTCAGGCAGAAGGCGGAGTGGCGGAATTGATGGAGCTCCAGCATGGCCAATGGATCCATGGGCCCGGCAGAGTAGCCAGCAGATTCCACCAGTCGCCAGCACATGCGGGAGTTCTTCCTCAACGTCACCCGCTACCCCCGCTATCTGGTGGCGTTCACCTTGGGCGTGATGAATTCCGTCGCAGAGCCCCTGGCCCGGCGGCGCAGCAATCCCGTCACCGCCGTGGCCTTGATCGGTGCCCTGATCAGCGGTTTCATCAGCCTAAGCCTGGTGCTGCGTGCCATGGTGACCTCAGCACCGATGGCGTGATGGCACAGGGGCGTCGAGTCGAGCGGGTGGCGGCCCTGATCCGCAAGGAAACCAGTGAACTGCTGATCAATGGCATCCGCGACGAACGGGTGCATCAGGGGATGGTCAGCATCACCAACGTGGAGGTCTCCGGTGATCTGCAGCACTGCAAGATCTTCGTGAGCATCTTTGGCGATGAGGCCAGCCAACCGCAGGTGATGGAAGGGTTGCAGGCCGCCAGCGGCTATCTGAAGGGAGAACTCGGCCGGCGGCTGCAGATGCGTCGCGCACCGGATGTGGTGTTCCAGCTGGACCGCGGCATCGAGAGGGGCACCTCGGTGCTGGGTCTGCTCAACAAACTCGAGGACGAGCGCAAGGAGCGAGGGGAGATCCCGGCGGGAAGCGATGAGCTGCCGGCCGAGTGATCCGCTGCAGCGGCAGGTGGCCGAGCTGCTGGTGGTGCGCGCCAGTGGCCACCTCGATGATCAACATCGTCGGTATCCCCAGTGGGAGCTCAGCAATGACGAACTGCAACGGCTGCTGAACGCCGGAGTTGGCGGGGTGATCCTGCTGGGGGGCAGCGCTGTGGAACTGCAGCAACGCACCCGGCAACTCCAAAGCTGGAGTGATCAGCAGCTGCTGCTTTGCGCTGATGTGGAGGAAGGCGTCGGTCAGCGGTTTGATGGTGCCAGCTGGCTGGTCCCCCCCCTGGCCCTGGGGCGGCTGCACCAGATCGACCCAGAACAAGCCATCGCCCTGGCGGAACGCTATGGCCACTGCACCGCAGACCAGGCCAGGCGCTGCGGCTTGAACTGGGTGCTCGGCCCGGTCTGCGACGTCAACAACAACCCGGCCAACCCGGTGATCAACGTGCGGGCCTGGGGTGAGGAACCCACCACCGCCGGCGCCCTTGCCGCTGCCTTCCAACGGGGCCTGGCCCGTGGCGGTGTGTTGGGCTGCGCCAAGCACTTCCCGGGCCATGGCGACACCGCCAGCGATTCCCACCTGGACCTACCGGTGCTGCCCCACTCCCGTGAACGGTTGGAGCAGGTGGAATTCCCACCCTTCAGCGCAGCCATCGCCGCCGGCGTCGACAGCGTGATGACCGCTCACCTGCTGCTGCCGCAGCTGGATCCCCAGCAGCCCGCCACTCTTTCAAGCGTCGTGTTGAGCGATCTGCTGCGGGGAGCGTTGGGCTTCAACGGCCTGGTGGTGACGGACGCCCTGGTGATGGAAGCCATCACAGCTCGCCATGGCCCAGCGGATGCTGCCGTGCTGGCCTTTGAGGCCGGCGCTGATCTGATCCTGATGCCCGCCGATGCCGATGCCGCCATCTCCGGCATCAGTCAGGCCATCGCCCAGGGACGCATCCCCATCCAACGGCTGCATGCCGCCCTCAGGCGGCGGCGCGAGGCGCTGGCCCGGGTGCAGCCGTCATCGCCTGGGCTCCCCTTACCCACCCCAGCGGAACGGGAGCTGGAACAGCAGTTGGTGACCGCCAGCCTGGAACAGTCATTCACCGCGCCCATTCCCCCTGGCGAAGGCATCAACCTGATCCGGGTCGATGCCGCCTGGCCCTGCCCTGCTTTGAACGGTGCAGCCCCAGCCCTGCGTTTGCCGCAACAGCATGGATTCCGCAGCGTTGTGATTCACGGCCAGGGGGTCTCCCCCTGGCAGGACGACCCAGAGGCCCCCTTGGCGCTGGAGCGGTTGGGCGATGGCCCGGTGTTGCTGCAGCTGTTTCTGCGGGGGAATCCCTTCCGCGGTGAACGCGACCGGCAGGAACCCTGGCGCGCTGCGGTGCAACAGCTGCAACGGCTGGATCTTCTGGCCGGCCTGATCGTGTACGGCAGTCCATATCTCTGGGAGGAGTTGCGCTCTGTGTTGGCCCCCTCCATCGCGGCAGCCTTCAGCCCAGGGCAGATGCCAGAGGCCCAGTGCCAGCTACTCAGCAGCCTGCTGCAACAGCCATCAGACAGCCCCCAGAGCCGGGACTTCACCGACTGAGCGGCCTAACCTCCCGCCAATCCGAGCCGCCAGCGATGCTCAGTTTCTCGATGATCGTGCGCAACGAGGAGGCGCGGCTGGCGGGCTGCCTGGCCTCCGTGCGGGAGTTTGCAGACGAGATGGTGGTGGTGGACACCGGATCCACCGACGCGACCATCGCTGTGGCAAAAGCGGCCGGCGCCCGGGTGGAACAGGTGGAGTGGCCAGGTGATTTCGCCCCCGCCCGCAACACCGCCCTTACCTTCCTCAACGGCGACTGGGTGCTGGTGCTGGATGCCGATGAACAGCTGCGACCGGAGGTCATCCCCAGCCTTAAGGCCCTGATGGCACAACCCGATGTGCTGGTGATCAACCTGCTGCGTTACGAGGTGGGAGCTGCCATGGCGCCCTACTCCAGCGTCAGCCGTCTGTTTCGCCGCCATCCCGCCATCCGCTGGAGCCGCCCATATCACTCGATGATCGACGACAGCGTTGGGGAGCTGCTGGCCCGCGAACCCCAATGGCGCATCGCCGACTGCAGCGAACCAGCCATCCTTCACGACGGCTACCGGCCGGAACTGCTCGCCGGTACCGATAAAGCAGAGAGGTTGCGCCAGGCCATGCAGAGCGAATTGGATCGCCATCCCGGGGATCCCTACGCCAGCGCCAAGTTCGGCGGCCTGATGATCAGTGAAGGGCAGCACGTCCAGGCGATCCCACTGCTGCGCCGCGGCCTGGATCAAGCCAGAGGCGACAGCACGGAACGCTACGAGTTGCTGCTGCACCTCGGTTTGGCCCTCAGCCCCAGCGATCCGATCGGTGCCGTGGCCTGTTACCGGCAGGCTTTGGACATTCCCCTCGATGCCCGCATCAGCCTTGGGGCACGCCTCAACCTGGCGGCCCGGTTGATGGAGCAAGGCGAACTCGATGAAGCCATTGCCCTGACCCAGACCGCCACCCAACGGGCCCCGGAAGTGGCCCTGGGTTGGTACAACCTGGGTTTGATGCTGCGCCGTCGCGGCGACATCGCGGCGGCCCTTGAGGCCTACAGCCGCGCTGTGGAGCTCGACCCCAACAACGCCGCCTGCCATCAGAACCGTGCTGTTGCCCTGCTGCTGGGGGGCGACATCGAAGGCTCCCGCGCGGCCTTCCGCACCGCCATCACCCTGCTGGAGACCCAGGGGCGACCGGTCGACGCCCAGGCCTTACGCACCAAGGCCCAGGGCATCGTCAAGCTGGACCTGGAGCCCATCGCTTGAGCCAGCCGCTGCAGAACCGCACGGTGGTGGTGACCCGCGCCGCCGACCAACAGGGGGAAGCCAGACGACTGCTGGAAACCCAAGGCGCACAGGTGCTTGACCTCCCCGCCTTGGTAATTGGCCCCCCCGACGACTGGGGACCGCTGGATGATGCCCTCTTGGAACTGGAGGACTTCCACTGGCTGGTTGTGTCGAGCGCCAACGGCGTGCAGGCGGTGGAGCAGCGGTTGCAACGCCTCGGCCGCAGCCTGCTGCGGCGTCCAACCAACCTGCGCATCGCCGCTGTGGGTCGCAAAACCGCTAGAGCCCTGGAAGATCTTGGCGCCACAGCCGATTTCGTACCGCCGAGCTTCGTGGCCGACAGCCTGATCGACCACTTTCCCGTCTCCGGCTATGGCCTGAGGATGCTTCTGCCACGGGTGCAGAGCGGCGGCAGAACCGTGCTGGCGGAAGCCTTCGGGGAAGCTGGGGTGAGGGTGGTGGAGGTGGCGGCCTACGAGTCCCGCTGTCCCGACGCCATGCCCGAGCGCACCGCCGAAGCCCTTGAGGCTGGAACGGTGGACGCCATCCTGTTCAGCAGCGGCAAGACGGCTGCCCACACGGCACAACTGCTGCTGCAACGCTTCGGTCCTGGCTGGACGCAACGCCTGGAGGCTCTGAAATTGGTGTCCATCGGCCCCCAGACCAGCCGCAGCTGCCGCCAGTGGTTCGGTCGCATCGATGCGGAAGCTGATCCCCACGACCTCGAGGGCCTGGTGAACGCCTGTTGCCAGCTGCTGGGCTGAACTGGTTCAGCTGAGGCAGATCTCCTCCCGCGGGTCTCCGTCCTGCGCCAACTGCAGGCAACCGCGTTGCACATCGATGCCCAGCACCGACCAGGTCTCCGGCAACATCGGCAGATCATCGGCCGCACAGCGCCCATCCGCACCGATGCAGAGCACGGCACTGCCAGAGGAGGACTGAACCAGAGCGCGGCGCTGCTGACCCACCAGCATCACGCCGGTCAACGTCAGACCGGAGGAGGGGTCAATGGCTCCATCGGCACCAGGTGCGGTGCCATCTCCGCGTAGCCCCGGCAACGGCTGAAACGGATCCGGGCGCCCGGCCGGTGCCGCCTCACGGACCTGCTGCACCGACGGCAGAGGGATGAGGCCGGGATCCGGAGCTGCGGTCACAACTGGAACCGTTGGCTCCACCTCTGGGGGTGGCGCCTGGGGCGGAGTGATCGTGGCGACAGGGGAGTTGTCGCTGCCACAGGCGGCAAGGGCCAGCAATCCCACTAGCAGACACGAATTCAGGGCTTGCTCAGCCCACCTTCTCCACCAGATCCCGGAAACGGTCAAGGTTAGCCTGCAGTTCCTTCGTGACAATCCCCCCCAGGATGCTGGGCTCCATCAACGGTGCCAAGACCCTGGGCAATTCATAGCTGACGCTGAGCTTCACCACCGTGCGATCAGCCGACTCGGGATAAAAGCGCACAGCGCCTTTGGTGGGAAGCCCGCCGACGGACTCCCAGTGCAGTTGCTGGGCCTCCACCCGTTGGGTGATCCGCGCTTTCCAGTGGAACCGAAAGCCCTGGGCCGCCAGGGTCCAGTCGGTGAGATCAGGATCATCGAGGGTTTTCACCGATTCGATCCAGCGCATCCACTTGGGCATGGCCTCCAGATCGCTCCAAACCGCCCAGACGTCCTCGGCCGGCGCCTGAACCTCAGTGGTGACGGAGTGGTCAAGCCAGCGTCCCATCAAGCCACTGCTGTGTTCGTGGCGAGCCTAACGGGCTGATCCAGGATGGCGGCCGCCGCCAGATGACCACTCATCGTGGCCCCTTCCATCGAATCGATGTAGTCCTGGCGGGTGTAACTGCCGGCCAGGAAGAAGTTCTGGATCGGCGTGCGTTGATCCGGCCTGTAAGGCTCCATGCCGGGAGCCTCGCGGTACAGCGATTGGGCCAGCTTCACCACGTTGCTCCAGGTGAGTTTGAGATCCCGGGCTGAGGGGAACAAGGCACGCACCTGGCGATCGGTGTGGGCCACGATGTCTTCCACGGATTTGGGAATCCAGGGATCACCAGGCGTCAGCACGCACTGCAGCAAGGAACCCTCTCCCTCCTTGCGGTAGTCCTCCGGGCTGGCCAGGGCCAGATCCGCAAAACAGCTGAAATCGGCATCGGCGGTGTACAGCAGGTTGTTCAGCCCCGTGGGCGTTGCCACATCCCGGCGCTGCGCGTCCTGGGACTCACCCAGCTCCGTCACCCAGCCGTCGTACCGCAGCTGCACCGTGGCTACAGGAACCGCTTCCAGTTGATGGATGGCATCGAACTGGGGGAAACGGCGCCAGTCCTCCGGCAACAACTTCTGGATCCCGGGCACATCACAGGCGGCAAGATAGGCATCCGCTTCAACGCGGATGTCCCCTTCCGGCGTGCCCAGCTGCAGGCCCGTCACTTCGGGGGACTCGCCATCGCTGAACTCCACCTGCTTCACCCGGTGGCGCAGGTGCAAGGTGCCGCCGCGTTCCTGGATGTACTCCAGGATCGGCCCGGTGAGCCAACGATGGGGCGATCCCTTTAGCAGATTGAGTTTCGAGGCCTCGGTCTTGGCCGCAAACATCATGAAGATGGTGAGCATGCAGCGGGCCGAAATCGCCTCGCAATCGATGAATCCCAGCGCGTAGGCGATGGGATTCCACATGCGGCGAATGCTTTCCGGGCTGCCGCCATGGCCCACGAACCAATCCTGGAAACTGACGGAGTCCAGGGCGCGGATGGTGCGCATCGCCCCTTCGTAATCCACCAGACCCCGCACGATCGGACTAGTGCCTAGGGCCAGGGCATTGCGCAACTTGTCGATCCAGCTCAGCTGCGGCGTGGTGAAGAACGCCTTGAGGCCATTGAACGGAGCTCCGATCGGGAAGCGGAAATCCAGTTCCCGCAGATCACCGCCCTCATTCACAAACAGATGGGTGTGCTGCTTGGGCAGCAAATTCTCAAATGCACCCACTTTCCGCATCAGCGCGAAGAGATTGGCGTAGTTAAAGAAGAACACATGCAACCCCATTTCGATGTGGTTGCCGCCGTCATCCACCCAGCTGCCCACCTTGCCGCCCATGAATGGACGGGCCTCGTAGAGGTTCACCTCATGACCGGCATCCACCAGATCCACCGCAGCGGAGAGGCCCGCGAGACCGGAACCGACAATCGCGACCCGCACCTTTTGGTGTGCAACTGATGGCGACTCTATGTATCAGGCTCCATAAAGTGAGGGCACGAGCCTGCGTCACCGATGACCTCAACCACCAGCCCAGCGCCGGCCCACACCGCCAAGGACGGCAAGGGCATCCTGATCACGGAGCCGGCGATGCAGCAGCTGGCGAAGCTCTGCAGTGAACAGGGTGATCAGCAGGTGTTGCGGGTGGGTGTGCGCTCAGGAGGCTGCAGCGGCATGAGCTACACCATGGATTTCGTGCCGGCCTCCGACACCCTCGAGGACGACGAGACCTACGATTACGTCGCCGCCAACGGCCAGGGCTTCCGCGTGATCTGCGACCCCAAGAGCCTGCTGTACATCTACGGCATGCAGCTGGACTTCAGCACCGCCCTGATCGGTGGTGGGTTCAACTTCACCAACCCGAACGCCAGCCAGACCTGCGGTTGCGGCAGCTCCTTCGCGGTCTGACCCCAAAGCGCCGCGTGGGAATCTGAAGAGGTGTTCAGCACGCCTACCCATGGAGTCTAGCCAGGAGAACCTGTTCGACCAGGCCATGGCCCGCTACCAGGCCGGAGCCAGCGCCGCCGAGATCCTGCCCGACTTCCTCAAGATCACTGAAATCGCCCCCCGCCAGGCGGCGGGCTGGACCTGCCTGGCTTGGTTGCAGCTGCTCTGCGACCAACCCGATGAAGCCCTGCGGTCAGCCCGTTTCGCCGTGAAGCTCAGTCCCCAGGATCCCCAGGCCCGCATCAACCTCAGCCTGGCGCTGCTGGAGACGGATTCCAAGGGTGTGCGCGATCAGATCCAGATGGTGCAGCAGGTGCTGACCATGGCCCCCCAGATTTCCGATGACCTCACAGGGGCCCTGGACGATGGCCTGGTGAGGCGCCCGGGCTGGAAAGCGCTCGAAAAAGTGAAGTCCTGGCTGAACCTCTGAATCCATCACACAGCAGCAATTACGATCCATGGGACAGATCCTGCTGCTCAGCAATGGTCACGGTGAGGACGTCTCCGGCGCCCTGATCGGCCAGGCCCTGCAATCCATGGGCCACAGCGTGCAGGCCTTGCCACTGGCGGGGCTGGGCAGTCCCTACCAACAGGCTGGGATAGCCCTGCTTGGACGCAGCCATGAATTCAGCACCGGAGGCATCGGCTACACCAGCCTGCGCGGCCGGCTGACGGAACTGGTTCAAGGGCAGATCCTCTACCTGTTGCGGCGCATGCTGCGTCTACTGCGCAACGGTCATCGCTTTGACCTGATTGTGGTGGTGGGGGATGTGATCCCGGTGATCGCCGCCTGGCTGACCCGCAGGCCCGTGGCCACCTATCTCGTGGCTTACTCAAGCCACTACGAGGGACGGCTGCGCTTGCCATGGCCCTGCGGCGAACTGCTCGCCACCCGTCGTTTCAAGGCGGTGTTCAGCCGGGATCAGCTCACAGCGGACGACCTCACAGACCAGCTGCAACGCCCGGTG
This sequence comes from Synechococcus sp. A15-24, assembly GCF_014280195.1. NCBI lineage: Bacteria > Bacillati > Cyanobacteriota > Cyanophyceae > Synechococcales > Synechococcaceae > Synechococcus > Synechococcus sp. A15-24. The sequence continues at coordinate 1,988,233 of NZ_CP047960.1, forward strand.
AGATTCATTGGCAACCCGTTCATGGACCCGGTGCTGACGCCGGCTGATGCGTTGCCAACCGCCCGTCGCCGCATCGGACTGCTGCCCGGCAGTCGCCGGCCGGAACTGGAGGAGAACCTTCTGCTGCTGTTGCAACTGATCGAGCAGCTCCCCCGCGATGCGGATCTGAGCCTGGATCTGGCCCTTGTGTCCAGCCTGGAGGATGCGGCACTGCAGACCCTGGCCGGCCGCGTTGGCTGGCATCTAGAGCGGGGGGTCCTCAGCCGAGAGGGAACGCTGCCGATCTCCGTGCAGCGAGGGGCTTTTCAAGCCGTGCTTCAGCACAGCGATCTGATCATCGGCATGGCTGGCACTGCGATCGAACAGGCCGTGGGTCTCGCCAAACCAGCCCTGCAACTCCCTGGCCAGGGTCCCCAGTTCACCGCCCGCTTCGCGGAAGCCCAGCGCCGCTTGCTGGGGCCGACCGTCTTCTGTGCCCCCGGCAACGCCGGTTCCCGTAACAACATCAAAGCCACGGCTGCTCTGGCGCTGGACTTGCTGGAACGCTCCGGCAGTGATCACGAGCTGCAGAAGCAGTGCCGACGCGAGGCAAGCCGTCGCCTCGGAACCACGGGAGGTGGCACAAGAATGGCCGCAGCCATCAGCGACCTCCTGCCATGAGTGCGTTCTCGGAACCGACCTGGAAACGCTGGCTGGATCGGCTGCTGATGCTCAACGTGCTCGTGGTGATCCTCGGCGCCGGCTTCTTCGGGGTGGCCGTCGCGGCCCAGACCCAGGGCCGCAGCGCACCGATGGATCTGTTTCAAGCCCTCTGGCAGCCGCTGTTCACCCCAGCCATCAGCCTGCTGATCATGGCGGCCCTGCTCAGTGGAATTCTCAGCTGGTGGCAGCGGCGAGTGCTGAAGACAGGTCGGGATAGCGGAAGCTGAACCCGAGGCTGTCCAGCCGCTCCGATTGCACCTGCTGACCTTCCAGCACCACCTTGGCGCCATCCCCCAGCAGCACCTGCAGCACCGGACCGGGCACAGGCAACAGGCTGGGACGCCCCAAGCTGCGGCCCAGCTCCCGCGCGAACTCATTCATCGACACAGGCTGAGGGGCGACACCATTCACCACACCAGTCCAGGCCGAATCCTCCAGACCGCGCTGAATCAGGGCGCAGAGATCATTGCGATGGATCCAGCTCATCCACTGCTGCCCCGAACCGATGGGTCCGCCAAAGCCGGCACGGAACACCGGCAGCATCTTGCCCAGTGCACCACCACCGGCGGCAATCACGATGCCGATCCGCACGGTCACTAGGCGGGTGCCGGTTGGAACCGCTGCTGCCGCGGCTTCCCAGCGTTCACACAACGAGGCCAGGAAATCGGAACCGGCAGCACTGGACTCCTGGAAACAGGCCTCGCGACTGGTGCCGTAAAACCCGATAGCGGAGGCATTCACCAGCACCTGAGGTGGCGTCTTCAGAACCGCAATCGCCTCCACCAACAGGCGCGTGGTCTCCAGTCGACTGTTCTCGAGAACCTTCAGATGGGCAGGGGTCCAACGCTGCTCGGCGATCGGCTCACCGGCAAGGTTCACCACACCATCCGCCTCACTGAGGGCGCCTTGAAGGGAACTGTCATGCCAGCTGGCGGCCTGTGCCGGGTCAAGCTGCAGCCAAGTCAAGCGACCATCGCTGCGTTCAGCGTCGTATCCCCGGGGCAAGCGACGGCTGACCAGGGTGAGCTGATGGCTGGACTGGATCAACTGGGGAACCAGCTCCTTGCCGACAAATCCAGTGCATCCCAGCAGCAGCAATCGCATGGGTCCTTGAAATCCGCGTCGGGGAGGCTAAGGCGAATCTCCAGCCAATGAAGAGACCAGCCTGGATCGATCGTCGATGGCATTTAGCCTTTAGAAGACTTCTGCTCGCCCAGATGGCCGAAACCGACAGCAAGGCCCCCGCCAAGGCCAAACCGGCGGCCCTGCGCAAGGGCGCCCTGGTGAAAGTGAACCGTGCGGCTTACAACGCCAGCCTTGAGGCGGCCGCCAGCGACCCCATAGCACCGGACTACATCTTTGAAGGTCCTGGGGAGCTGCTGCTGGTGAAAGGGGACTACGGCCAGGTGCGTTGGAACCGGCCCGTGCCGGATGTCTGGCTGCGGATGGATCAGTTGGAATCCTGCGGCTGACTCAGGGCGCTTTCCACCATCTCCACCGCCTTGGGCACACTGTTGATCGCTGAGGCCAAACGCCAGACGGCACCCCCGAGAACCCCACTGAGATCGGCCAGCGCAATCAGAACAGGATTGTTCTGCTCGGACCTGGCCTGATCTGCCACGGCCGATGCCGACCAGGGCATCCAGCCAGCGAGGAGCACCACGCTGCGATACGCCGCAGGCCAGGGACTCTGTGGCTGCAGCCTTTGCAGCACAGCGAATTGTTCAGCAGCGGCAGCGGGGCGGTTGGCCAGCACCGCCAGCAGCGCCAGGCTCCATCGAGCCTGCGCGTGGTCAGGGTCTGCGGCGAGCTGCTGCCGCGCCTGACGGTCCACCTGCTGGCGGTAGCTGAAATGGCCATCCAGCATGTGCTCCACCGCCACGGCGGAAAACACCGGATCTAGACCGGCGGGCCCCGCCGCCAAGCCCTGCGCCAGGGCGGGAAACGCGTCGGCGAAACCCACCGATACCGGTCGGTCCGAGCGGCGCCGCCAGAGGGAATAGCTGCCACCCTTCGGACGCGGGAAGCGCTGCACTTCCTCGAACACCCCGCTGCTGCGAACGGCACGGTCGAGCTTGCGCGCTGCCTTGCGAACCGATCCCTGATCCCCCTCGGCCAGCACCACCCACTCCGCCCGGGCCAGCACAGGAGTCCGGTCCCGGCGGCTGCCCCCCAGCTGACGACCGACCAACCGACCGCCACCCCGACGGCCGTAATAGCTGACGTTGTGCTGGTTGAGATCCGGTGTGCTGGGCACCACGATCAGGGTGCGGGGCTCCACCGCGGGATCGCCACCACCGGCAGCCTGCACCAGGGCCTGCACTGGCCCCCGCGGCCGATCCTGCAAGCGCTCCAGTTGCAGGGCCCAGCCCGCTGGAACACAGGCCAGAATCCCCAGGCCCAGGAATGGGGTGGTCCAGCGAGGCCGCCACTGCTGCAACCAGAAGCCCCACTGCCACCAACCACGGCTCAACAGCAGCAGCAACGCCGGCAGCAGAGGGGCGATGTAGCGATCGCCTTTATTCGGACTCAGGCTGGTGAGCAGCCAGGCCGCCAGCAGGTTGATCACCAGCCAGCGCCAGCACCAGCCGTCATCACCAGCCGTCCTGGAGCGCTGAGCGCACCAGAGCAAGAGGCCGGAGACTCCCATCACCAGCAACACAACCCCCAGCTGCTCCGGTAACAACCGCGGGTACCACAACCAACTTTCCAAGCTCAGCAGGCCGGGATCTCCTTCGCGGGCCGCGGACTCAAACACCGCGCGGTTCGTGCCCCCCAGGCTTGTGATCCAGTTGTGCCTGAGCCAAGGCAGGATCAGGCATGACGCCAGCAACGGCAGCACCAAAGCTTGTCTCAACCAGGCTCCCCGGCGACGCAGGGCAATCCAGGCAGCCCAGACACCAGCCGGTGCCAGCGTCAGCAGGGCGCTTTGCTTCACAAGCACTGCTGCCAACGCTGCAACGGTTGCCCAAACAACTTGTCCCCAACGTCCACCGGTCCTGGGGTCACACCAGAGGGACATCCTCCACAGAGCCAGGGTGACCACCGCCGCCAGCGGCATTTCCAGCACGTAGTCCGTCCGCAGATCCAACAGCGCCGGAGCCAGGGCCGTCAGCAGACAAGCCAGCAGGGCCAGGCCTTCACCACGAAGCCGTAGCCCCCAACCGGCCACGGCCACCAACAGCAACCCATGCCAGAGGCTGAGGCTCCAGGCGGCATCCGCCGGGGCATCACCGCTGATGGCCATCACGGTGCCATTCACCAGAGAGGCGAGCGGTGGAATCTTGGGGGAGAGATCCAGCAGCGCCAGCCAACCGTTCCAACCGCCACTGGGCAGCAATCCCAGGGCCCGGCCATGGTCGAGGGCGCTGTTGAGGTAGTCCGCCTGATCCCAGGCGGGAACTCCGTACTGCTGCGTCCACCACAGACGATCCACCGCCGTGGCCAGCAGCCAGATCATGGCCACCCCAAACCAAAACCGCCAGAGCCGGTTCACGCGATCTCCAGGCGGCGGCGCTCATCCTGCAAGCGCTTGCGCCGCTGCTTGGCTTCCCGCAACATCTCCCGACCGTCGTGGAGGTAATCGTCCACGTAGCCCATGGTGTAGCGCTCCAGCTCCGCCAGGGCGTCCTCCACCTCCGAGAAGCAGTGGTAGACGCTCAACCCGAAACCACGGGCCGCTACAGGGGTGGGCAGGCTCTGAAACAGGTCCTTCACCCGCTCCAGGCGACGGCCGCTGCTCTCAAGGTAGCTGCAGAAATCCTCCATCAGTGCGTCGTCGTAGGGGTCCGCCGAGAGGGCTTTGAGCTGTTTGGGGAAGGGATTGATCACCTCACCGAGCAGCCGATCGATGGGGACGTACACCTGCCGCAACCAGCGCACGAGGGCGTCATCGGCCTCCACTGCGCGGTCATGGCCCGTTGCCGCCCGGCTTCGATCCTGAGCTGCGGTTCCAGCGGCTGATGACACGGGAATCCTGGTTCGATCGTGGGCTCGGCGCCGCTCGGGATCACCGAGCACTTCCCAGGCGGCATTGAGGGCGAGTATGCGCTGGTCATCGCCACCGGCATCAGGGTGGTGTTGCTTCACCAGGCGTCGATAGGCGGCCTTGATCTCAGCAGCGCTGGCGCTGCTGCTCACCCCAAGCTCGGCGTAGGGATCGGCCATCGGTTCCCGTCTCTGCCTCCATCGTCACAGCATCGGGTCCTGACGTGCCGGCGAGGACGCGACTCCACTGAACATCGGCGTGGACAGATACCGCTCGCCATAACTGGCCAGCATCACCAGCACACGCCGCCCCTGCCACTCGGAGCGTTGACCAAGCCGCAGAGCCGCAGCAACGGCGGCACCGCTGCTGACGCCGCAAAGCAGACCCTCCTGCCGCGCCAGACGACGGCCCACATCCATCGCCTCCTCATCCGACACGGTCATCACCTCATCGATCAGATCACGCTCCAGCACAGCAGGGACGAATCCTGCACCGATGCCCTGAATGCGATGCGCACCAGGCGGCCTGCCCGAAAGCACAGCACTACCCGCCGGCTCCACTGCCACCACCTGCAGTTGAGGATTGCGCTGCTTCAGCAAACGGGCACAGCCTGTGATGGTGCCGCCGGTGCCGACGCCAGCCACCAGAGCGTCCAGCTGACCGTCGCAGTCGTTCCAGATCTCCTCAGCGGTGGTGCGTTCATGCACCGCAGGATTGGCCGGATTGTCGAACTGCTGCAGCAGATAAGCCTCCGGGATCTCCTTCACCAACTCAGTGGCGAGGGCAATGGCTCCGGCCATGCCCTGTGCACCGTCGGTGAGCTGCAGCTCAGCCCCGTAGGCACGCAGCATCGAACGGCGTTCCGTGCTCATCGTGTCTGGCATGGTGAGGATGAGCCGGTAGCCCCGGGCAGCCGCGACCATGGCCAGCGCAATGCCGGTGTTGCCGCTGGTGGGCTCCACCAGCACCGTTCGCCCCGGCTGAATCGTTCCCTCCTGCTCCGCCGCCAGCACCATGGCGCTGGCGATGCGATCCTTCACCGATGCTGAGGGGTTGAAGCTTTCCAACTTGGCGATCACTTCTGCCCCACAGCCGAACCGCAACGGCAGGCGGTTGAGACGAACCAGGGGTGTGCCTCCGATCAGGCCGGTGATATCGGAGGCAATGGCCATGGCTGCTGAATCAGAACCGGAAGACCGACTGAATCAAACCACCAAAGATGCCGAAGGTCGATGCACCGTTCTGATCCTGATCACCGCTGAGGTTGGCGGTGTAATGACCCAGAGGACGTGACATCCAGAACACCGATGGCGTGATCTGAATGTTGTCAGTTACTTGGAAGGAGGCATAGAGCTCCACGAGGTAATTGGCATCATTCGGGGTATGTCCACCGGCAAGTTCAGTCGCGAAGTTGGGCATACCGAAGCCGACACCAAGGTCGTTGCCGACATCGAAGACGTCATCCCATTTGAGGCCGACAAACCAGGATTGGCTGGCCACAGGGGAGTACTTGAAGAATCCCGAACCCGTGATGGCACTGCGGGCATAGCCGACAGACACGGAGGGGATCCAGCCGGTCTCCTGGGGGACCCAGTACCCGTTCAGAGCGAAGTTGTGGCTGTTGCGCTCACTGCGTTCAGCGATGTAATCACCTTGATAAAGATCTTCTTCCGTCCAGTTCCAGACATCACGCCAGCATTCGTTATTGAATGAATCATCCATCATGAAATTGGTTCCACGGCGCTGGCCAGTGCCGCACTGGCCGTAGCGATACGCGAAGGCGACACCGTATTCCTCGCCTCCCCAACCAGCCTGGACCAGGAAATTACCGCGGGAGTTGTTGGTGAACATGCCGCCAAGCACCGGATCACCATCACCACCATCCTCAGCCACATAGTTCATCGAAACCGAGAATGCTGGATCTCCCTTGTTTTCAGTCTTCTCCTTATAAATCACACCAAACATCGCACCTGTGGCTTTGTTATAGACATTCGGCACACCCGCCAATCCGGTCCAATCAAGGATGCGGGCTCCGCCACGGTTATAGGCCGAGGGCCACATCCCCAAGCTCTCGGTGTTTCTCGCCATTGGACCAACGATGAAGATCAGCGAGTGATCGATAAGTTCGTCATTCTTCAGAGGGAAGCGATAATACAAACGCCCTAAACCAAGAATATCGTCCGTACAAGGAGCGGTGCTGAGTTTTGTCAGAGGCACACCGTCGCCTGCAAAGGCGTTGTCGCAGAAGTTGCCTGCTGTGAAACTTGCGTAGAGGAGATCCTTTCCGGTGAATGAGGTCTTCAGGTTCAGCTTCTGCTCATAGTTGAAGGTGAAGGCCCCGTACTGACTGTTGTAGGCGCGGATACCACCTCCTGTGGCATCCTTTTTCCAGGATTTGTGATCTCGGAACTTACGAGACCGGATGTCTTTGTAGTGCTTCTCGAGCTTGGTGCCTTTGATGATCTCTGTACCGCGTTTGCCGTCTTTTTCCTTCAGCGAACCATCGCGGTTGTGAACGGAACGCCAGGCTTCACGGGTTTTCTGCCAGGAGCGACTGTTCTGCGTGGAGCCAAGGGGTGATTCACGACCATCAATTTCAACGATCTGGTGCTTCTTGTCGTAATCCCAGTAGTACTTAGAACCATCATTGGTGCCATAGGCCTTGGTGGAACCCATGGTGAAGGTGCTCTTGCCCTTCAACTTGGTGGTGGTTGAAAACTGACTGGCTTCGAGGGATCCAACGCGGTCCTCCAGCAGCATGATGCTGCCCGCCACGAAGTTGAGTTCAGATTCAAATTCCTTCAGCAGCTGCTCCACCTCTTCGGTCATCTCTGTGACACGATCAAGGCAGGAGGCCAACAATGCCGCCGCTTCATAACGCGTGATCGGGATGTAGCCGCGGAAGCGGCCGTTGGGGTAGCCAGCCACACATCCATAGGTTTTTACCAACCTCACCAGGGCCTGATAGGCCCAGTCCGTGGGGTATACATCATTGAACTGATTAACACTGGTGACCTGCTGGAGCAGTTGCTTGGCTTGTTCAAGATCGAGGGTAGCAGAGTAATCCGAAACCGAGTCAATGTTGAGGTCGGCAGCTTGTGCCGAAAGGGGAGCAATCAAAAACGTCAGTGCTGCTGGAGCGACCAAAAGGTGCTGGAGCAGTTTCATACCAATCCCCTCAACTTCCTGCAGGAAGCATTTCAACAACAAACTGAAGGTACCGAACGTGGGGTGTGGTGCTAGTCCATTAACCCACCGTTAAACACAATAAAAAAGCCCCCCTGATAGGGGGGCTGATCTGTGTGAGGAACAAGTCTGAAAACCCGACCGAAGTCGGGCCGTTGAATCAGAACTTGAAGACGGTCTGAACGACGCCACCCCACTGGGACGCATCATCCACACCCTGAGACTGCTCAGGAAGGTAGAAGACTGCAGGAATGACTGAGATTTTGTCAGCCACCTTCAGCTTGAGGGAAGCTTCGATAGCAAGTTCAGGGGCATCAGGGTCATCGCCCTTTTGAGAGACAACGTACTGGGGGGCACCGAATCCGACAGCAAGCTTATGGCTTGACTTTGCCAGCTTGTCCCACTGGAAACCAACCATCCAGCTAGCAAGTTCTTCAACGTCAGAACCCTCAAGGGAGGAGAATCCATAACCAGCGCTGATTGAAGGAATCAGACCAGTCTCAGAAGGCTTCCAGAAACCATTGAGAGCAAAGTTATTGGAGTAGACATCAGTGCCCTTAGCGCAACTTTGCTCCTTAAAGAAGCCAGTTCCGAAACCTGCTTTGCACTGACCGTAGCGATAGCCGAAGGCAACACCCCACTTTTTAGATCCGTAGCCAATCTGGGCAGTCGTATTAGCACGTGAGTTGGAGCCGAACATGCCACCCGCGGTGGGATCGCTGTTCTCTGCTTCTCCAGCATCGGCGACATAGTTCACGGCAACAGTGAACTTAGGGTCCCCTTTAGCTACCTTCTGCTTCCAGATCAAGCCAACCAAACCGCCGGTTTCCTTGTTGTAGACACCAGGTGTGCCCCAGTGACCACCAAACATATTGAGGGTCTTCACTTTGTAAGCCGTGGGCTTCATACCCAAGCTTTCAGTATTCCGAGCCAGAGGGCCTACAATCGCGGTCAGGCCTTTTGCAACAGGGAAGCGATAGTAGAGACGATCAACTTCCATGACGTTTCCAGACATTCCGGAAACATCCAACTTGCGCAATCCACCGGAGAAAGCAGACCCATCCTTCATGTTGCCACCGCGCAGGCGGGTGAAGAGAAGATCCTTACCAGTGAAAGAAGTCTTCAGACCAAGACGCAAGTCATAAGAGAAACTCAAGGCGTCATAGACAGATTTGTCTGCGTCAGCCTCAGAATTAATGGCACCTGTAACGAAGGTAGCCTTACCTTTAAGCTTGGTGGTGGTGGAAAACTGAGTGGCTTCCAGTTCGCCAACGCGAGCTTCCAGACCGTCCACTCGGCCGCGGATCACAGCCAGCTCGGTTTCGAATTCTTTGATCAGACGACGCAGCTGGTCGGTCACCTCGGTGATGCGGTCGAGGCAAGCGTTCAGCAGGGCAGCCGCTTCATAGCGGGTCATGGCCCGGTTGCCACTGAAGGTGCCGTTGGGATAACCGGCGACGCAGCCGTAACGCTCGATCAGGTTGGCGAGTGCCTGGTAGGCCCAGTCAGTCGGGTAGACGTCGGAGAACTGGGTGATGCTGGTGACCTGCTCTTCGGATGCCGAGTAGTCGGACACACCGTTGATGTTCAGGTCTGCGGCGTTGGCGCCGGAGGCCAGGAGGCCTAGGGCGGCAGGCGCTACCAGCAGTTGCTGGAAGAGTTTCATGAGATTCCTCACACCAAAATTGAGGGAAGTGGACAGAGAGTCCACCAGAAAAATACTGGTGAAGGAAAAGTCTGCACAGGAGGCCGCACTGTTATGTGTCCATTACTACGCCTTAACCAGTTTAAGCTTAGGTTAAATAATTAGGTTGAAGGTTGTTAGCCAAAGACAACCCAGCTCACAAAAGGTGGGTTGAGGAAGAAAGCACAAGTAGAGATTCTTCGTTGCTAATTAGAAAATGAAGTTGGACTTCACATAAGCACCGTCAACATAATGTTGAGATCCGCAGCTTGTGCTATTTGAGACCAATCAAAAATGTCAGGGCTGCCGGTGCGACCAAAAGGTCCTGGAGAAGTTTCATACCCATCCCCTCAAATTCCTGCAGGAAGCATTACAACAACAAACTGAAGGCACCGAACTTGGGGAGTTGTGCTTGACCCCATTAACCCATTACTAAACACAATAAAAAAGCCCCCCTGACGGGGGGCTGATCTGTGTGAGGAACAAGTCTGAAAACCCGACCGAAGTCGGGTTATGAATCAGAACTTGAAGACGGTCTGAACTACACCGCCGAACACACCAACGGACTTGTCGTCGGGAGTCTCGAATCCGTAAGGACGAGAAAGCCAGTAAATTGCAGGGGTTACAGCAATTTTGTTGGTGACCTGGAACTTGTACCAGAGCTCCATGGCATAGTTGCCATCGGCAACAAAATCACTTTCGCCTTTGCGATCAATCTTAGTCACGAACCGTGGCTGACCAATAGCAGCTCCAAGGGCGTTCTTCTTCTGGAAAACATCATTCCAAGTAAGACCCACCATCCAAGAGGCCATCTCACGGATTTCGGTCGCATCCTCCCAGTCATCGTTGCCGTTGCTGTAGGAAGCACCAACACCCGCACTAATGGAAGGAATCATGCCTGATTCCTCAGGGCGCCAGAGGCATGGAGTGACCAGTTGTGGCTATAGGCATCAGAACGAACTTCTTTGCCGTCTTTATTTTCAACGGTGCAAGAAGTGTCGCCCTTACCAGCGAACTCTGTACCAGTACGGAATTTAGCTCCGCACTGTCCGTAGCGATAACCAGCGGCAAGGCCCCATCTCTTGGTTCCGTAGGCAATCTGGCTGGTGATGTTCGCTTCGGAGTTATCGGTCATGAAGCCACCCGAATTGGGGTTGCTATCTTCACCCTCTCCGGAGTCAGCAATGTAGTTAGCGGCAAGAGTCCAGTAAGGATTGCCCTTTCCGGCGCTCTTCTTGTTGGTGTAGATCAGACCGAAGCCGCTGCCAGTTTCCTTGTTCCAGACGCCGGGGGTTCCCAGAGAACCACCGAAGAAGTCGAGAACCTTCTGGCCACCCTTGGCATAAGCACTGGCCTTGTAGCCCATCATTTCGGTGTTGCGGGTCAGAGCACCGATCTGAGCCTTAAATCCGCTGCCCAGGGGAAATCGATAGTACAAACGATCAATCTCAACAGCGTTGCCGCCAGGAGCACCAGTGTCAAGCTTGTTCAAGCCAACACCGTTGCCATCCCAAACCGAGGCATCGCCCTGGTTGCCGACACGGAGGCGAGTGAAGAGCAAATCCTTACCAGTGAAGGACGTCTTCAGACCCAGGCGCAGGTCATAACTGAAGGTGAAAGCGCCGTACTCAGCGTTGTAGTCATCCCTCATATTGCCAGGGTTATCACCAAGAGCTTTGGTGGCACCCATGACGAAATTCGCCTTGCCTTTCAGCTTGGTGGTGGTGGAGAACTGAGTGGCTTCCAGTTCGCCAACGCGAGCTTCCAGACCGTCCACGCGGCCGCGGATCACAGCCAGCTCGGTTTCGAATTCTTTGATCAGACGACGCAGCTGGTCGGTCACCTCGGTGATGCGGTCGAGGCAAGCGTTCAGCAGGGCAGCCGCTTCATAGCGGGTCATGGCCCGGTTGCCACTGAAGGTGCCGTTGGGGTAACCGGCGACGCAGCCGTAACGCTCGATCAGGTTGGCGAGTGCCTGGTAGGCCCAGTCAGTCGGGTAGACGTCGGAGAACTGGGTGATGCTGGTGACCTGCTCTTCGGATGCCGAGTAGTCGGACACACCGTTGATGTTCAGGTCTGCGGCGTTGGCGCCGGAGGCCTAGGGCGGCAGGCGCTACCAGCAGTTGCTGTAAGAGTTTCATGAGATTCCTCACACCAAAATTGAGGGAAGTGGACAGAGAGTCCCTAAAAAAGATACTGGTGAAGCAAAAGCATCCACAAGGGTCCGCACAATTTTGTGTCCATTACTACACTTTGAACAATTTAAAGCAAGTTTAAAGGCCAGAGTGGCAGTTAAAGGCAAAAAAAACCCACCTCATAAGAGGTGGGTCGGAAAAGAAAGAACAAGTGGAGGTTCTTCGTTGGCGATCAGAAGGTAAATGTGGTCTTCACGTAAGCACCTTGGACGTAATCACTTGAAAGATCGCCGGAATACTCATCAATGATGAAGTAAGTCGGCGTGACGGTGATGTTGTCGGTAACGGCAAACTTATAGAAGATTTCCCACATCATGTTGTAGTCGTCTTCGATTTTAGGAGCCTGACCGATGGCTGTGCCGAATGAGTTACCTTCAATGCCGACATCAGACCACTCAAAACCGGCGTACCAGCTGGTGATCTCTTCGTCTGAATCGTCAGGGTTAGACAATGAGTAACCACCACTCACAGAAGGAATGATACCTGAATCTGCAGGTGCCCATGCTGCAGCAATGCTGAAGCCATGACGGCTGTCACCAGCTTCAGCAGCTGCCTTGTTGGTGCCGATGGTCAGGCCAACATTTTGCGCGTAGGCATAACCAACTTGAGCCAAGAAGCTACCTTCAGCGATTTCACCTTCATAGAAAAGCTGCCAAGAAGATGTCGAACCGGTTTCAGCACGGCCAATGCCCGTACTGCTTCCATCCCATGCGACGTAGTTGCCGCTGAGTTTGAAACCAGAGTCTCCAAGCGTATAAATACCACCCAAGCCGGCGCCGGTGCTAGCCAGGTTGTTGGTTGCCCAGGCACCGCCATAGGTGAAGAAGTCCAGCAGCAGGTCGGAGGGGTAGAAGGTTGCATAGCCGGCGTACATACCAGGGTCATCCGTCCTCACCACAGGACCAGCTGTCACCGTCAGGTTCTCACCAACAGGGAAGGTGTAGAACAAGCGACCTATTTTGACGGTGTTACCGGAGGACATGGCGGTCTCAACAAAGGTGAGACCTTCATCCCAGACGGAGGGACCGAAGTTACCGGAACGCAGAACGGTCGTCAGCATGTCCTTACCCGTGAAGGACGTTTTCAGGGCAAGACGAAGGTCGTAGTTGAAGGTGAGTGCCTCACCCTCATCATCGTCGAAACCTTCAGCAGCACCAAAGACCCAAGCGGAGTAACCCTTCAGCTTGGTGGTGGTGGAGAACTGGGTCGCTTCAAGTTTGCCGACGCGAGCCTCGAGACCGTCGACTTTGCCGGCGATCATTGCGAGTTCTTTCTCGAACTCAGAAATAAGACTCTTGAGTTGATCGGTCACCTCGGTGACGCGATCGAGGCAGGCATTCAGCAGGGCAGCCGCTTCGTAGCGGGTCATGGCCCGGCCACCACGGAAGGTGCCGTTGGGGTAGCCGGCCACGCAGCCGTACTGATCCACCAGGTTGCTCAGAGCCTGGTAAGCCCAGTCGGTGGGATAAACGTCAGAAAACTGGGTGACGCTGGTGACCTGATCCTTCTTGGAAGAAGAGGAGTACTCAGCAACACCATTGATGTTGAGCTCGGTGGCATTGGCACCGGTGGCCAGAAGGCCAAGGGCGGCTGGAGCCACCAGCAATTGCTGGAAAAGCTTCATGGGGGATCCTCACACAGAACATGGGCGCAACAGCGCCACCTAGATCTCATAGGGCTTTACCAAGCTTTAACCAAGCAATCCTGTGCCAGCTCCCTCAATGACTAGTAACAGGTGTCACAGAAAACGCCTAAAAGCGTTTGCTACGAACATAAAATTGATTCATGTGGGCAACCACCCACAGTGGGGACGGCTCCTTGTGCGCTCCATGTCCTCTCGGGTCCTGCGCGTCGCCATTCTCTTTGCAGCCGTCCTGCTGGCGCTGCAGGCCTGGCGGTCCTGGGTGCTCCTGGCCAGTTACGACCAGGGAATCTTTCAGCAAGTGCTATGGAACTCTCTCCAGGGTCATCCGTTTGAAAGCACCCTCTCCTCGCAGCTCTCCACCAATGTGATCCACGCCGGGGAGCTGCCCTCGGTCGACTACGAGCGGCTTGGTCAGCATTTCACCCCCACTCTCCTGCTCTGGACACCCCTTCTGGGGCTGATCGGAGGTGCCGCCCTGCCGCTGGTGCAGGTGGGACTGATCACGGCGGCTGGCCTCACATTGCATCGACTGGCCTTGGGTCTGCTGCCGGAACGCACTGCCAACTGGCTCACCTACGGCTTCTTTGCAGGTAATGCCCTTATCGGCCCCACGCTCGGGAACTACACCGACCTCTGCCAGCTGCCCCTGGCCGTGTTTGTCCTGATGCTCGGCCTGGTGGAACGTCGCCGCTGGTGGATCACTGGGGCAGCCCTATGGATCCCTTTGATCCGCGAGGACACCGGTGTGCTGCTGGTGGCCATCGGTCTGTGGCTGCTGCTGCGGCAACGGCAGCGCTGGCCGTTGGCCATGACCTTGATCGCCTGGGGTGGTGGCTGGGTGGTGATCTGCACCAACCTGCTGATGCCGCTGTTCTCCGACGACAACGCCAAGCGGTTCATGGTGGAGAACTTCGGACAGTATCTGGGGGACGAGAACAGCAGCTCAAGCCTCGGGATCGTGGGCCACGCCCTGCGCCAGCCCCTGCTGCTGCTTCAGCAATTGGTGGATCCGCCGGGTCAAACCCTGCTGTATCTGCTCGGCCACGGCCTGCCCTTTCTGTTTGTCCCTGTCATCAGCCTCGACACCTGGCTGCTGGCGGGCCCCAGTCTGCTCGGGCTGTTTCTGGCCCAGGGGGCCAACGACCCCCTCTCGATCACCATCCGCTACACGCTGCTGGTGGTGCCGGGATTCGCCCTTGGCGCTCTGTTCTGGTGGCAGCGTCGGCCAAAATCCAACCCTGGAGCGCGAACCCGTCTGGCCTGGGGAGCTGCTCTCAGCCTGTCTCTGCTGCTGACGGTCAGCAGCAACCCCCACCGCAGCCTGTCCTTTCTGATCCCGGACAGCATTGATCCCTGGGTGTACAGCGCCCCATGGCGTCAGTGGCACCATGGCGCCGCCGCTCGCCAGGCCCTGTCCGTCATCCCCGCCGATGGCACCGTGGCCGCCAATACACCCCTGGTGCCGCTGCTCGCCAGACGCGCCGTGCTCGTGCGTTTCCCATTCGCCACGGGCTATCTGGATCGATCCGGATCTCCCCAGCAGGTGGACTGGATCGCCGTGGATCTCGAGCAGCTCGAGCAATACGGGGTTGCTTTCAGAGGCGACTGGAAACAGCTGCGCAACGCTCGCCGCTGGCTGGCGGCCCATCGCGACAGCAATCGGGTGCAGGCCATCAACAGTGGTGTGGTGGTGCTGCAGCGCAATGGCGTTCAGCATCCCAACCTTGAAGCCGCCCTCGATCGACAGCTGGATCGACCACTCCCTGCCGACCCCCGCCGGCGCTCCTGATCAAAACGATGCCCCCGATCGGAAGACCGACCGGGGGCTCTCGCCGAGTCCGCTTGTGCCGCGGAACCGGATGATCAGTTAGAGGGCGCCGTTCAGCCGGCGTTCTCCGCGATCAGCAGACCCTGCATGAAAGAACTGGATTGCATGGACACCTCCTCCTGAAAGGGTTGATGAGCGCCGGTGATGCATTCGGTGGTGTCCAGGACCCGAAGGTCCGAAGATGCCACCACACCACTGCGGTCGGGACTCTTGAACCCTAACGGAGGTGTCAAAACTTTGGCGAAGCTGCTGGATCAGCGGCGCTGGCTGATGCCACTGCTGCTGTGGCTGCTCACGCTGCTGCTCTGGCTGCCGGGTCTGGGCAACCTGCCGCTGCGCGACTGGGATGAAGGGCGCGTGGCCACGGTGGCCCGCTCCAGCTCCAGCCTGCTGCCGATGAAATGGCAGCAGCCTTACCTCAACAAACCCCCCGGTCTTCACGCCCCCATGGGCCAGTTGATCCGTGCCCACGGAGAGCAGGACGCCCTGGTGCGACTGCTGCCGGCCATGCTCTCCACCCTGGCGGTCCCCCTGATCGTGCTGATGCGCAGGGAGCTCGGTGGTTCCGACCGGCAACGCAGGGCCCTGCTGGCGGGGGTGGTGTTGATGACCCTGCTGCCCATGGCCCGTCACGGCCGGCTGGCGATGTTGGACGGCACGTTGGTGAGTTGCAGCCTGCTGTTGTGGTGGAGCTGGATCCGAGCCCGTCAGCATCCCCTGGTTGCTCTAAGCGCAGGGATCGCCAGCAGTGGCGTGTTGCTGCTGAAACCACCGGCACTGCTGGGGTTGGGCCTGATCGCCCTGGTTGTGGGCGGCCGCAACAGCTGGCCGCGCTGGCGCGGCTGGATCGGCCTCAGCCTGGGACTGCTGCCCGGGCTGAGCTGGCATCTCTGGCACTGGAGTGTGCGCGGCGACGATGCGCTGCTGATGTGGGGCGGCCAGGGACTGGCCCGGATCACCAGCAGCGTCGGCGATGGCCACGGTTGGTGGACCCCATGGGTGGAGGTGCTAGAGGGTGGTTGGCCCTGGCTGCTGCTGCTGCCCATCGGTCTGTCCTGGGCCTGGCGGCAACGCCATGTCACCGCCGGGCGCTGGGAACTGGGGCTGCTCATCGGCAGTGCTGCCCTGGTGCTGCCGCTCCGCACCCAGTTGCCCTGGTACAGCCACCTGCTCTGGCCGCCTCTGGCCCTGCTCTGCGCCGAAGGGCTGGCTCAACTGCTCGACTCCGGAACGCCTCGCTGGGTGGGCCGGTGCTGGCAGGCCCTCGGCCTTGGACTGAGCCTGGCTGGATTGGGCACGCTGGTGATCCGCGAGCCAGAACTGCCGAGCCTCAGCCTGCTGCTGGCGGGGTTCGGGCTGTTGGCTGGAGGCCAAGCCATCAGTCATCCCCAGCCCCAGCGGCGACGACGCGGGCTGGCGATCCTGGTGATCGCCTGGGGCCTGGCGCTGCTTGCGCTCTGGCACAGCCGCCTCTGGCTATGGGAGCTGAATGAAAGCTGGGATCCACGGCCTGTGGCCGCTCAGGTACGGGCGCTGCCGGCCGATGCGTCCGTTTGGCTGAAGGGGCCCACTCGGCCATCCCTCGGCTGGTATGGGGGCCGAAACCTGCTGCAGTACCGCAAGAGTGAGCCACCCAAGGGGCCCTACTGGCTGGTGAGCAACAAGCCGATGCCGGGCTGCCTGCCGAGCCAGGACCCGGCCAGCGGTGAGTGGCAGCTATGGAAATGCGAATGAAACCACCCCGCCAGCTCTGGGGTCTTGCCGTCGGTCTGGGGCTGATTGGCTGGGGCTGCAGCGCCATGCGGCATGGCCTGCTGCACAGCAACGCCTACGACCTGGGCCTGTTTGACCAGTGGGTCTGGCTGATCAGCCAGGGGCTGCCACCAATCTCCTCGATGGAGCACGTTCACGTGCTGGCGGATCACGGTGCCTGGCTGCTGTATGGCACCGGTCTGCTCTACAAGCTGTTCCCATCGGTGCAGTGGCTGCTGGCGGCCCAAGCCCTGGCCCTGAGTCTCACGGCCATCCCGATCTGGTGGCTGGCGCAGCAGGCTGGCGTCTCCAGACAGGGCTGCTGGCTGGCATGCGGACTGTGGTGGCTGCAGCCCGTCGTCTTCAACGCTCTGCTGTTCGATGTGCACCCGGAAACGTGGGTGATGCCCGCCTTCGCCTGGGCCCTCTGGGCCGAACGGGCGGAACGCCCACGCCTGTGGTTAGCCCTGCTGCTGGTGATGCTGGGGGCCCGTGATGGGCTGGTGCTGGTACTCGGCGGCATGGGGCTCGATCTGGCATGGCGCCAGCGCTGGCGATGGAGTGCCGCCGTCAGCGGGCTGGCAGCGAGCTGGTTGCTGCTGCTGAGTCGGTGGCTCTATCCCTGGCTGCGCGATGGCGAAGGCCCCAAGGCCGCCGCTCGCATGTTCAGTCATCTCAGCGGCGGGCCGATGCAGATCCTGCAGAGCCTCGACTGGAGCGGAGGCCTTCAGTACCTGGTGCTGCTCTGCCTGCCCTGCATCTGGCTCTGGCGACGGCGATCACTGCCGACCCTGCTGATCGCCCTTCCCCTGGTGCTGGTCAATCTGCTGTCGGCCTCCGCCAGCTACCGCACCTTGGTGCATCACTACAGCCTTCCCCTGGCGCTGGTCGCCGTGCTGGCGGCCATTGATGGAGGGTTGGCAGCTGACCGACCCCGCCATCGACTTCCCAGGAGCCTGATCTGGGCAGCAGCCTGCTGGCTGGCCCTGGCCAAACCCTTGTTCTTCACAGGGCCCTACCTGCAGCGGCTGCCGCACCTGCACTCAGCTCAGGAAGCCCTGGCCAAGGTGCATCCGAACGACGCGGTGCTCACCACGAGCTACCTGGTGCCTCACCTCAGCCAGCGCCGCCGGATCGCCTTCCCCAAAGCCGCCTTCAACAGTGAACTCAGCGACCAAACCTGGACGGTGCTGCTGCTGAACCCTATCGACCCTGGCTGGGGTTCCACCAGAAAGGTGCAACGGCGGCTGATCGATCAGGCTGAACGCCAGGACTGGCACTGCCGGGATTGGCCCTCGGGCCTGACACTCTGCAGATCATCGGAACCTGAGCACTCTGAACGACTCCATGGCCTCGCTTCAGACCCCAGACCCCCGTTCAGCTGAGTCTGCGCAGCAGCGTGTCCGTCTGGCCGCAGCACTGTTCCTGCTGATCGGCTGCGCCTTGCAGTGGTGGCGTATGCAATCCCTCACAGCCTCCATGGACCAGGGCATCCTGATGCAGGTGCTCTGGAACGGCCTGCGGGGGCACCCCTTCGAGAGCACGCTCTCGTCGCAGCTGTCCACCAACGTGATCCACAGCGATGAGCTGCCCGCCCTCGGTTACCACCGGCTCGGGCAGCACTTCACCCCAATCCTGGCGTTATGGATTCCGCTGGTGGGGCTGCTGGGGAAATGGGCCCTTCCGATGCTGCAGGTGGTGCTGATCACCGCTGCTGGGCTGGTGCTGCACCGGTTGGCGCAACGGCAGCTCAAGCCCGACCTGGCGGCCCTGGTCACCATCGCGTTTTACGGCGCAAATGCGGTGATCGCGCCCTGCATGCTCAGCAACTTCACCGATCTCAGTCAGCTGCCGTTGTGCGTGTTTCTGCTGCTGCTGGGGCTGGAGCGCCAGCAGCGCTGGCTCACATGGGCAGCCGCTCTTTCCATTCCCCTGATTCGGGAGGACACCGGCGTTGTGCTGATGGGAGTTGGGATCTGGCTGGGTCTGCGCCGTAGGGGGCGCTGGCCGATGGCCGTGACGTTGATCCTGTTCGGTGGCGGATGGGTGGCCCTGTCCACCAACGTTCTGATGCCGTTGTTCAGCGCAGACAACGCCCAACGGTTCATGGTGGAGAACTTCGGGCAATACCTGGAAGGCCGCGACCAGGCCAGCAGCCTGGAGGTGCTTGGGCTAGTGCTGCGCCAGCCTCTGGTTCTGCTGCGCGAACTGGTGTCGCCACCGGGCAACACCATCACCTACCTACTGGCCCAGGGCTTACCGCTGATCCTGGTGCCCTTCATCTCGATCGACAGCTGGCTGCTGATGGGGCTGCCACTGCTGGGGTTGCTCCTGGCCCAGGGCTTCAACAATCCGCTGTCCATCAGCATCCGATACACCTTTCTGGTGGTGCCGGGGCTGTTCGCTGGAGCCGTGCTCTGGTGGCGCAGCCGTCAGGGGCTGTTCGAATCTCGCCGCCTGCGCCGGATCTGGGCTGGCGCCATCGCCCTGTCCTGTTTGTTCACTGTGACGGCCAATCCAAACCAGAGCTTGTCCTGGATGATTCCAGACAGCATCCAACCCTGGATCTACCGGGATCCCGTGGCCCAGTTCCGCCATGGCCAGCGGGCCCTTGCTTTGATCCAGACCATTCCAGACAACAGCAGTGTTGCGGCCACCACGGGCCTGATCCCCCACCTGGCCAATCGTGAAGTCCTGATCCGCTTTCCGTACCACGACCGTTATCAGAATCAGGATGGCCAACCCGTTCCGGTGGAGTGGGTTGCGGCCGATCTCCACAACCAGCGCCTGTTTCAGACGTTTCGAAAACAGCGCAAGGGTCTGAAGCGCAATCTCCGCCAGCTCAATGAGCTGTCGGATCAGGGGTATGGCGTTGTTGCCTTCGACGATGACGTCGTCCTGCTGCAACGACAGGCCCAAACTGATGCAGTGGCACAACAGGCGTTCAATGCACTCTTTAGATCTTTAAATTTCTGAACTATGTCATCTCAACAAAAAAGCCCCCCTTTCGGGGGGCTAATAACGATCACATTCTAGATCAGAGGGCGTTACCACGGGGCAGAACCTCTTCAGGGAAGACGAAGTTTTCGTGCGGCTGGTCAGCCGGTGCCATCCAGGCACGCAGACCTTCATTCAGAAGGATGTTCTTGGTGTAGAAGGTCTCGAATTCGGGATCTTCTGCAGCGCGAATTTCCTGCGACACGAAGTCGTAGGCACGCAGGTTGAGGGCGAGGCCGATGATGCCGATGGAGCTGGTCCACAGGCCCATCACAGGCACGAACAGCATGAAGAAGTGCAGCCAGCGCTTGTTGGAGAAGGCGATACCGAAGATCTGACTCCAGAAGCGGTTGGCGGTGACCATGGAATAGGTCTCTTCTTCCTGAGTGGGCTCGAACGCCTTGAAGGTGTTGGCCTGCTCGCCGTCCTCAAACAGGGTGTTTTCCACGGTTGCGCCGTGAATGGCGCAAAGCAGTGCACCGCCGAGGATGCCGGCGACGCCCATCATGTGAAAGGGATTCAGGGTCCAGTTGTGGAAGCCCTGGAGGAAGAGGAGGAAGCGGAAGATCGCAGCCACACCGAAGGATGGCGCGAAGAACCAGCTGCTCTGACCGAGGGGGTACATCAGGAAGACGCTGACGAACACCGCGATCGGGCCGGAGAAGGCGATGGCGTTGTACGGGCGGATGCCCACCAGACGAGCGATCTCGAACTGACGCAGCATGAAGCCGATCAGCGCGAAGGCGCCGTGCAGGGCCACGAAGGCCCATAGGCCGCCGAGCTGACACCAGCGAACGAAGTCGCCTTGGGCTTCAGGGCCCCAGAGCAGCAGCAGGCTGTGACCCATCGCATCAGCGGGGGTGGAGACAGCAGCAGTGAGGAAGTTGCAACCTTCCAGGTACGAGGAGGCAATGCCGTGGGTGTACCAGGAGGTGACGAAGGTGGTGCCTGTGAGCCAGCCACCGATGGCCAAGTAGGCCGTGGGGAAAAGGAGGATGCCGGACCAGCCGACAAAAACGAAGCGGTCGCGCTTGAGCCAGTCATCGAGGATGTCGAACCATCCCCGCTGAGGCGCGCGTCCTACAGCGATCGTCATGAGAAAGGCGCTTCATGAAGCGTTACACGACAACCCTAGGTGTTGTTTTCCGTCCTGGAGCAAGAAATCCGTACCAGGGCGAAACGATGAGTAAAAATGCCCAGGCGTGAACAGTCAGGCGCGCTGCTGCTCCGCGAGAATGAGCGCCTTGAGACATCAATGCCGTGTACGTCATCGAACTGGCCCTGCGCATGAGCCCCGTCCCGGTGTCCGTACAGCGCAAGGAGGCCGAGGCCGCTGAAGCTCTTTATCAGCAGATCCGACAAGCCCTGGAGAGCGGTCAACCCCGCCTGCTGGAGCTCACCTGCGAGAAAGTGGAGGGCAAGAAAGTCACCCTGCTGATCAGTGAGGTTCTCGCCGTTCAGCTTTATGAAAAGACTGCGGCGACGGGCGGCAGCAAGCGCCCCGGCTTCTCCTTTGACTCCTGAGACCGCGACCGCTGAGCTTCGGATCACAGGCCTGAGCCATCGCTGGGCCAATGAGCAGAGGGTTCTTGACGAATGCAATCTCGTCATCCCGAAGCCTGGACTCTGGATGCTGGTGGGTTGCAACGGCAGTGGCAAAAGCACCCTGTTTCGCCTGATCGCAGGGCTGATCGAACCGCAATCCGGATCGATCAGCTCCGACCATCGATCCGCTCTGGTGTTTCAGAACCCGGATCATCAATTACTCCTGCCGAGCTGCTGCAGCGATCTGTTGTTGGGCATGGATCAAGGCCTCGACAACAGCGAACGTCGCGAACGAGTCCGACTGCGGCTGGAGGAACTGGGGCTGGCAGGGCTGGAGCGTCGACCGATCCATGCCCTCAGTGGCGGCCAGAAACAGCGACTAGCCATTGCCGGAGCTCTGGCCAGCGAGGCGAGCCTGCTGTTGCTGGATGAGCCGACGGCTTTGCTCGATCCAGACAGTCAGTCCAGCGTGCTCGCCGCCGTTCAGGAGCTTTGCCGACGACCAGAGGCCCCCCTCACAGCGCTGTGGATCACCCACCGGCTCGAGGAACTGACCTGTGCCGACGGCGCGGCTGAGATGCGTGCGGGGCGTATTGGTCCGTGGATGTCAGGAACAGAACTGCAACGACGCTTGCAGCACGGGAGCTCTGACAGGTAAGTTCTTCGGGAGCCATTCCTCGGTAGCTCAGCGGTAGAGCGGTCGACTGTTAATCGATTGGTCGCAGGTTCGAATCCCGCCCGGGGAGCTTTCAAGCCACAGCAAACGCTGTGGCTTTTTTTATTGACAAAAAAGGAATTTTCATGACAACCGATTGCCCGAAGCGGAAGACTTCCTGAACAGCCACCTCGGCTCAGCCGATTACCAAGGCGCAAGATCGCTTGCAGCACAGCGGTTCTCAGAGATCAACCTGAAATTCCTTCCACAACGCAAAATCTGCAGACACCCGAAAAGCTTGAGAGAATCCTTTAAGCGTCGTTCCAGAAGACCAGCGCTCCGTTTTCTTTTCTTGTTCCGCCCCCAGATCGATGAAGCCTTGCATCCTGCTGATCGAAGACGACCAGGACATGCGCGACCTGGTGAGTGGTCATTTGGAGCACAGCGGCTTCGACGTTCAAAGGGCCGATGACGGCATCAAGGGCCAGGCCCTAGCGCTCCAGTACACGCCGGATCTGATCCTGCTGGACCTGATGCTGCCCAAAGTCGATGGCCTGACCCTCTGTCAGCGCCTGCGCCGCGATGACCGCACCTCCGGCATCCCGATCCTGATGCTCACGGCCCTCGGCGGCACCAAGGACAAGGTCAGTGGTTTCAACTCAGGCGCCGACGACTACCTAACCAAGCCCTTCGATCTGGAGGAGCTGCAAGCGCGGGTGAAGGCACTCCTCCGCCGCAGTGATCGTGCTCCCGTGGGCTCGAGCAACCACAACGAAATCCTCAGCTACGGACCGCTCACCCTCGTGCCCGAGCGGTTTGAAGCCATCTGGTTTGACACCCCGGTGCGGCTCACCCACCTGGAATTCGAACTGCTCCACTGCCTGTTGCAACGCCACGGACAGACTGTCGCTCCATCCCTGATTCTCAAAGAGGTCTGGGGTTACGAACCGGACGACGACATCGAAACCATTCGCGTTCACGTGCGTCATTTGCGCACCAAGCTTGAACCTGACCCGCGCAAGCCTCGCTTCATCAAGACCGTCTACGGAGCCGGCTACTGCCTTGAGTTGCCGATCGGTGGCGAACTGGACGACCTTCAGGATGTTGTCGCCATTGCCCGCAATGAGCGCAAGCAGGAAAGCGAACGGGCCAGCGCCTGAGCCTTATCCACCGGTTGTCAGCTCCAGCAACGCCACCTCCCAGGCGAGGCGTGGCTGAACGAACGACAGCAATTGGCGCCGCAGTGTTTCCAGGCGTTGCAACGGTCGATCACCGGCACCACGGGCCCACAGCTGTTGCTGCCACCAGTTGATCAACCACAGCTGTTGCTCACCATTGAGGGCTTCACACACATCCCTGGCGAGAGCCAAGGCTTCCATGGGTTGATCAGGCATCAATGCCAATCGCCCTGTGAGCTCCTCGGGCAAGCCTGCCCGCTGGCGCCGATGCTCCAGCAGAGCACCCGGTGATCCAGCCGCCATGGCCAGCAGCTCCGGCGGATCCTGCTCCAGCGCTCCACAACCCTCCAGCACACGATTCAGATCCGCCTGGGCAAGCCGCAGGAAGCGAATCAGCTGACATCGTGAGCGGATCGTGCTCAGCAACCGCTCCGGCGCAGCCGAAAGCAGAATCAACAGCCCGTGTCCTGGCTCCTCCAGGGTCTTCAGCAGGGCATTGGCCGCGGCCTCCGACATCGCCTCTACCGCTTCGATCACCACCATGCCCCGTTCAGCCTCCACCGGTTGACGGGCCAGGAAGCGGCTGATCGAGCGGACCTGCTCCAGACGCAGCTGAGGCGGCGTGCGGCGGCTGATCCCAGCCTCCTCGGCTTCCTCCCGGGTCAGCAGACGACCCTGGTGCTGAAACGTCGGCTCAACCCAGAGCAGGTCGGGATGGTTGCGTTCCTCCAGCCGCCGTCGCTGCCGCTCCGCTGGTTGCCCCGCCCCCAGCACACCCTCCAGAAATCGCACGGCTGCCAGCCGACGGCCCACCCCATCAGGCCCAGCGAACAGATAAGCCGGTGCCAGGCGCTGCCGCTTCAACGCGGCAGTCAGCAGATCCACCGCCAAGGGTTGACCGATCAGGTCCTCGAACAGATTGGTCATCCCAGGCGGTCCATCAGTTCCCGCTCCAAGGCGCGGCTCACGGCCTCCGGCGGGCGATCCGCCGCAATGGCCGACCATCCCCGCTGCTCGGCAATGGCCGCAAACCCGTCAATCACGCGCTGCAGAAAGACCTGCCCCTCCGCTTCGATGCGGTCGGCCTGATCACCCTGCCGGCGCCGCAGACTCTCCTCCAGCGGCAGGGTCATCCACAGGGTGAGATCCGGTTGCACACCAGCGGTGGCGATCCGCTCAAGCTGATCGATAAGCTGGCGATCCAAGCCCCGGCCATGTCCCTGATACGCCATGGTTGAGCCGGAGAAGCGATCGCTGATCACCCAATCGCCTCGTTCCAGGGCTGGGCGGATCAGGCGCTCCACGTGTTGGGCGCGATCCGCTGCGTAGAGCAACAATTCCGCCGTTGGCGCCGGAGCCTGCTCCGCCCGTGTGTGCAGAAGAAGCTCGCGCACGGAACGGCCCAGCGGAGTCCCCCCCGGTTCCCTGGTGCTGATCAGCTCGGCACCTGCCGGCATCAGTCCGCTGCCCGGCAGCCAGCCCAAAAGATGATCGAGCTGCGTCGACTTGCCGCAGCCATCAATCCCGTCGAGAACGATGAAGCGACCGCTCATGCCACCCGCAGCAGCAGAGCATTGAGCACCACCGTGATCGAACTGATGGCCATCAGCAAGGCCGCAAGGGGCGGGGACAGCAGCACCCCCTGACTCGGCAACAGGGCACCAGCGGCAAGGGGCAGGGCGATCAGGTTGTAACCGAAGGCCCAGAAAAGGTTCTGCCGCACTTTGGCCAGGGTGCGGCGGGCCAGGGTCAACGCTTCCGGCAGGTTGTCCAGACGATCTCCCATCAACACCATGCCGGCGGTGTCCTGGGCGATCTGGGTGCCGGTGCCGATAGCAATGCCCAGATCCGCCGCTGCCAGAGCCGGAGCATCGTTGATGCCGTCACCCACCATGGCGACCCGCCCCCGTTGGAGCAGCTCCTCCAGGCGCTGCAGTTTCTGCTCCGGCAGCATCTGCCAGCCCAGATCAGCCGCCTCAAAGCCCAGCTGCTGACCCAACGCACGCACCGCCGGCTCGCGGTCACCGCTGAACATCGCCAGGGCAAGGCCCTGCTGACGCAAGCGTTCCAGAGCCGGCACCACATCGGCACGCAGCTGGTCTTCGATCTGAACCAATCCCAGCAAGGCACTGCCATGGGCCACCGCCACCACGGAGCCATCGGCCTGAGCCAGCCAGGTCCTGGATTCATCGCTGAGGGCAACGCCGAATGAACCCAGCCAATCGGGACGTCCCACCCGAATCGGTTGAGGCCAACCCTCCACCTCGCCCACCAGACCCTGCCCGGACACGGTGGTGACCTGCACTGGTTCCAGCAGGGTCAGGTCCCGTCGCTGCGCCTCCTGCAGCAGGGCATGGGCCAGAGGGTGACGACTGCTCTGCTCGAGGCTGGCAGCCAGCTGCAGCAGCAGAGCCGCGTCCTTGGCCCACACGCTGGTCACCAGCGGGCGCCCGAGGGTGAGGGTTCCTGTCTTGTCGAACACAACGCGATCGAGGCCGGCGGCGGTTTCGATCACATCGCCGCCGCGAAACAACCAGCCCCGCTGCGCCGCCAGACCGGTGGCCACGGTAATCACGGTGGGGGTGGCCAAGCCAAGGGCGCAGGGACAGGCCACCACCAGCACAGCGATCGACAACTGCAACGCCAACCCGACCGGGGAGGTGGCACCACTGCCGAGACCGCCGTGGTGCATCGCATGGCCGCTGGTCATCAGATGCCCCTGGGGCATGCCAGGTGCTGACGCCTGCATCACCTGGGGCCATTGACCGGCGCCGAACAGCCACCAGAACAGAAAGGTGGCCAGGGCAAGAGCGATCACGCCGTAGCAGAAGCGTCCGGCCACGCGATCCGCCAGCCCCTGAATCGGGGCACGACGCGCCTGGGCCTGCTCCACCAGTCGGATGATCCGTGCCAAGGCCGTTTCCGCTCCAACCCGCGTGACCTCCAGCACGAGCGGTGCATCGAGGTTGAGGCTGCCGGCGGACAGCTCAAGGCCGGGTTCTGCCTGCCAGGGCAGCGGTTCACCGGTGAGGCTGGAGGCATCCACCGCCGAATACCCCTCCACCACAACACCATCCACGGGCACACGGTCCCCCGCCAGCAGCTGCAGCCGCTCCCCGGGGCGCAAGGCCCCGACCCGCACATCCCGGATGGCGCCATCTGGCAGCACCAGACGGGCCGTATCGGGTTGCAGCTGGGCCAACTGATGCAGCGCCTGACCGGTGCGGAAGCGAGCCCGTTCCTCCAGGAAGCGCCCAAGCAACACGAAACCCAGCAGCATCACCGGCTCGTTGAAAAAACAGGGCCAGCCGACCTGGGGCCAAATCAGTGCCACAAGACTGGCCAGATAGGCGCTGCCGACCCCCAGACCCACCAGGGTGTCCATGCTGGGCGCACCCGCCCGGACAGCCGCGAAACCACCCAGCAGAATCGGCCGACCGGGACCCAACAAGGCCACGGTGGCCAGAGCGGCATGGAAAGGCAGGCTGCCGATCAGGGGCAACGACAGATGGCCGGCCTCGCTGAGGTGACCAAGCACCGACAACAGCAGCAGCGTGAGGGCCACCATCAGTTGGCGCCACTGCTGCCACCAGGTCAATCCGGAGGCTCCCGCCGCAAGCCGAGCGGAAGATGGCTCCAGGGAGCGTTCACGAGCAGGAAATCCACGACTGGCCAAGGCGCCGAGTACGGCGTCGACATCGCCATCGGCTTCGCTGAGATCCAGCCATGCCGCACGGCTCACCAGGTTCACATCAGCGCGCTGCACCCCCGGCTGCTCGAGCAAGGTGCGCTCCACGGCTCGCACACAGCCTCCGCATTTCATCCCCTCCACATCGAGGACGACGGTCTGAACCGCAGGACTCACTGGCGCTTGTTCGTTACGGCAACGCTAGGTCGGGTTCTGGTCCCGTCAGGATGGGGGCCTTCCGCCGGAGCGCCGTGCCCCGCAGTAATCGCAACGACAACTTCATCGACAAGAGCTTCACGGTGATGGCGGACCTGATCGTCAAGCTGTTGCCGATCAACGCCCGATCCAAGGAGGCGTACGTCTATTACCGCGATGGCCTCTCCGCTCAGAACGACGGCGACTACGCCGAAGCGCTGGAGAACTACGACGAGGCGCTGAAACTCGAGGACAACCCCACCGACCGTGGGGAAACCCTCAAGAACATGGCGATCATCTACATGTCGAACGGCGAGGAGGAGCGGGCGATTGAGACGTACCGCAGAGCCCTGGACGAGAACTCCAACCAGCCGTCCTGCCTCAAGAACATGGGGCTGATCTTTGAGAAATGGGGGCGGATCGCCGAAGAAGACGGCCGCCAGGACGACGCCGATCGCTGGTTTGACCAGGCCGCCGAGGCCTGGACCCAGGCGGTGCGCCTCAATCCCGGCGGCTATCTGGACATCGAGAACTGGTTGAAATCAACCGGGCGCAGCAACGTCGACGTCTACTTCTGATCCGTCACGTCCTCACCGAGAGCCAGCACGAGGGCCTCGGTGACCCCATCGGCCTCTAGTAGGGCAAGATCAAGACCACTGGCCAAGGCGCCCAGACCACTGCCGCGGGGCACCACCGCCCGCCGGAATCCGAGCCGCGCCGCCTCCTGCAGACGCAACTCCAGCTGAGCGACCGGTCTGAGCTGCCCGCCCAGACCCAGCTCGCCGACCAGCACCGTTCCCGGCGGGAGGGTGAGATCGCGAAAACTGGCTACCACCGCAGCGGCAACCCCAAGATCCGCCGCCGGCTCCTCCACCTCCAGCCCACCGGCCACAGCCAGATAACAATCGAAGCGGGAGAGCGGTAATCCCATGTGCTTTTCCAGCACCGCCAGGATCTGGTGAAGCCGGTTGGTACCGATGCCCGTGGCCGTGCGTCGGGGGCTGGCATAGCTGGTGACATTGACCAGGGCCTGCAGGTCCACCACTAGCGAGCGGGATCCCTCACAGGCCACGATCGTGGCAACACCCGAGGCACGAGTTTCACTCAGGAACAACTCGCTGGGATTGCTCACCTCCTCCAGGCCTTGAGCCTGCATCTCGAACAGTCCCAGTTCATGGGTGGCTCCGAAACGGTTTTTGACGGCCCGCAACAGCCGGTGACTGGCAAAGCGGTCCCCCTCGAAGGTGAGCACCGCGTCCACCAGGTGTTCCAGCACCTTGGGTCCAGCCAACATTCCCTCCTTGGTCACATGGCCCACCAACAACAGGGCTGTGGTCTGGCGTTTGGCCAGCCGTTGCAAGGCGGCGGCACATTCCCTCACCTGACCAACGGAGCCGGGAGCACTGGGGAGGTTGGCGTCATGGAGAGCCTGGATGCTGTCGATGATCGCCACGGCAGGACGCAGGGCCTCCAGCTCCTCCAGCACCAGCTCAAGGTCGGTTTCCGCCAGCAGCTGCAGATCAGAGGGGCCACCCGCCAGGCGCTGCCAACGCAGCTTCACCTGCTGGGCCGACTCCTCCGCACTCACATACAGCACTGAGGTTTGAGCAGCCATCGCCGAAGCGCTCTGCAGCAGCAGGGTGCTCTTGCCGATGCCCGGATCGCCCCCCACCAACACCAAGGAGCCTGGCACCAGCCCGCCGCCCAGCACCCGATCGAATTCCCCGGATCCCGTTGGCAATCGCCGGATCGGCTGATCCTCCAGCGAGGCCATGGCCGTGGAGCGTTTCGGCGTCGGCGGTCGGTCTGCATCCGGCGGACGGCGACGACGGCGGTCGTCATTGGCGGGCTGGGACTGTTCCACGAGGGAATTCCAGCTGCCGCACTCCGGGCAGCGTCCAAAGAACTGTCGTGACTGGGCTCCACAGACCTGGCAATGGAATACAACGGCGGATTTAGGCACTGCGAACTGTGAAGAAAGTTGCCGTTAGATGAACGGACGGGGGGCCGGGGCTTTTATTTGTGACCAGAAGAACAAAACGCCCCAGGCGTCATGACGGCCACGACCCCCTCCAAGGAAACAATCCTCGTGGTCGATGACGAGGCCTCGATCAGAAGGATTCTGGAAACCCGCTTGTCGATGATCGGGTACAACGTCGTCACGGCCTGCGACGGCACCGAAGCGCTCGAGCTGTTCGAAAACACGGCTCCTGATCTGGTGGTCCTCGACGTGATGATGCCGAAGCTGGACGGCTACGGCGTCTGCCAGGAGCTGCGCAAGGAATCCGACGTGCCGATCGTGATGCTGACGGCCCTCGGCGATGTGGCGGACCGGATCACGGGGCTTGAGCTCGGGGCTGATGACTACGTCGTCAAACCGTTCAGCCCCAAGGAGCTGGAAGCCCGCATCCGTTGCGTCCTGCGCCGGGTGGAGAAGGATTCGGTGGCTGGCATTCCCAACTCCGGTGTTATTCAGGTGTCGGATCTCCGCATCGACACCAACAAACGCCAGGTGTTCCGGGCCGACGAGCGGATCCGCCTGACCGGGATGGAGTTCAGCCTGCTGGAACTGCTGGTGAGTCGCTCCGGTGAGCCATTCAATCGGGGGGAGATCCTCAAGGAAGTCTGGGGATACACCCCGGAACGCCATGTCGATACCCGCGTGGTGGATGTCCACATTTCGCGGCTTCGCTCCAAGTTGGAGGATGATCCTGCTAACCCCGAGTTGATTCTCACGGCTCGCGGTACCGGCTACCTGTTCCAGCGCATCATCGACTCCGTTGCCTCCGAAGGACCCTGACTCCTCCCGGACCCCAGAGTCCAGGAGCAAGAGCAACCGACCCCGGGCTATCCGCCGCCTGGTGATCTGGTATCGCCGCAATGCCGCGGTCACTTCCCTGGTGGATACGGCGACCAGCTCCGCCTCAGCAGCGGGAACCGTCGCGGGATCGGTGGCCAACTCCATGCTGCAACCGCTGGTGTTTGACCCGTTGCGCTGGCTTCAGGGCAACACCGACGATGAAGAGATTCAGGATGCCGATCGCCTCTGGGTGGCCGTGGATGGCATGGGCGGGGACCACGCCCCTGGCCCGATCCTGGAGGGCTGCCTCGAAGCCATCGATCGCCTGCCTCTGAAAGTCCGCTTCGTCGGCGAAACCGACAAAGTTCTGAAAGCGGCTGATGCTTTGGGCCTGAGCGAGCGCCTGGACCAGGCGCAAGCAGCGGATCATCTCGAGCTGGTGGCCAGCGGCCCCTCCATCGGCATGGACGATGAGGCCACCGCCGTACGACGCAAGCGCAATGCCAGCATCAACCTGGCGATGGATTTGGTAAAAAAAGGGCAGGCCCTGGCCGTGTATTCCGCCGGCAACTCCGGCGCGATGATGGCCTCCGCCATTTTTCGACTCGGACGGCTGAAGGGCATCGACCGTCCCGCCATTGGTGCACTGTTTCCCACGAAGGACCCGGGCCAACCGGTGCTAGTGCTCGATGTGGGCGCCAACATGGACTGCAAACCGGCTTATCTGCACCAGTTCGCCCTGTTGGGCAACATCTACAGCCGTGATGTGCTCCAGGTGGAGCAACCACGGATCGGCCTGTTGAACATCGGGGAGGAGGATTGCAAAGGCAATGACCTGGCCCTCAAGACCCACACGTTGCTGCGGGATGAACGTCGTCTGCACTTCGCCGGAAACTGTGAAGGGCGGGATGTGCTGTCCGGCGCGTTTGATGTGGTCGTCTGCGACGGTTTCACCGGCAACGTCCTGCTGAAGTTCCTGGAGTCCGTGGGCAGCGTGCTGCTGGGGGTTCTGCGGGCTGAACTGCCCCGAGGCCGGCGCGGCAAGGTGGGCTCTGCCTTCCTGCGCAGCAACCTGCGGCGAATCAAGAAACGCCTCGACCACGCCGAACATGGAGGAGCATTGCTGCTGGGGGTCAACGGCGTCGCGGTGATCGGCCACGGGAGCAGCAAAGCCCTCTCTGTGGTGAGTGCCCTGCGCATCGCCCATTCCGCCGCCAGCCATGGCGTGATGGAGGATCTGGCCGCTCTGCAGAGCAGCTGTGATTGACTGACGCCACTCGTCTTCCACCGCGCTTTGGTCGAGCAGCTCAACAGGACCGGCGGTGTGTTGTTCCGAGGCAGCGGTAGCGCGACTCCTCAGCGTTCCATCAGCAACACCGAGCTGGGACAACGGGTGGAGACCAGCGATGACTGGATCCGCAGTCGCACCGGCATCGCTGCCCGACGGGTCATCGGGACCGACGAAAGCCTGGGTGAACTGAACGGCCTTGCGGCAGAACGCGCACTGGCCATGGCGGGATGGTCGGCGGACAGCCTGGATCTGATCCTGCTGGCCACCTCCACACCCGATGATCTTTTCGGATCCGCACCGCGGCTGCAGGCCCGCATCGGTGCGGTGAACGCCGCGGCCTTCGATCTCACCGCCGCGTGCAGCGGTTTTCTGTTCGCAGTGGTCACGGCAGCCCAGTACTTGCGCAGCGGGGCGATGCAACGGATCCTGGTGGTGGGAGCCGACCAGCTCAGTCGCTGGGTCGACTGGGACGACCGCCGCTCCTGTGTGCTGTTCGGGGATGCCGCCGGTGCCGTGGTGATGGAAGCCTCCGATGAGCAGGACGACCTCCATGGGTTCCTGCTTCGCTCCGATGGCAGCCGTGGGGCGGTGTTGCAGCTACCCCAGAGCAGCGAACGAGCACCTCTGGTGGGCGATGCCAGCCATCAGCGTGGTGGCTTTGAGCCAATTAGGATGAACGGACAGGAGGTCTACAAATTCGCCGTTCGGGAAGTACCGGCGATTTTGGAGGCGCTACTGCAAACAACCGAAACCCCGCCAGATTCCCTCGACTGGCTGTTGTTGCATCAAGCCAACCAACGCATCCTCGATGCCGTGGCCGAGCGCTTTTCGATTCCGAACGAGAAGGTCCTGAGCAACCTGGCCCACTACGGCAACACCTCAGCCGCCACCATCCCCTTGATGCTGGATGAAGCGGTGCGGAACGGACGGATCCAACCGGGCCACCGCATCGCCAGCAGTGGCTTCGGCGCGGGACTGAGCTGGGGTGCAGCCCTGCTGCGTTGGAGCGGGCCCGCGTAATCTCCCCGCACATCGGTGCGGACACGTCATGGCGATCGCCTGGGTTTTTCCCGGCCAGGGCTCACAAAAGCTGGGCATGGCGGATCCGGTGCTCAGCCTCAGCGGCGCCAGCCAACGCTTCACCATTGCCTCCGAGCTGCTGGGCCGTGATCTGCTGGCCATCTGCCAGGGCAACAGCGGTGGCGGCAGCGGTCCCGAGGACCTCAACGACACCCGCAACACGCAACCAGCCCTGTTCGTCGTGGAGTCTCTGCTGGTGGACAACCTGATCGAGCAGGGGCGCGACGCAGCACTGGTGGCTGGCCACAGCCTTGGGGAACTGGTGGCGCTCTATGCCGCCGGCGTGTTCGACCTGGAAACGGGCCTCAAGCTGATGCAGACCCGATCAGAACTGATGGCGGCCGCCGGTGGCGGCGCGATGACCGCCGTGATCGGCTTCGACCGCAGCCAGCTCGAAGCGTTGGTGAACGACACCGAAGGGGTGAGCATCGCCAACGACAACAGCGACGCCCAGGTGGTGATCTCGGGGCAGCCGGACGCGGTTCAGAGCGTGAGCGAGACGCTCACGTGCAAACGGGCTATTCCCCTGGCAGTTTCCGGAGCATTTCACTCCCCCTTCATGGCCGAGGCGGCAGAGGCCTTCGCCACAACGCTGGATGACGTCAGCTTCCGCGATGCCCGGATCCCGGTGTTGAGCAACAGCGATCCCAGCGGTTGCAGCGATGCAGCCCTGCTCAAGCAACGCTTAAAGCAACAGATGACCACCGGCGTCCGCTGGCGGGAAACCATGGCCTCGATGGCAGAGCATGGCATCGACACCCTGGTGGAGATCGGTCCGGGCAATGTGCTCAGTGGCCTGGCCAAACGCAGCATGAACGGTGTGACCACCGCACAGATCGCCAGCTCCGGAGACCTCGGCCAGTGAGCAGCGCCCCACTGGCCCTGGCACCCAAGCCCAGCCTTGCCTACCGGCTGGTGAGTGGGCTGCTGGTGTTTCCACTCTTCCGGGGGCTGTTCCGTGGCTCCACCCGCGGCCTGCGCCATGTGCCGAAGCAGGGGGCGGTGGTGGTGGTGTCCAACCATGGCTCTCATTTCGACCCACCCCTGCTGGGTCATGCCCTGGGGCGGCCGGTGGCCTTCATGGCCAAGGCGGAACTGTTTTCAATCCCGTTGCTGGGGGCCGTGATTCGCGCCTGTGGCGCCTATCCAGTCCGGCGAGGGGCCAGTGACCGCGAGGCCATCCGCACGGCCACCGCGCGACTGATGGAGGGATGGGCGACAGGTGTCTTCCTCGATGGCACCCGCCAGCCGGACGGTCGGGTGAATGCACCACAGCCTGGCGCTGCACTTCTGGCCGCCCGCAGCGGTGCTCCGCTGCTCCCCGTGGCGATTGTCAACAGCCATCGCGCCCTTGGAACGGGCCAGGTCGTACCGCGGCTGGTGCCGCTGCAGCTGCGGGTGGGGGAGCCCGTGCCAGCGCCGGCGAGTCGCCGCCGCACTGATCTCGACGCCACCACAGCCATTCTTCAGCAACGGATCAACGCACTGCTGGAGCTGGATCCGCTGCATCCCTGAGGTCCCGGCCGGTCACCACCCAGGCCACGGCTCGCAGCCAATCCCGCCAACGCCGTAAGGCGCTCTCCTCACTGCAGGTGGGTTCACAGCCCACCGGCATGCCCGTGAGGTGGATGCCTCGACTGCCGGCCACCACCTGGCCCACCGCCAGGGAGCGTTCCAGATGGTCGGCGCTGGTCACCACCAACACATGGCGGACGCCCTGAGACGCCAAGTCATCCACCACGGAGGTGAAGTTGCTCAAGGTGTCGCGGGCCCTGTAATCCAGCTGCACCTGATCGGTCGTCAATCCCTCCTCCTCAACCAACCAGCTGGCGTATTCAGGGTTGCTGCCACCACTCACCAAGAGCGGTAGATCCAGCTGACGTGCCAGCCGCGCCCCGACCCGTTCGCGCTCGACATCACCCCCCAGCACCAGCACCTGCTGGGGCGGTGCTGTGTCCAGGAGAGCCTGGCGGTAGGGCGCCAGGGGCCCTCGGACCACCAGCCATGTCAGCAATCCTGCGCTGAGCAGGACTCCGGCCCGGACCCCTGCCATCAGACCGGCCCCACCGGGGAGGTTGGATAGATGGGGAGAACCGGTTGCCAGGGCAGCAACTCACCCCGTTGAAGGGCCTGCCGCAGACGCCCCAGCAACGCCTCCACGTCGGCATCCACATCGACAGCGGCCTCGATGGCAGGGCTCACGATCCGGTCGGCCTCAAGCAGATGCGGAGTCTCAAGCTCCTCAACCACGGCAGCCCGCAGGCGGTACTGACCTGCGACCACGCCACGCCGGGGCAGGGGTTGCGTGATCCAGAACGGCTGCTCACCAGGCGCCAGACGCGAGGCCATCAGGGCAAAACTGCTGACGCCCAACAATGGACAGCCGAGTTGCTGGGCAAGGGTTCGTGCCATCACCACCGAGAGGCGTGTGCCGGTGAATCCTCCGGGCCCGGTCGCAACGGCCAAACCCTTGAGCTCGCCCCACCGGCCTCTGGGCAGCAGGGTCGCGACCCGCTCAATCAGGCTGTTGGAGAGACCTCGTCCGTCATCGAACCCCATCACCCGCGGGCGGTCCTGATCGATCTCGGGATCCTGCACCGCCACTCCGAAGCGTTCAGTGCAGCTGTGCAGGGCCAGCAGTAGAGGGGAATCAGTCATCAATCCGGCACGGCTTGCCCTGGGCGCAGTCGCCCCCAGCGTCCGGGTTCAGGCGTGAAGCTGGAGCAGGCCCGTACATCCCATTCGATTCCAGCACCACCCCCGGGCAGATCCATCACAGAGACGTGGATCCTCGGGGAGCGAGGTTCAAAATCCGGCACGTCACTGAGGTGATCCACGCCATGTTGTCGTTCAACTGCGTGATAGGCCTGGCAGCGGTCGACCCAGCGGCAGTCCACACAGATGCACATGCCCTCCAACCCACCGGCTACCGCCATTTTGGAGCGCCTGGCACCCCAGCGCTGGCCCCTTCCCCTGGATCTTCTGCCGGCGGGGGCGGTGCTGGTGGGGGGAGCGGTTCGTGATGCCCTGCTGGATCGGCTCAAGCCCAAGCCGGATCTTGATCTTGTGGTCCCCAGCGGTGCCCTCGCCCTGACGCGCACCCTGGCCAATCGGCTGGGGGGCAGTTGCGTGGTGCTCGACCAGGAGCGTGACATGGCCCGTCTGGTGCTGCGGGACTGGACCGTGGACATCGCCCGACAGGACGGTGCAAGCCTCGAGGCGGACCTGCAACGCCGGGATTACCGCATCAACGCCATCGCCCTGCCGCTGCATGGGCCTGCGCAGCTGATTGATCCCACCGGTGGCCTGGCTGACCTCCAGCAAGGCCGGCTGACGGCCGTACGCGAATCCAACATCACCGACGACCCGCTGCGGCTGCTGCGGGGCCTGCGGCTGATGGCTGAGATCCCCCTCAGCCTCGATCCGATGACCGCTGTCTGGATGCGTCGCCACCGGCAGCAACTGACGCAAGCAGCACCGGAACGGATCCTGGCGGAACTGCAGAAACTGGTGGCGGGTCCCCTGGCTGATCAAGCCATCGAGCAGCTCTGCCAACTCGAACTGATCCGCCCCTGGGCGGCCGGTCAGCCACTGCCGACGTCCGTTGACGCGATTCAGCTGACGGCAAGCGAACAGGAACATGCCCTGCCGTTGGCACGCCTGACCGCCTTGATCAGCGACAAGGGGCTGGAGCGGCTCAAGGGCAGTCGAGCCCTGCGTCAGCGTTGCCGGCGGCTGCGCCAGTGGCAGCAACGTTTACCGGATGACCTGGAGACGCTGCCGGAGGCGGAGCGGGTGCAACTGCACCTGGATCTCGATCGGGATCTGGCGGCATTGATCCTTCAGCTCGAACCAGCCCATCAGACCCATTGGCTGCGGCGCTGGCGGGATCCGGAGGACCCGTTGTTTCACCCAGCCAGCCCCGTGGATGGGACCACACTGCAGCGCGAACTCAAGCTCACTCCAGGCCCTCGTCTTGGGGAGCTGCTGATGCATCTGCGCCTGGAAAGAGCCTTCGGACGGTTGCATAGCCGCGACGATGCACTCCAGGAAGCGCACCGTTGGACCAATCGGAATCGGGACGCACTGTGATTAACTTTGCAGGTGTCAACGATGACGGTCCGACACCGACGAATCGCATTTCCCCCCCCCTTCATGAGCATCCGCCTGTACATCGGCAACCTGCCGCAGACCTTTGACGAACAGGAGCTGGCTGCTCTGCTCAAGAGTGTGGGAGAGGGAATCAGGTTCAAATCGGTTCTGGATCGTGAAACCGGAGCGTCCCGTGGTTTCGGCTTCGCTAACGTCGAGGAAGAAAAAGTTGCTGATGCTTTGATTGAGCAGCTGAATGGCAAAGACTTCGGCGGCAGCGCCCTGCGGGTCGAGCGCTCCGAGCGACGGGAGAATGGTGGTGGCGGCAATCGCCGCGGCCCCAACGGCGGCGGCAATGGTCAGCCTCAGGTGGCCCGCAAGGCCGTCAACAAGGTTGTCCATAGCGACGCCCCTGGTGAAGGAGCTCCAGATCCCCGTTGGGCTGGCGAGCTGTCCAAACTGAAGGATCTTCTGGCCAATCAAAAGACAGCCGTCTGATCGGTGTTCTGATCAGTCAACTCAACACCCAATGAACCCATGAGGTGCAAGCCTTCGGGTTTTTTTGATGGGCTATTTAGCGCGCCTGCGCCAGAACGAAGGAACGCGGCAGATCCAGCAATTTGCTGACCTTGCCGACATAGGCACGGTTGTTGAACACGTCGTAATCCACCCGCTCGATCGCATCGAGAATGCCCCTGTAGAGACGCAGGGACGTCCACACCGGCCAGCGCGCGTCACGGGAGAGCCAGCGCACGCCAGCCTCCGATCGCGCAAACCAGTCCCTGGCTCGTTGCAGCTGGAACTGCATCAGTTCATACCAGGCGCTGTTAAGGCGTCCGGCCATCAAATCATCTTCTGAGTAGCCGAACCGCTCCAGATCCTCGAGCGGCAGGTAAATGCGCCCCCGCCCCCGGTCTTCACCCACATCGCGGAGGATGTTGGTGAGCTGATTGGCAATACCGAGAGCAACCGCCGCATCTGAGGTGTCAGGACGGTCACTCCAGGGAGCCGAGGTGTAGGCACCATCAACACCCATCACACCTTGGGTCATCAGCCCGACGGTTCCAGCGACGCGATAGCAGTACAGCTTGAGGTCGTCAAAGCGCGGATAGCGCGTCCAGGTCAGATCCATCCTCTGACCCTCAATCATGTCGAGGTAGGGCTGGATGTCCTGGGGAAAGCGCTCGAAGGTGTCCACCATCACGGCATCGAGATCATCCTCGACCGTTCCCTTGAACAAGGCGCGAGTTTTTTCCTCCCAGCGATCCAGGCGTTCCGCCAATTCATTCACGGGGCGTACCTGAGCCTCAGGGCTGTCCATCAGCTCATCGGTGCGACGGCACCAGACGTAGATGGCCCAGATGGCACGGCGCTTCTCCTGGGGCAGCAGAAGCGTCCCCAGGTAAAAGGTCTTGGCCCACTCAGCGGTCTCACGACGGCAAGCCTCAAAGGCTGCGTCGAGATCCGGGGCTGCGAGGGGCATCACTCAGGCCGCAACCGGCTCGCTGACTGGGGTCGATGATGACAGCTGATCCCGCTTCTGGTCCAGAGCACCGGCGCAAAGTTTGCCACTGAGCACCGCACCTTCCATGGAAGCTAGATAGCGCTGCATCGTGTAGTCGCCAGCCAGGAAGAAGTTCTTGATCGGCGTGGTCTGATCGGGGCGGAGCTGCTGACAGCCCGGGGTGGTCTTGTAGACCGACAGCGGCGTCTTGACGACTTTGTACTTCAGCAGCGTGGCGGGGTTGTCGCCACCGAAGTGCATGGGAAAGAGCTTATTGAGCTCACCCATGGTTGCTTGAATGATCTCCTCATCCGGTCGGCCGATCCAATCCTTGGCGGGGGCAAACACCAGCTCAAGCATCGACTTATCGGGATCCTCGTACTCCTTACAGGTGATGCTCATGTCGGCGTAGACGCTGAGCAGCGGGGAGCGGCTGAACAGCAGGTGATCGATATCAGTGAGCTTGCGGTCGAACCAGAGGTGGAGGTTGATCACCGGAACACCGCGAAGCCCATCAAGCTTCCGGAACACTTCCATCTGTTTCCAGGGCTCCGGCAGCAGCAGCTTGAACGGATCCACCGGCAGCGCACTCACATAGGCATCAGCGGTGAGGTCAAAGCTGTCCTTCCCCTTCACACCACCGATGTGGAACGCCGCCACGGAGCCGTCCTTATTGAGCTTGATCTCGCGCAGTGGGCTATCGAGATGCACCTCGCCACCAAGGCTCTCGACGTACTCAACCACGGGCTGGCAAAGCCGCTCCGGGGGCGCCCCATCAAGGAAAGCCATCTTGGAGCCGTTCTTCTCCTGCAGAAAACGATTGAGCGCTGTGAGCACAACCGTGGCAGAAATTTCATCGGGATCGATGAAATTCAAGGCCTTACTCATCGCCAAGAACACTTCATCGTTGACCCGTTCGGGAATGTTGTGGACCCGCAACCACTCGGTCCAGGAATATTTGTCGCACTCTTCGACGTAACCCTGACCGCGCAGCATGGCGGGCACCAGGCCCAGACCGAAGCTGATCTTCTCAGGCCAGCTCAGCATGTCGTTGTTGCCCAGGATCGCGGCAACACCATTCACAGGGGCTGGCAGATCAGGAAAATCAAAGCGGCTGTAGGTGCCTGGTTCGTCCTGCTGATTGAAGATCATCGAGTGGCTCTTCCACTGCAGCCTGTCTTCGATGTTCAGCTCCTTGAACAGCTGCAGCATGTTGGGGTAAGCCCCGAAAAAGATGTGCAGACCGGTCTCGTACCAGTCACCGTCCTCGTCTTTCCAGGCCGCCACCTTGCCGCCGAGTACATCGCGTGCCTCCACCACGATTGGGGTATGGCCTGCATCAGCCAGGTATTTGGCGCAGGACAAACCCGCAAGACCGGCTCCGGCGATAGCGACGCGCATGCGGATGGTTAAAAGTTGAAACCAACCTTAAAAGGGCCTGATCCCCATTCGCTTCTT
This sequence comes from Synechococcus sp. A15-24, assembly GCF_014280195.1. Classification (NCBI taxonomy): domain Bacteria; kingdom Bacillati; phylum Cyanobacteriota; class Cyanophyceae; order Synechococcales; family Synechococcaceae; genus Synechococcus; species Synechococcus sp. A15-24. The sequence goes on from NZ_CP047960.1 coordinate 2,027,696, forward strand.
AAAGTCGTCGCACGAACCCATCGCGCGCCATGGCTGACACCCTGCTGAAATGCACCACCCGCCATGTACGCCTGTTCACGGCACGGGTGGACAACCAGGATCTGGTGCCATCAGCGGATGAGCTGACCCTGGACCTTGATCCCGACAATGAATTCCTCTGGTCGGACACCGTGGTGAGCAAAGTGCAACAGCGCTTTCAACAGCTGGTGGACGCCGGCGCCGGTGGCGAACTCAGCGACTACAGCCTCAGGCGAATCGGTACAGACCTGGAGGGCTACATCCGCCAGCTTCTCCAGGCCGGGGAACTCAGCTACAACCCGGATGGCCGAGTTCAGAACTTCTCCATGGGTCTTCCTCGCACACCGGACCTGTTGTGAGCCGTTCCCGCTACGACAGAGCCGACCGGTACGACAGGCCCGATCGCTACGACAGGCCTGAGCGCCGCGGTGGTGGCTATGGACGCCCCCCCGGTCCACCTCAGGGCAATGACAGCCAGGGAGGATTCCAATTCAGCACGCTCACGGCAGCGGTGCTGGCAGGCGTTCTGGTGGTGGGCATCGGTATCGGCAGTGCGGTCACCAGCACCACCCAGGGCGATCAGGGCAACATCGCCAGCTCTCAGCAGCTGGACATGGCCGTTCCGGATCCCGAGTTCTGCCGTCAGTGGGGGGCCAGCGCCTTCGTGATGGACATTGAGATGTACACAACGCTCAACCCTTCCAGCAGCTTCGTCACCCAACCCACGCTTCAGCCCGGCTGTGTGATCCGACGAGAGAACTGGAGTGTGTTGCGCAAGGAAGGAGCCATCACCGCGAACCAGGAACGCGAGTGCAAGCAGCGGATGAACACCTTTGCTTATATCGGGTCTGTACGCGATAAGCCTGTAGTGCGCTGCGTTTACCAAACCGACATCAGCGAAAACAAGTTCCTCACCCGTGGTATCGCTGATGACGCAGCCGGCGTTACGCCGGAAGCCGATCAATTCTGACCATTCAGGCCTGCAGGGGTTGGGGCTGGGACGGCTTGGCTTGGCGCAACGGGCTGTCGGCACTGGCGAACACCGGCAGCACGTCCTGCCGGAAAGCCGCTGAAGCGCGGGAGCTGTAACGGGCGGGGTGGGTGATCAGCTTCAGCTGCCGACGCACCTGCAGATCCGCCACGACCGGGCGGTGAATTGTTCCGGCCGCCAGCTCCCGCTCGATTGACACCACCGGGACGAATGCAGCGCCGAGACCTGCCTGGACAGCATTTTTGATCGCCTCCAGCGAATTCAATTCCATCTCGATGCGCAGCCGCTGAACGTCCAACCCGGATCGAGCCAGCAGCTGGTCCACCATCTTCCGCGTGGTGGACTGGGCATCAAGGCAGACAAAGCCCAGTCTGTAGAGGTCCTCCTTGGTGAGTTCCGCCAGACGAGCCAGGGGATGCTTCACCGGCAACACCAGAGCCAACTCGTCGCTGGCGTAGGGCACCACCTGGAGCAGGTCGTTGAGCTCAGGCGGCAATTCACCACCGATGATCGCCAGATCGATCTGGCCATTGGCCACGCTCCAGCCTGTGCGGCGCGTGCTGTGAACCTGCAGCTGGACCGCCACATCCGGATACTTCTGCCGAAACAGACCAATCATCCGGGGCATCAGATAGGTGCCGGTGGTCTGGCTCGCTCCGACGATCAGGGAGCCGCCTTTGAGGTTGTGCAGATCATCCAGAGCACGGCAGGCCTCATGGCACTGGCTGAGGATCCGATCGCAATAACTGAGCAGCAGGTGCCCGGCTTCCGTCAGCTGCGCCTTCCGCCCCCCACGATCAAACAACGACACCTCCAGCTGCTTCTCGAGGTTCTGGATTTGCAAGCTGACGGCCGGCTGCGTGACGTAGAGACTGTCGGCCGCTTTTTTGAAGCTTCCTTCGCTGACGATGGCGCGAAGAATGCGGAGCTGATCCAGCGTGAAGGGCAGATCGGCCACCGCGCGCGATGCGGAAGAGCCTGGAATCTATATCTGCCTCGGCCGGCGTCCAGAATCACGGCGCAATGTCCAGAGGCCGATGGCCGTTTCCCACCACAGCAGCATCGTGATGCTGATCCTGCTGGTGCTGTTTGCTGTGATCCACAGCGGCGGTGCGGCCCTGCGGCAACGCGCTGAAGCCCGGATTGGGGCAAGGGCATGGCGTTTGCTGTTCGCCAGCGCAAGCATCCCTTCCGCCGTCGTTGTTATCGGCTGGTTCCTCGCCCACCGCTATGACGGCATCCGCCTCTGGAACCTGCAGGGGGTGCCGGGGATGGTGCCGCTGGTCTGGATTGGAACCGCCGTCAGTTTCCTATTCCTGTACCCCGCTACCTACAACCTCCTGGAGATTCCAGCCGTCCTCAAACCCCAGGTTCGGCTGTACGCCACAGGCATCATCCGCATCTCACGCCACCCCCAGGCCATCGGGCAAATCCTCTGGTGCATCACCCATGCCCTGTGGATCGGCAGCAGCTTCATGTTGGTGACCTGCTTCGGACTGGTCGCCCATCATTTATTCGCGGTCTGGCACGGCGACCGCCGTCTGAAGGAGCGGTTTGGCGAGGCCTTTGACGACCTGAAAGCCAACACATCCGTGCTGCCATTTCGGGCAGTGATCGATGGCCGACAGCAGTTGGATTGGCGTGAATTTCTCAGGCCAGCCCAGCTGGGAATCCTGATTGCAGTCGGCGTGTTCTGGTGGGCGCACCGCTTCATTCCGACCGCCTCGGCAATGGTGCGCAACTCAGCACTGGAGAGTCTGCTGAGCTGAGCTGCCTACACTCCGAGCAATCTGTTGAAAGCGGATGCCTTCGGCCGCGGAACTTGCCTGGTTGATCCCGGTGCTTCCCCTTGCGGGAGCCGTGATCACTGGCCTTGGCTTGATCAGTTTCAACCGCACCATCAACCGGCTGCGCAAGCCGGTGGCTCTGTTGTTGATCAGCTGCGTGGGTGCAGCCGCGGTGTTGAGCTACGCCATCCTTGCCGGACAGCTGGCTGGCGCTCCGCCGGTTGAGAGCTTGTTCGTCTGGGCCAGCGCCGGCAGCTTCGTGTTGCCGATGGGTTTCGTGGTGGATCCCCTGGCCGCCGTGATGCTCTCTCTGGTGACCACCATCGCGCTGCTGGTGATGGTCTACTCCCACGGCTACATGGCCCACGACAAGGGCTACGTTCGCTTTTTCACCTACCTGGCGCTGTTCAGCAGCTCGATGCTGGGGCTGATCATCAGCCCGAATCTCCTAGAGATCTACGTGTTCTGGGAGCTGGTGGGGATGTGTTCCTACCTCTTGGTGGGTTTCTGGTACGACCGGGACGGTGCAGCCCACGCCGCCCAGAAAGCCTTTGTGGTGAACCGCGTCGGAGACTTTGGTTTGCTGCTGGGCATCCTTGGACTGTTCTGGGCCACAGGCAGCTTCGATTTCCAGGGCATTGCCGATGGTTTGCGTGATGGCCTGAGCTCGGGAGCGGTGGCCCCTTGGGCCGCCCTTCTGCTTTGCCTGCTGGTGTTCCTGGGACCGATGGCCAAGTCGGCGCAGTTCCCACTGCATGTGTGGCTGCCGGATGCGATGGAGGGCCCCACCCCGATTTCCGCCCTGATTCATGCCGCAACGATGGTCGCCGCGGGAGTCTTCCTGGTGGCTCGCCTTGATCCGCTCTACAGCCAGTTCCCGATTGTCCAGACCGTGATCGCCGTGGTGGGCACTATCACCTGCTTTCTGGGGGCATCGATCGCCCTCACCCAAATGGACCTGAAGAAGGGCCTGGCTTACAGCACCGTTTCGCAGCTCGGATACATGATGCTGGCCATGGGCTGCGGAGCCCCTGTCGCCGGACTGTTCCACCTGGTCACCCACGCCTTTTTCAAGGCGATGCTGTTCCTGGGATCGGGCTCAGTCATCCATGCCATGGAAGAGGTGGTCGGCCACGAACCGGTCCTTGCCCAGGACATGCGGCTGATGGGTGGTCTGCGCCAGAAGATGCCTGTGACTGCCATCACCTTCTTCATTGGCTGCATCGCGATCAGCGGCATACCCCCCCTGGCAGGTTTTTGGAGCAAGGACGAAATTCTCGGCCAGGCCTTCAACAGCTTCCCCGTCCTCTGGCTGGTGGGCTTCCTCACCGCAGGAATGACCGCCTTCTACATGTTCCGCCTGTATTTCCTCACCTTTGAAGGTGAGTTCCGCGGCAACGACACGGCCATGCAGGCCCAGCTGCTGACGGCAGCAGGCAAGGACCCTGGCGACCATCACGCCCATGGCGGCAGCGTTCATGAATCTGCCTGGCCCATGGCAGCCCCCCTGGCGGTGCTGGCGGTGCCTTCGGTCCTGGTGGGCCTGCTGGGCACTCCTTGGAACAGCCGCTTCGCCGGCCTCCTGAATCCGGAGGAAGCCGTGGAGATGGCAGAACATTTCAGCTGGAACGAGTTCCTGCCCCTGGCCGGCGCTTCCGTGGCCATTTCGGTTGTGGGCATCACCCTTGCGGTGCTGGCCTATGCCCTGCACCGCATTGATCTTGGTGAGTTGGTGGCAGGTCGTTTCCCCAGCCTCAACGCCTTCCTGGCCAACAAGTGGTATCTCGATGCCATCAACGAGAAGTTGTTCGTGCGTGGCAGCCGCAAGCTGGCCAGGGAAGTGCTTGAGGTCGACGCCAAAGTTGTGGATGGTGTGGTCAATCTCACCGGCCTGCTCACCCTTGGCAGTGGTGAGGGTCTGAAATACCTGGAAACGGGTCGAGCCCAGTTCTATGCACTGATCGTGTTCGCTGGAGTGATCGGTCTGGTGGTTCTGTTCGGCGTCATCGGCGGACCAACCGCCTGACAAACCACTGGCTCATGTGTGTCATCGCCTATCGAGGTGATGACAGTTCGGCTGTGATTTCTACGATCCAGCCAGTGGTGATCGGGACAGATCGTGATCGAATTCGCAGTCGCCGGGGCGAGTGACCCCATTGCGGCGACCGTGCCCTGGCTGAGCCTGTCCATTCTGGTTCCGATCGTGGGCGCCCTGTTGGTGCCGTTCATTCCGGATGCTGGAGATGGCAAGCAGATTCGCTGGTACGCCCTTGGCATCACCCTGATCACCTTCCTGATCACGGTGAGCGCTTACCTCAATGGCTATGACCCCAGCCTCAGCGGACTGCAGCTGAGCGAACGGGTGAGTTGGCTGCCCGACCTGGGTCTCACCTGGTCCGTTGGAGCCGATGGGCTGTCGATGCCGCTGATCCTGCTGACCAGCTTCATTACCAGCCTGGCCTGCTTGGCGGCCTGGCCGGTGAGCTTCAAGCCACGCCTGTTCTATTTCCTGCTCCTGGCGATGGATGGCGGCCAGATCGCCGTTTTCGCCGTACAGGACATGCTGTTGTTCTTCCTGGCCTGGGAACTGGAACTGATCCCGGTGTATCTGCTCCTGGCGATCTGGGGTGGCAAGAAGCGCCAGTACGCCGCCACCAAATTCATCCTCTACACAGCCGGCAGTTCCCTGTTCATCCTGCTGGCGGCCCTTGCCATGGGCTTCTTTGGCGGAGGAACCCCCAGCTTTGAGTACACCGCCCTGGCGGCGAAGGACTTCGGCAGTGGCTTCCAATTGCTCTGCTACGCAGGCCTGCTCATCGCCTTCGGGGTGAAGCTGCCGATCGTGCCGCTGCACACCTGGCTTCCCGATGCTCACGGTGAGGCCACGGCCCCGGTGCACATGCTGCTGGCTGGCATCCTGCTGAAGATGGGCGGCTACGCCCTGCTGCGGTTCAACTGCGAGCTGCTGCCTGTCGCCCACGCCCAGTTCGCACCGCTTCTGATCGTGCTCGGGGTGGTGAACATCATCTACGCCGCGCTCACCTCCTTCGCCCAGCGCAACCTCAAGCGCAAGATCGCCTACAGCTCCATCAGCCACATGGGCTTTGTGCTGATTGGTGTGGGCAGCTTCAGTGCCCTCGGCACCAGCGGCGCCATGCTGCAGATGATCAGCCACGGGCTGATCGGAGCGAGCCTGTTCTTCCTCGTGGGTGCCACCTACGACCGCACCCACACCCTGCAGCTGGACGAGATGGGGGGCGTCGGCCAGAAGATGCGAACCATGTTCGCGCTCTGGACCGTCTGCGCCCTGGCATCCCTGGCTCTGCCCGGCATGAGCGGCTTCGTCAGCGAGCTGATGGTGTTCGCCGGCTTTGCCACCGATGAGGCCTATACCCTGCCGTTCCGGGTGGTGATCTGCGGCCTGGCCGCCGTCGGTGTGATCCTCACACCGATCTATCTGCTCTCCATGCTGCGGGAGATCTTCTTCGGCAAAGAGAAGCAAGAGCTGGTCTCCCACACCAACCTCGTGGACGCAGAACCGCGTGAGGTGTACATCATCGGCTGCCTGTTGGTGCCGATAATTGGCATCGGCCTCTACCCACGGCTGATGACCGACAGCTACAGCCGATCGATCGAAGCCCTGGTGGGGCGCGACCTCGGTGCCATGGAACGGATCACCCAACCCACTGCACCGTTGATCCGTGGCCAGGCTCAAGCGGTGCCGGCTGTCCTGAGCGCTCCATCGGTTCCAGCCTCGTAAACAAGTGTCGAGGTCTGCCCCAGAGCGCGTTGAAGTCCGTAAGTTCTGATCGCATTCGGCCCTTTCCATGCGCCAGATCAACTTCGGCCTGATCTTCGGCTTCGGACTGATCACGGTGTTCTTCACCCTCGAAAACACCGCCCCTACCACCGTTCATGTTCTGCCCGGGATGAACTACACCCTGCCGCTGGCTGGCCTGTTGCTGCTGGTGTCGGGTGTTGGTGCAGTGTCCGCCTGGTTCTTCGCCGCTTGGACAGGGATGCTGAACAATGTGGAACGCATCACGCAGGCCAGCGAGTTTGAAGCGCAGCAGGTGCGCATCCAGGAACTCGAAACAGACCTGAACCGCTATCGCTCCACGGTGCAGACCCAGCTCGGCCTGCTGCCGGCCACCACGGTCAGCAGCAGCAGCAGCGAGGGGGCTGACAACAGCAGCGACGCCGCCTGATCCCAGTCTGCCAATGGCATCTGAGCTGAAGGACCGATACCTTCAGCTCAATCGGGATCACACGTGCCCCAGGTGGCCAGCCAAGAGAGTGCTGATGCAGGCGCCCGCCTGGCCATCCGCCTGCTGCAGGACGCAGCTGAACAGGGGGAGCTCGACCCCTGGGATGTGGATGTGATCGCCGTCGTGGACGGCTTTCTGGATCAGCTCCGCCAACGCATCGAGGTGCCACGGCAGGTGGCGGCCGCCCTCGATGGCCGCGGCGGCAGCTATGAACGTGAACTGGCGGACAGCAGTGAGGCCTTCCTGGCCGCCTCAGTGCTGGTGGGGTTGAAAGCCGAGGTGCTTGAAGCCAGCATTTTGCCGCCTCCTGTTGAGGTGGAGGAGCACATCGATGCCGAGTTCGACGCCCAGGGATGGCTGGACCAGAGCTTCGATCTGCCGCGTCGACCGGAACGTCATCTTCAACGCCGGCCTGTGGCCCCGCCGCCGTTGCGGCGGCCAGTCACCCTCGGCGAGCTGATCGAACAACTGGAATCCATCGCCGAGCACCTGGAAGCCGACGAGCTGGAAGCCCGCCGCCGCCAACGCAAGCGGCGCTTCAGCAACCGTGAAGCGATCGCTCAAGTGGCGGGCCTGGCCCACCGGGAAAAACTGCCAGAAACCACAGCAGCCCTGGGGGTTTATCTCAACAGCTGGGAGGACGCCCTGGACTGGATCGACTTTGAACGCTTGGTGCAGCGCTGGACCAGCGTGGCTCCAGGCGATCTGGACACCGATCGGGTGGGAGTCTTCTGGGCTCTGCTGTTTCTGTCCTCCCAGGGGGCGGTGGAACTGGAGCAGGAGGGCTGGTTGCATGCTCCCCTCCGGCTGAAACGGATCCCAGCCAGCGGCAGCTTCACTCAGCTCCCGATCACCCGGTTGGAGGTGCCAGATTCAGTGCCGACCCGAACCACGCAGGCGGCTTAAGGAGCGGTTTAATCTTCACCATCCTGTGATGTCAGAAACGCCGATGAAGGCGATGATCCTGGCGGCCGGAAAGGGAACGAGGGTCCAGCCGATCACCCATGTGATCCCCAAACCGATGATCCCGATCCTGCAGAAACCCGTGATGGAGTTTCTGCTCGAGCTTCTCAAGGAGCATGGCTTCAACGAGGTGATGGTGAACGTCTCCCACCTGGCTGAGGAGATCGAAAATTATTTCCGCGATGGGCAGCGCTTCGGCGTCGAGATCGCTTACAGCTTCGAAGGGCGCATTGAAGATGGCGAACTGATCGGCAGCGCCCTCGGTTCTGCTGGCGGACTGAAAAAAATTCAGGATTTTCAGAACTTTTTCGACGACACCTTTGTGGTGCTCTGCGGTGACGCTCTGATCGATCTCGACCTCACCGAAGCGGTTCGTCGCCACCGGGAGAAAGGTGCCCTGGCCAGCCTTGTCACCAAGCGCGTCCCCAAGGAACAGGTGAGCAGCTACGGCGTCGTGGTCACCGACGCTGAAGACCGGATCTCCCACTTCCAGGAAAAACCCAAGGTGGAAGAAGCCTTGAGTGACACGATCAACACCGGCATTTACATCTTCGAGCCGGGAATTTTCGATCACATCCCGTCGGGCGTGTCCTTCGACATCGGCTCGGACCTGTTCCCGAAACTGGCGGAGCTCGGGGCACCCTTCTATGCCATTCCGATGGATTTCGAGTGGGTGGACATCGGTAAGGTGCCCGATTACTGGCAGGCCATCCGCAGCGTTCTGCTGGGAGACGTGCGTCAGGTGGGCATTCCCGGTAAGGAGATTCAGCCAGGTGTTTACACCGGTCTGAACGTGGCCGCCAACTGGGACAAGATCAACGTGAGCGGTCCGGTCTACGTGGGAGGCATGACCAAGATCGAGGACGGTGCCACGATTGTTGGCCCAACGATGATCGGCCCCAGCTGCCACATCTGTGAAGGAGCCGTGATCGACAACTCGATCATCTTCGACTATTCGCGGATTGGAGCCGGTGTGCAGCTGGTGGAGAAGCTGGTGTTCGGTCGCTACTGCGTGGGCAAGGATGGCGACCACTTCGATCTTCAGGAAGCGGCGCTGGACTGGCTGATCACCGATGCGCGGCGACAGGACCTTGTGGAGCCCTCACCGCAGCAGAAGGCCATGGCGGAACTCCTGGGTACCGAGCTCACTCAGGCAGCCAGCTGACCGGCCCCGGCCTGATCAAGCACCAGGGGGATCCGTTCCTCAGCTTTGATCGCCATCAGATGAACCCCTTGGACAATCCCGAGGTACCGCTTCACCTGCTCCGCCGCGATCGCCACCCCCTCCATGGCGGGATTGTCTGCTGATTCCAACCGCAGGATCAGGTCTTCCGGGATGCAGGCACCCGGCACCACACGGTTGATGAAGCGGGCATTCTTGGCCGACTTGAGCAGAAACACACCCGCCAGAACCGGCAGGTTCAGCGGTCCCGCCAACTCAACCTGAAACCGCTCCAGTGCTGCAGGATCCATCACCATCTGGGTCTGCACAAAGCGAGCACCGGCTTCGTGTTTGCGATGCAAGCGGCGTTTCAGACCACTCCAGCTGCGCGACTGAGGATCTGCGGCACAGCCGGCGAACAGTTGCGTCGCACCATCCGGCAAAACAGCCTTCACGGGATCCTTCCCTTGGTTGAAGGCCGTCACCTGACGCAGCAGTTTCACCGATTCGAACTCATTCACCGGTCGGGCATCGGCCTGATCACCTGCCCGCACGGGATCACCCGTGAGACAGAGCAGGTTGTGGATGCCCAGGGCATGGGCTCCCAGCAGATCCGCCTGCAGCGCCAGACGATTGCGATCCCGACATGCCAGCTGCAACACAGGCTCCAGGCCTCGATCCAGCAGCAGACGGCAGACCGCCAGGCTGCTCATCCGCATTACCGCACGACTGCCATCGGTGACATTGACAGCATGCACCCGTCCCTTGAGCTGGTCCGCCATGGTCAGCGTGTGGGTGGGATCTCCCCCCCGGGGGGGCATCACCTCCGCCGTCATCGCCTGCTGACCGGACTCAATCGCGCGTTGGAGCGCCGTCGTCAAACCCTGAACTGCCGATGGGGCCCACTATGCAGGATCAGATCATTCGACGGGACTACCATGAGTCGAAAGGGTGGTTGAGGCCCATGTCCAGCAGCGATCCAAGCGATCCCCTCAACATTTCACTCTCGGCAAGGGAGATTGAGATCATTGAACTGGTGGCCGAGGGTCTCACCAATCAAGAAATCGCTGACCGGCTCACCATCAGCAAACGCACGGTGGATAACCACGTCAGCAACGTGTTCACCAAGACCGGCTCGAAAAACCGTGTAGCCCTGCTGAACTGGGCGATGGACAACGGCAAGATCTGCCGGGATGGCTTCAACTGCTGTGCCCTTCCAGATGCCGACGGCCCCGAATGATCACCCCGGGCTGAGCGGGCTCGGGGAGCTCCTGTAGGGAGCTTGGCGACAATTGGATTTTGAACAAGGCGGCGTATTCGACGCAGGCCTCCAAGCTGCTGCCAACAAAGCGCAGCATTCCTTCCCGGTCGTAAAGGCCCACCATCAGCGAGAAGCGCCTGCCTTCAAACCTAAAGGAAATCAAAAGAAGTTTCCAGGTCTGTTCAGGCGTAGCCGAAGGCCTGCCGTTCCACCCGAGGCCAATCCTGCAGCGGCCGCCTGGCCAATGCTGCATTGGACCAGCGCCCATCGCCTGTGATTTCATGCCCACACCATGACGGAATCTCAAGGGGTGTTTGCGCAGAAGGAAGCTCCACTTCCGCCAGCAGCAAGGGATCATTGCGTCCAGCGAAGTGGTCAACGACCCAGTCCCCACCAGCCAAGGAGAGGTCGTAGCGGGTCTTCTCCAGACGATGGGGGGCCAGGGTCCACAGCGACTCGGCATCCGCAACCGGAATGGCGTACTCGAACTCATGGCGCACCAACCCAATGGCATCGGCGGCTGCCTTGAGGTTGAGCCAGGCGGCTTCAGCCCCACGCAGACGAACGCGCACCGTGACGCCTTCGGCGCTGGCGGCCAGGTAGCCCTGGCGCAGTGGCTGGGGTTCTCCCGCCAGAGATCGCCAGCCCTCACCGGTCAACAAGAAGCGTCGTTCGATTTCGACAGCCATGGTTCGCTCAGTTGTGAGACGGCTGGGCCGCTGTCAGGCTTCCGGCCCAGTGCAGCTTGGAGGCCACGGTGCGGTAGTAGGAGGGGCTCTGGTTCAGTTGCACCATCTGGGCATGGTGGCGGGCTTGCTGCACCACGCAGCATTCGCCCGGTTCAAGCACCGTGCAGCCAACACCGTCCTTCCACAGTTTGATCCGATGATCACCGGCGCCTAAGGGCCAGATCACCAGACGGGCCCGCGGCGGGACCACCACCGTGCGGCTGGAGAGACTCATCGGACAGATCGGTGCCACCACAATGGCATCAATGCCCGGATGCAAAATCGGCCCCCCAGCCGCAAGTGCATAGCCCGTGGAACCGGTGGGAGTGGAGAGGATAAGTCCATCGCCGCGGATCTGGTCCACCACTTCCCCATCTATTTCCAATTCTAGGGTGCAGGTGGGTGAAATCTCATCGCGGTAGGCGCGCAGATAAAAGTCATTGAGCGCCCAGTGGTGCTCGTCATCGTCCTCGACATCAGGCTGCTGCAGTGGCGTCGATGCGTCCGCCCGCTCCTCGGCGCTTCGGCGATCCACCATCGCCTGAAGCATCATCCGCCGCTCCATGGCGTACTGATCATTGAGCAGCCGCTGCCAGATCTCATCCCCCCGCAGTACACGGCGGTCATGGGTGAGAAAGCCGAGATGCCCACCCACATTGATGCTGAGAATGGGGATGTCGTAGACGGCCAGGTGGCGGGCAGCCCCCAGGACAGTGCCATCGCCGCCCAGCACAACAGCTAGGTCAGGCAGTTGCTGCTGCGTCGCCAACAGGCCTGGGAATGGGTTAACGCGGGCTCCCGACATGGCAGTGGTCACATCGCTACCAAGAGCCTTGAGCTCTTTGGCGCACTGACGCGCTTCACGTTGAGCCGGCTGGCTGTCAGCCCGATAGATCACCCAGGCCCGATCGAGACGCATGGCCCCTGTGGATGGTTACCAGCGGAGCAGGTTGAACTGTTCCATATCGACGGTAACCCTGTTGCGATAAAGCGACAGCAAAATGGCCAGACCAACAGCGGCCTCTGCAGCAGCGACAGTAATCACAAACACAGCGAACACTTGCCCGCGGATCAGATCGCCATCGACATAAGACGAAAAGGCCATCAGATTGATGTTCACCCCATTAAGCATCAGCTCAATGCTCATCAGCACCCGCACAGCGTTGCGGCTGTTGATCAATCCCCAGACGCCGATGCAGAACAACATCGCGGCCACAAGCAGATAGGCCTGAAGCGAAGGGAGTTGAGAAAGAAGCTCGGTCATCGTTCAGGAATCAGGAAGAAGGCCGCTCAACCAGCAGCGGTGTACGGGATTTTTCGATCAGGCCCTGATCAGCGACTTCACCGGTCACAACATCCGTTGCCAGCACATCACGGCGAGCCAGGACGATGGCACCGATCATCGCCATCAGCAGCAGCACAGACGCCACCTCGAATGGCAACAGATAGTCGGTGAACAGGTGCTCACCGATGCGAGCAGTCGCCTCCTCTCCAACGGCAGCAGGGCCAGGCAGAGACCATGGGGTGGTGACCACAACGCGCACCAACAGAGCCAGAAGTCCCAGACAAACCCCGCCCGAAACAGCCCGTCGAACATTCAATCCAGCGATGGCCTTGAGGTCCTCTCGCTTGTTAACGAGCATGATCGCAAACAGGATCAACACATTGATCGCCCCCACGTAAACGAGGACCTGGGCCGCGGCGACAAAACTGGCGTTCAACAGCAGATACAGACCAGCCACTGCCATGAACACCCCTCCGAGAAGGAAGGCGGAGTACACGATGTTGCTGAGCAGAACGACCCCCAGGGCACCGGTCACCACGACCGCGGACAGCACCAGGAAACAGATCAGCTCAGTGGTGGTGGCAATGCTCATGCCTCGCCCTCCAGGGATTCACCGCTGGATTGTCCCTCATTCTTGGCAACAGCCTTTGCAGGAGGTGCCAGGGTTTCCAGCACCTGGGCTGGCAGCTGACCTGCACGGGGGCGATCTGCAGCGACGGCGTGGGGATCGATCTCACCGGCAGGCAGGTAAACCAACTCCTTCAAGGGACGCACCGAAGGATCAGTGGTGACACTGGTGGGCAGACGGCCCAGTGCCACGTTGTCGTAGTTGAGGCTATGGCGGTCGAAGGCCGACAGCTCGTACTCCTCGGTCATCGACAGGCAGTTGGTGGGACAGTACTCCACGCAGTTACCGCAGAAAATGCAGACTCCGAAGTCGATGGAGTAGTTGCGCAACTCCTTCTTCTTGGTGGCCTTGTTCATCACCCAATCGACCACGGGCAGGTTGATCGGACAGACCCGAACGCACACCTCACAGGCGATGCACTTGTCGAATTCGTAGTGGATCCGGCCGCGGTACCGCTCCGACGGAATCAGCTTCTCGTAGGGGTACTGCACCGTCACTGGACGGCGCTTCATGTGGTCGAAGGTGACCGAGAAGCCTTGCGCCAGGTTGCGGGCGGCATCCACGGCATCCCGCGTGTAGTCACCGACCTGTTTGAGAAATCCGAACATGGCGAGAAGCCTGGAAGAGAGCGAGAGTCAGGTCACCGAGTCCATGATGGCCGGTGCAGAACGATCCAGAGGGATCAACCGCCAAAAGCCACGGGGAACGCCAGTTTCAGTGCGGCGGTCACCAGGAGATTGACCAGAGACAAAGGAAGCAGGAATTTCCAGCCCAGATCCAACAGCTGGTCAATACGAACGCGGGGAGTGGTCCACCGCAGCAGGATGGCCACAAACACCAGCAGGTAGGCCTTCAGCACCGTCATCACGATGCCGACGGAACCCGTGATCACCTGAACCACCGGAGCATCGATCGGCTGGTTCAACCAGCCCGCCAGCCATTCCACGGGGATCGGAAAACCCCAGCCCCCGAGGTAGAGAACAGAAACCAGAACGGCCGAGAGCACCAGGTTGATGTAACCCGCTAAGTAGAAGAGAGCGAATTTCATGCCGGCGTACTCGGTCTGGTAGCCAGCCACCAGCTCCTCTTCAGCTTCGGGAAGATCGAAGGGAAGGCGTTCGCACTCGGCCAGGGCACAGATCCAGAAGATCAGGAAGCCCACGGGTTGGCGCCAGATGTTCCAGCTCAGGATGCCGGCGCCGGTTTGCTGACCGACGATGTCAACCGTGCTGAGCGAATTGCTCATCATCACGATGGCCAGCACCGCAAGCGCCAGGGGTATTTCGTAGCTGATCGACTGAGCTGCAGCCCGAAGACCACCGAGCAAGGAGTACTTGTTGTTGGAGGAGTAACCACTCATCAACAGGCCGATCGGCTGGATGCTGCTGAACGCGATCCACAGAAAAATGCCGACGCCGACATTGCTGATCAGCAGGTTCTGACCAAAGGGGATGATCAGCCAGGAGATGATCACGGGGATCACCACCAACACGGGGCCGAGGGTGAACAGGAGGCTGTCGGCCCGTGCCGGAATGATGTCCTCCTTCACCAGCAGCTTGAGGCCGTCGGCGAGAGGCTGCAGCACACCAAGGGCACCGGCGTATTCAGGACCGATCCGCTGCTGCACCGCCGCTGAGATTTTGCGTTCGAGCCAAACCGACACCAGCACGCCGACCACGGCGGCCACCAGCACCAGCAGCATCGGAAGAGGCAGCCAGAGCAGCCTTGCGGCCTGTTCTGACAGGCCAAATCCCTGCAGCGCCTGGCTGAAACTCAGTTCAAGGTCCAGTCCCGGACTCACCATGGTGTCGACTGAAGTGCCTGCAACTTAAGCGGCCGGAGCGGTGACACGCTCATCCATGGGCATCCACGCGCGTGGCTGTGAGCCCGAATAGATCTGAGAGGGCCGGAAAATGCGATTGGCCCCGAGCTGCTCCCGCCAATGGGCCAGCCAGCCAGCCACGCGTGCGATGGCGAACACCGGCGTGAACAAATCCCTGGGAATGCCGAGCTTGCAGTAGACGAGGCCTGAATAGAAATCGACGTTGGGGTAGATGCCCTTGGGCCCGAGGCGAGACTCCGCCTCCCGCTCGATCGCCACCGCCACGTCGTAGAGCTCATCGTGGCCAAAGCGGGCGAACATCTCCTCCACCAAGGCCTGAAGAATCACCGCACGGGGATCCTTCACCTTGTATTCACGGTGGCCGAAGCCCATGATCTTGCGCTTGGCCGCCATGGCCTCATCGAGATAGGCGCCGGCGTTCTCAGGGGTTCCCACCTCTTCCAGCATCGCCAGCACATCTTCATTGGCTCCCCCATGCAGAGGTCCGGCAAGGGTGCCCACCGCCGAGGCCACCACGGCGTAGGGATCGGTGAGTGTGCTCGCGGTGACGCGGGCGCTGAAGGTGCTGGCGTTGAGGCTGTGCTCGGCGTGAAGCATCAGGCAACGGTCGAAGATGCGCGCCGCCAGAGGATCCGGCTCACGCTCGGTGAGCATGTAGAGGAAATTGGCGGAGTAGGCCAGGTCGTCGCGGGGCTGAATCGGATCCTGGCCCTTCCGAATCAGCTGGAAGGCCGCAACCATCGTGGGGATCTTGGCGATCAGCCGCACCACCGCGTCATACACGTACTGCGGATCGTCGATGGCCCGACGGGAATAGAACAGCCCCAGGGATGCTGCGCTGGATTGCAGCGCATCCATCGGATGCCCACTGGCAGGAAAGCACTTCATCATGTCCCGCACCCGGAAGCTCACCCGCCGGTGCATCTGTACGGCGTGCTCGAACTCCGCCAGCTGATCGCGGCTGGGTAGCTCCCCCCAGATCAGCAAAAAGGCTGTCTCCAGGAAGCAGCTGTTGGCCGACAGATCCTGCATTGGGTAGCCGCGGTAGGTCAGCAGCCCCTGCTCGCCATTGATGTCACAGATCGCGGACTGGGTGGCCGGCACACCATCCAGACCGGGTCGTAGTTCGATGCCTGTCCGCGCATGGCGCAGGTCCCCTGACTGCTGCTGAGCCACCGCCACGTCGTTGCTGCTGGCAAACCTAAGCCGGCCGGCTCAGAATCCCAGGCTACCCAGCAGTAGTTTCGGCCGCAGCAGTCCCTCGAGCGTCCAGCCCCCAGGCCCGAACCGAAGCTGCACCACTCCGGCCTTTCGGATCCGCAGGGATCCAGGCGGCAGCCCCAGCAGGTCACAGGCCAGCAAGCCAAGGTCCGGCTCATGGCCCACCAGGGCAACGCAACCGCTGTGGTCGTTGAGCACCTCAGCGACAGGTCCGCCGGGGCAGAGCCGCTCGTCACTGTCCAGCACAGGGGCCAGGCCGGCCTGCAGTGCGATCTGTGCTGTCTCCAGCGCCCGGTCATAAGGACTGGTGACCAACCGATCCAGCCGCAGACCACCCGCCACCAGTGCCTCCATCACCCCCTGGGTGCGGCGGCGACCCTTCGCCGTCAGCGGCCGATCGACGGCATCTCGCCCCTCAAACCGTTCCACGGCAATGCCGTGGCGCAGCAGCACCAGCTCAACCAAGCTCGAGTCGGGCATGCAGGGGAAGAACGGACCGGCCTTCATCTTGACGATCGGTCTCCAGGCTGAGGCTGAGCCCCTGGATCCGTGGCTGGAGGGTCTGTCCAGCCATGGCCTGCAGCAAGGTCCAGGGCTGCCAGTCCGCCAGCACGGTACGGGCCGGTTTGGAAGCCAGCATCAACGAATGGGCCGGGGTGGACTTGAGGTGACTGAGGTTGCGCCATTGCTGAAGGCGTGGTTCCAGAGCCCGACTGTCCTGCCGCTGCAGAAGTGATGGCAGGGTTTCACCCCACCAATCGCGATCGCGATCGGCGGATCGCGCCACCGCGAGGCTGGCGTCCACACCAGCGCTGCGGCCCCGTTGCCGCTTCAGACGGGTCCATACCTGAATCGCTTCACCATCACCGCTCAGATCGGACTGGGCCAGACCCTGGGCCTTGAGCTGGTCGTCCACCGCTGACAGTTCAGGCTGGCCATGGCTTGTGGCCAGCAGCCAGCCCTCGGGCTGTTGCTGCAGCAACAACGGGCCATCATCGAGCTCCAGCAGAGCCAGGGCCGCCGGCTGTTGCGCAAGGTGCCGCTTGAGCACGGGGCCCAGCCACTGCGCTAGGGGATGGAGCTCATCCGGATCGAGCAGACGGCGTGGGTCCTGCAGCTGAGCCATCAGGCTGGCGCGACCGCCTGAACCCGCTACCAGATCCTGCTGAACAGCCCATGGTGCGGCCTCGATCCGCTCCTGCCAGCGCAGCCGGCCCTCCACAAGCAGATCAGCGTTGTCCGCCTGCAGGGCAGCCACCATCCCCTCCAGCCCGCTCAGGGCCGATGGCAGCTCAAACCACCGCCGCAACGCATTAGGGGATGCCGTGATCAATGCCATCCCATGGCCCAGCTCGGCAATGTCCCGCCCCAGCTGCTCATCCCCGAGCTGATGCTGCTGCTGCAGCTGAGACACATCCAGAGCTCGCTCCAATACCCCCCTCCCGGAGGCCAACAGCACCAGGTCATCGTCAATCAGGGCCGTCGCCAGAGGCTGCGGGTCCCGTCCCACCAGAGCACCACGACCACTGATCAGTCCCATGCCGCGGTAACTGCTGATCTGCAGATCGGTGCCCGCCAGGCTGCGGGTCTGCCAAAAGCGCTGCAGAAAGCGACGGGCCCCATCGCTGTCCGTGCTCGTCAACCCCAGCACCCAACCCGGCGTATCACTGGCATCCAGCAGGGTGAGGCTGAGGTCCGGCCCAACCCAGCTGGCGAGTTCAGCGTCGAAATCAAGCCCCGCCAACGCGAAGGCACCATCACGCCACTGACGCATCCCGTCCCGGGCTGTCCGCCGCTGCCGCGGCGGCGCCACAGCCTGGGCGTAGGCCGGAAGACTCGCACTGTCGGCCAGCCAATGCACGGACAGGGCAGCATCACGGGGAACAAAACGGGCCGCTCGCGGCAGTTGCAGCGGTTGATCAACCAGGTGCAGCGGACTGCGCCGTTCCAGCCCCCAGAGCAAGCCGGTGGTCACCAGCACCAGGGAGAGCAGGGCAGCGGCCAGGGCCGTCAGAAAGGAGCGGGCCTGCATGGGCCTGCAGTGTCGGATGACGTCATCTTTATCCATCACCGCAGAATGGCGCCATGGAACCGCTCACCCCACGACCGATTCAGGCCCGGGATCTGCAGTCCTGGCTGCAGGACGACCGCCCCGATCCCCTGCTGGTGGACGTTCGGGAGGACGCCGAACTGGATCTGGCCCGCTTCCCTGCGGACGTGTTGCATTGGCCTCTGAGCCGCTCCGACGCCTGGCTGGAGTCCGTACCGCAACAGTTGGCGGATGGCAGACCGGTGGTGGTGATCTGCCATGCGGGCGTGCGCAGCCTCCATCTCGGACTGTGGCTGCTGCAACAGATGCCGGAGCTGGAGGTGTGGAACCTTGAGAGGGGAATTGATGCCTGGAGTGTGCACGTGGATTCGTCGGTTCCCCGTTACTGATGAAACCGCTGTCCGCCCGGCAACAACAGGTGCTGCAGGCCACGGTGCACCACTACGTGGACACGATGGAACCGGTGGGCAGCCGCACGCTGGTGCAGCGCTTCAGCATTCCCGCCAGCTCCGCCACGGTCCGTTCGGCCATGGGTGCCCTGGAGAAACGGGGTCTGCTGACCCAGCCCCACACTTCAGCGGGCCGCATCCCCAGCGCCCTGGGTTACCGCCATTACGTGGACGACCTGCTGCCGGAACCGGGGGTGGCTGTGCAGCACCTCGAACGGGAACTCACAGGCCTGAGCCTGCGCTGGGCAGCACTGGACGACCTGTTGCAGCAACTGGCCCGGCGCCTGACCGACTTCACCGGGCTGATGAGCCTGATCACCCGCCCGCAGCAACCCCGCGCACAGCTGGAGGCCATCCGCCTAGTGCAGAGCGGTGATCGGCTGCTGGTGATGCTGGTGGAGGACAGCGGCCGCGCCAGCCACCTCAACCTGCGCCTTCCGCCCGGTGCCGGTGACGAACTGACGGCCATGGAGCGCTGGACCGATCAGCAATTGGAAGACGGCAGCATCAACTGGCGGTCTTTGCCACCCCAGCTGCAACGCAGCGGCGACGTGCTGCGCAGCGCACTGGACCATCCATCGATGTCACCCGAGACGCCCCTCGTGGTGCATGGCCTCTCAAGGCTGGTAGGCGAGCCGGAATTCCACAGCACCTCAGAGCTGCGGCCACTTCTTGAGCTGATTGATGACCAACCCTGTGCCGTGGTGAGTGCCACCGATCAACCGGCCGTCTGGATCGGGGAGGAGCATCCGCAGAAGGCCCTGCAAGCCTGTTCGGTGGTCCAGGCCCCCTACCGCTGCGGCCAGGAAGGGGTGGGTCAGGTGGCGTTGGTGGGTCCGATGCGGATGGCTTACGCCACCTCTCACGCCGCCGTGCGACGGGTGGCCCGCCACCTCGACCTGCTGCTCAACTGAGCCGAATCAGAGCTGATCACCCAGCTTTTCAGCCACGGTGTTGACGTCTTTATCGCCACGACCGGAGCAGTTGA
Organism: Synechococcus sp. A15-24; assembly: GCF_014280195.1. NCBI lineage: Bacteria > Bacillati > Cyanobacteriota > Cyanophyceae > Synechococcales > Synechococcaceae > Synechococcus > Synechococcus sp. A15-24. The sequence goes on from NZ_CP047960.1 coordinate 2,047,338, forward strand.
TCACCACCTCGCTGCCGTCGGGCAAGGTGGGGCAGAGCTGCTCCAGCCAGGCGAAGGCATGGGCAGTCTCCAAGGCTGGAATGATGCCCTCCAGCTCGCTGGCCAGACGCAGGGCATCCAGGGCCTGCTGGTCGGTGACAGCGCCGTACTCAGCCCGTCCGATCTCGCGCAGATAGCTGTGCTCGGGACCCACGCCGGGGTAATCGAGACCAGCGCTGATGGAGTGGGCTTCCTGCACCTGGCCGTCGGAGTCCTGGAGCAGCAGGCTCATGGCGCCATGGAGCACCCCGGCGCGGCCTTCGGTGATCGTGGCGGCATGGCGACCGGTGGCCACGCCATCACCGGCGGCCTCGACACCGATCAAACGGACATTGGTGCATTCCACGAAGGGGTGGAACAGCCCCATGGCATTGGAGCCACCGCCCACGCAGGCCATCAGCACATCCGGCAGGCGCCCGAAGGCCTCGCGGCACTGCTGACGGGCTTCCTGACCGATCACGGCATGGAAATCCCGCACGAGCATGGGGTAGGGATGCGGGCCAGCAACGGAACCGAGGATGTAGTGGGTGGATTCCACGTTGGTGACCCAGTCGCGGATCGCTTCGCTGGTGGCGTCCTTGAGGGTGGCGGTGCCGGCCGTGACCGGTTGAACCTTGGCCCCTAGCAGGCGCATGCGGAACACATTGAGGGCCTGACGGCGCATGTCCTCAGCGCCCATGTAGATCACGCACTCGAGGCCGAAACGAGCGCAGACGGTGGCGGTGGCCACACCGTGCTGGCCAGCGCCGGTTTCCGCAATGATCCGCTTCTTGCCCATGCGCAGGGCCAGTAACGCCTGACCAAGGGCGTTGTTGATCTTGTGGGCTCCGGTGTGATTCAGGTCCTCACGCTTCAGCCAGATGCGGGGGCCGCCATCGGCGCGGCGGTAATGGGCCGTGAGGCGTTCAGCCTCATACAGAGGTGTGGCCCGACCGACGTAGTTCTTCAGTAGCCGGTTGAGTTCTGCGGTGAAAGCTGGGTCGTTCCAGGCCTGGGCCGCCGCCTGCTCCAGCTGCGCCAGGGCCGGCATCAGGGTCTCCGGGACGTACTGCCCACCGAAGCGACCGAAGCGTCCGTGGGCTCCTGGACGCACAGACGGTTGCAGGCTGGCGGGATCCGGAGTGCTGGCGTTCGGCAGGGTGCTGGTCACAGGGGATCCACAGCGAGAGCGTCGACTCAGGGTAGGCAGACGCGCTGCAGGCAGGATGGATCCGATCGCACCGAGTTGGATGCCGAAAGGCGGCTGGCAGGAATTCAGCAGCGCTGACAGCCTGCAGCGCCCGGCCGCACCGGCGGCCAGCACCCCCAAAGCGCAGCAGATGGTGCGGGTGCAGCCCACCCGTGGCGGCAAGGGCGGCAAAACCGTGACGGTGATCCGGGGGCTGGAGCTGGACGCAGCTGGGTTCAAGGCCCTGCTTAAGAAACTGAAAACCAGGATCGGCAGCGGCGGCACCGCCAAGGACGGCGTGATCGAACTGCAGGGGGATCAGGTGGCGCTGGCCCTGGACCTGCTGACCAAGGAGGGCTACAGCCCAAAGCGCGCTGGTGGTTAAGGGAGAATGGCTTCCACTTCAGCCCGTGCCCATGTCCGCCAGCCCCACCTACGGAGAGCTCACCAACCAGGGGGCGTCTACCAACATCGCCTGGCACCAGGCTTCGGTGGATCGGGCTGCACGGGCTGAGCAGCGCGGTCATAGCAGCGCCATCCTCTGGTTCACCGGCCTTTCCGGGTCCGGCAAAAGCACCTTGGCCAATGCCGTCAACGCTGCCCTGTTCCAACGGGGCCTGGCGACCTATGTGCTGGATGGCGACAACGTGCGCCACGGCCTCTGCAAGGACCTGGGCTTTTCCGATGCCGATCGCGAAGAGAACATCCGTCGCATCGGCGAGGTGGCCAAGTTGTTTCTGGACTCCGGCGTCATCGTGCTGACGGCCTTCGTGTCCCCCTTCCGCGCCGACCGGGACAAAGCCCGCGCCTTGGTGGACGACGGTGATTTCATCGAAATCCACTGCGCCGCGGATCTGGAGGTCTGCGAATCACGCGATCCCAAGGGTCTCTATGCCAAGGCTCGTGCCGGCCAGATCAAGGAATTCACCGGCATCTCCAGCCCCTACGAAGCGCCAGAGGCCGCAGAACTCAAGATTGACACCGGCACCCAGGAGCTCGCCGAATCGGTTGATCTGGTGATCAAGGCGCTGCAGGAACGGGGGGTGATTCCGGCGGTTTGACGCCGGTCCTGGCTGCATCAGCCAAGCTTTTGACGCAACTGGCCACCGGCACCGCCAGCAGCAGACCCAACAGATCGCCCACACCGAGGATGGCCCCAAGCCGGGAGCCGATCGGCAGGGCGATCAACAACCAGGCCGGCTGCAACCCCACGATGCTGCCCATCAGTCGCGGTTGGATCACCTGATCCACGATCTGGCCGACGACGATGGCCGCCGCCAGCAGCTCGATTCCGGTGCGGGGGTCCTGAACGCCCAGCACAGCGCTGACGAACACGATGGTCAGGGCACTGGCGTAGGGAATCAACGTAGTGAAGCCGATCAGCACGGCGAAGAGCACGCCGTAGGGGATCTCCAGCACGGTGAACACCACCAGTTGTCCAGCGCTGAGGATCAGGGCCAGCACCACCTGACCGGCGAAATAGCCACGGAAGGTGCGATCCAGCGTCGAGCCCACCAATCCACGCCACCGGGGCGGCAGCCACTGCAGCAAGCCCGCGGCGATCGAGTCGGCGCCAAGCAGCAGAAATACCGCCAGCACCAGGATTATCAGCACATTGATCGTGGTGCCCACCGTGGCCCCGAGAATCCCCAGAAGCCGTTGGCTGAACTGGGTCGCCACCCGACTGATCTGGGAGATCAGATCACTGCTGAGGTCGGCAAAGTCCGCGGGTAAACCATGATCGAGTGCCCAGGACTGCCCTTGGTTGATCCAGGCTTCAGCCGCAGCAAGCAGTGCCGGCGAGGCGCTGATCAGCTGACTGAGCTGCGCAACCAACAGCGGCACCAGCTCCACGGCCGCCAGCACCAGCAGACCCACGGTGAGCAGCATCACCATGGTTATCGAGCCGATGCGCGAGAGGCCTCGGCCCATCAGCCAGCGGCAGGGCAGGTCGAGCAGAAACGCGATCAAAGCTGCCGTCAGGAACAGACCGGGAAACGGGGCGAACTGCACCAACACCCGTTTGAGCACAAAGGCGTTCAACCCCAGCAGCGGCAGCACCAATCCGAGACGCAGCCAGGCCGGCCAGGAGGTCATCGCGTTGAGGTTCAGGGGGTCGACATGCCGTCGAGATAAGCCGTGCTGCCGAGATCGAGCAGACGGGCATCCTTGGCCGCCACTGCATCGTGCAACCTGCGGCGGTAGTCCGCCAGTCGGGCCGCCAGGGCCACGTCTGCCACCGACAGGATCTGAGCAGCCAGCAATCCTGCATTGAGGCCACCGCCGATGGCCACCGTGGCAACGGGAATGCCACCGGGCATCTGAACGATCGAGTGCAGCGAATCCACACCAGAGAGGGCGCGACTTCGGACGGGAACACCGATCACCGGCAGGGTGGTGAGGGCCGCCACCATCCCCGGCAGATGGGCAGCACCACCAGCTCCGGCCACGATCACACCGAATCCTTCAGAGCGGGCCGCCTGGGCAAACGCCACCATTTCCAGCGGGGTGCGATGGGCCGACAACACCCGCACCTCCACCTGAACCCCCAGCTCCCGCAGGATCGCCGCGGCCGGTTCCATGGTCGGCAGATCAGAATCACTGCCCATCACCACAGCCACGCGGGGAAGAACTGTCGTCACGAGAAAGACCGGCAAGACTGTCATCGTCTCCCGCGGCGGCCCAGGCGGCCAGACCTGATGCGACGGATCACCGATGTGCGTCTGCCCGCACCCCTCGGCAGCGAGACGAAGCGACCCCATTGGATCGGCCTCAACGACGAGGGCCGCATCGTTGAGATCCAGCCCCAGATCGCAGGTGAAACCTGCCCTGGCTCCAGTTGGCACGGCGATTGGCTGAGCCCCCGCAGCGTTGACCTGCAGATCAACGGTGGGCTCGGCCTGGCCTTCCCGGAACTGAGCGCGGCAGATCTGCCGCGGCTGATCGCGCTGCTGGAGCTGCTCTGGGCTGATGGAGTCGAGGCCATCGCCCCGACCCTGGTGACTTGCGGCATCGCCCCGCTTCGCCAGGCCCTGGCGGTGTTGCACCAGGCGCGGCTGCAGCACCAACCGGGCCGCTGCCGATTGCTGGGCGCCCATCTGGAGGGCCCCTTCCTGGCGGAAGCCCGCCGCGGTGCCCATCCGATCGAGCACCTCGCAACCCCCAGCCTGGAGGCGTTGGAGCAACGGATCAGGGGATTTGAATCAGAGATCGCCCTAGTGACCCTGGCGCCGGAGCTCGCGGGGGCCGACGTGTTGATCAGCGCCCTGCGCCAACGGAACATCACCGTGGCCCTGGGCCACAGTGCCGCCAAAGCAGAACAGGCGGGGCAGGCTTTTGAGCAGGGCGTGGGGATGCTCACCCATGCCTTCAATGCCATGCCAGGCCTGCACCACCGGGCACCGGGACCACTGGGGGAAGCCTGCCGCCGCGGGGACATCGCCCTGGGCCTCATCGCCGACGGGGTGCACGTCGCTCCGACGATGGCGGTGCTGCTGCAACGGCTGGCGCCGGAACAGGTGGTGCTGGTGAGCGATGCCCTGGCCCCCTACGGCCTGGCGGATGGTGAGCATCGCTGGGACGAACGGGTGCTGTTGGTGCAGAACGGCACCTGCCGGCTGGAGGACGGCACCCTGGCGGGAGTGACCCTGCCGCAGCTGGAGGGGGTGAAACGGCTGGCGGCCTGGAGCGGCGCAGCAGGCGCGGCGATCTGGGGAGCCACGGTCGCACCACGACGGGTGATCGGCACCGCTGGGGCCTTGAACGACGCGCTGTTGGGCCAGCAGCTGACCAACCTGCTGCGCTGGAGCCAACGCGAGGGGGAACTCCACTGGGGCTGCGCTGCTTAAGATCCCGCCGAACACGACCCACCTTCGATGGCCCCCGATCAACTGCTGGAGCAGAAACAGGCCGAGAAGCAGGAGGTGAAGGGCTACTTCGAGACCACGGGTTTCGATCGCTGGAATCGCATCTACAGCGAAAGCGATGACGTGAACAAGGTGCAGCGCAACATCCGCATTGGCCACCAGAAAACCGTGGATGAAGTGCTGGCCTGGATCAAGTACAGCGGTGAGCTCAACGACGTGAGCTTCTGCGATGCCGGCTGCGGGGTCGGCAGCCTCAGCCTGCCGTTGGCCGAAATGGGGGCCGGTTCGATCAGCGCCAGCGACATCTCCGAAGCGATGGCGCAGGAGGCGGACCGCCGCGCCCGCGCTGCTGGTCTGGACATGGGCAAGCTGAACTTCTTCGCCAGCGATCTGGAAAGCCTCAGCGGCTCCTTCCACACGGTGTGCTGCCTGGATGTGTTCATCCACTACCCCCAGCAACCAGCCGAGGAGATGGTGAAACACCTCTGCAGCCTCACCGAGCAGCGCCTGATCGTGAGCTTTGCGCCGTACACCCCTCTGCTGGCGCTGCTGAAGGGCATCGGCCAGCTGTTCCCCGGCCCCAGCAAAACCACCCGGGCATACACCTTGAAAGAAGAGGGCATCGTGAAAGCGGCGGAAGCCTGTGGCTTCAAGCTGGTGCGCCGCAGCCTGAACAAAGCACCATTCTACTTCTCGCGGTTGATCGAATTCCGCAAGGCCTGATCTCCCTCAACTGAGGGATCCACCTGGAGTGTTGTCTCCCCCAAGTGAGGGAGACCCGAAAGCTGCCAGGCATGCAGCCGATAGCCCCCATCGCCAGGGGTTGCCGTCGCCGAAATCTCCCGGTTGAGCAAATAGAGCGGATCCCCCAGCAGCGGGCTGCCCAGCTGTGCCAGATGAATGCGGATCTGATGCGGTCGGCCTGTGGTGATCGTCACCTGCAAGCGATCGCCCTCAGCCGTTCGCTCCAAAAGCTCCAGCTCGGAACGAGCTGTGAGGCGTTTGCGGATCGGCTCCTGCTTGAGCGGTTCCGGCCCCCAGACCCAACCCAGCAGAGGATGCTGCCGCTCCACCACATCATTGGTGACCGTCAGGGTCTGCCCCTGCTCCAAACCCGGCACCCGCTGGGCCCAGGCCTGATACACCTTGCGGCAGCTGCCCTCTGGCCTGAACTCTTTGGACAACGACGCGCGGGTCATCGGATCCCGAGCACACACCTGCAAGCCGGAGGTGAACCGCCCCAACCGATGCACCGGCCGCGCACCGGTGGGCTCCAACAGTGCCGTAAGCGTGTGGAGCAGAAAACCACCGCCGGGCATCACCGGCAGACCCGAAGGCTTGTTGATCACCAGCAGATCGCCGTCGTCATGGATCGTCTCCCATTGATCGGGGATCGCCTCCTCCAGCCAGGGAGGACGACGCCAGAGGACTGCTTCACCGCCAGCCAGCCGCCGATCCTCCGTCAAGCGTTGCCCATTGCAATCCAGTTCGCCGGAATGGATTCTTTGCCGCCAGACCTCTCCAGCGGAATGCTGATAGCGCTCCGCCAGCCAACAACTCAACCAAGTACCAGCTGCCCCTACCGGCACTCGGTCGCGATACGTCCAGCCGTCGTTGAACGCCGCTGGCTTCAAGTCACCAGACGGTGCTCCAGCGCATAGCGCACCAGCTCCGTGCGACTGGAGGTGCCGGTCTTGTTGAACAGGCGACTCACGTACTTCTCCACATTGCGGATCGACGTCTCCAGCTGACGGGCGATCTCTTTGTTCATCAATCCTTCCGCCACCAGCTGCAGCACACTCGCCTCCCGTGGGGTGAAGCTATGCACCACCGGCTCCTTCGAGGGCAGGGCCTCGGCCTGAGCCAGCAAGGAGCGGATCTCGGTGATCTGCTTCGCCATCTGGCCCATATCCGTATCCGCAAAGCGGGCCGCCTCCTGCAACAACCGCTGCTGTCGCTGGGCCACGTTGCGCACCCGCGCCACCAGTTCATCCGGATCGAACGGCTTGGGGATGTAGTCATCCACGCCGGCCAGGTAACCCTGGGTGCGGTCCGCCGTCATGCCCTTGGCGGTGAGGAAGATCACCGGCGTGCCGCCGAGGCGTTCATCGGCCCGGAGCTTTTTCAGCAGCCCGTAGCCATCCAACCGCGGCATCATCACGTCGCTGATCACCACATCCGGCAGCATCTGCTGCGCCTTGCTGAAACCTTCCTCTCCATCCACCGCCGTGGTCACCTCAAAACCCTCGTCCTCGAGGTAAGCCTGCACCGCCGTGCGCAGCCCAGGCTCGTCATCCACCAGCAGCAGCCGCGGTACCGGAGGAGGAGCCTCCTGCTCGTCGGTGCTGGGAAGGGGCGTATCGGTCATGGCCGGAATCGCTCTTCTGAAAGCCTATGGACGGGGAGACTTCGGAGCCAGTGCGGGTAACTGCTGCTGACGTTCGGGAATCAGGGTCGAATAGCCCAGATCCAGGGCCTTCTGGCGCAGGCTGGCAGGCTCGGTTCCCGCCACTTCGGGAACACAGGCTGCCCACCACACCAGGTGATCCTCACGGTTGGTGTCGCTCACGGGACCACCCGGATTGAGATTGCGCACGTAAACCGCCGTGGACGTCCGTTTGACGCGCAGGGGATTGGCGGCACTGCAGTTCACAGACTCGAAGTAGATGTTCAGATCATTCGGCAGTTCCTCCCAGATCTTGTACTGCCGCACTTTCGGATCAGCGGCGCTGGGTTTGATTGCATAGATGCCGATGGTGCGGAGACCTCCGGCATCAGGCTTTTGGATCAGGACGGTGAGATCTGCGGGGCGGGAGTTCTTCATCTGCTCCAACACCTCCTTGCGATCAATGGCAGCCGCCCCCATCGGGACCAGCAACAGCGCCAGGCCGGTCCAAGCCGTCGGGAATCGCAGACCCATGCAGTGATCAACAACGTGGCCCAGCATGATCGCAACAGCGTGAATCAACCAGCTGCCGCGCCGTCTTCTCGACTTTGACTACCAAGCCACCACGCCCTGCGCCGCGGAGGTGGTGGAGGCGATGGCGCCCTACTGGAGCGAGGATTGGGGCAATCCCTCCAGCCGTCAGCACCGGCTGGGCCTGACCGCTTCAGCGGCGGTGAACCTGGCGCGGCGGCAGATCGCGGATGCGCTGGCGGTGACGCCACAGCAACTGGTGTTCACCAGTGGTGCCACCGAAGCCAACAACCTGGCCTTGCTGGGCCATGCCCGGGCCAAGGGCAGCGGCCATCTGATCAGCGTGGCCACCGAACATCACGCCGTGCTCGATCCGCTCCAACAACTGCAGCGGGAGGGTTTCAGCGTCACCCTGCTGACCCCAGGCCCCGAGGGGCTGATCACCCCTGAGCAGCTAAGGCAGGCGATCACCCCCGAGACGCAGCTGGTGAGCGTGATGGCGGCCAACAACGAAATCGGGGTGCTCCAACCCCTAACGGCCCTGGCCGCGGTGTGCCGCGACCACGGAGTCACCCTTCACAGCGACGCCGCCCAGGCCTTCGGTCATATCCCTCTGGAACCAGATGCCATGGGGGTTGACCTGATGAGCCTCAGCGCCCACAAGCTCTATGGCCCCAAAGGCGTTGGCGCCCTGGTGATCCGAGACGGAATTGCCCTGCAACCCCTTCAATGGGGTGGTGGCCAGGAAGCGGGACTCAGGGCGGGCACCTTGCCCACGGCCCTGATTGTCGGCTTCGCTGCCGCCGTGCAGCTGTCCATGCAAGACCGAGAGCAACGCCAGCAGCGATTGGCGTCGCTGCGTGACCAACTCTGGGCTGATCTGCAGCGCAAGATCCCTGACGTGCGCTTGAACGGAGCCCTGGCCCCAAGGCTTGCCCACAACCTCAACATCACCCTGCCCGTGGTGAGCGGCAGCCGCCTGCAGCGCGCCCTCAAGCCCCAGCTCAGCTGCAGCAGTGGCTCCGCCTGCAGCAACGGCGCCCCGTCCCACGTGCTGCAAGCACTTGGTCGCTCACGCGCCGACGCCGAAGCATCCCTTCGCCTGAGCCTGGGCCGCGACACCACGGCAGACGACATCCATCAAGCGGTCACTGCCATCGGTGATGCCGTCGCTGCAGTCCAGAGCTGAACTATCTACCCTCCGATCGATTGATCAGGATTCATGAGCAATCAGGCCGAGCTTTCCGTTGGCACCGCCATCCAAGACGGCTGGAGTGCCTTTCGCCTGGCCCCGTGGGCCTTCGTTGGCTTTGTGCTTCTGAGCTCGCTGCTGGCCCAGTTGGCCAATCTGATTCCCCTGCTGGGCGCTCTGGTGGCAACGCTGGTGAACCTGTGGGGCGGTGTTGGCCTGATCCGCGGCTCCTGGATCGCTCTGGGGGGCACTGCCCCTCGCTTTGAAGATTTCACCCGCTGGAACGGGGCTGCCCTCTGGCGTCTGTTCAGCCGGCAGCTGGTGCTTGGCCTGCTGCTGCTGCCCATCGCCCTGGTGGTGATCGTCGTGGCCCTCAATGCCGCCGATGCCTGGACGGTGTTCGCTCCGCTGATAAATCTGGCGCTGACGGTTGACCCAAGCGATCCGCAGCTGGCGCACGCCGGCAGTGCCGCCGCCCTGGAGCTGGCCCTCAATTTCAGCCGCAGCCCCCTGGCCTTGCTGACAGTCGCGATCGGCTGGCTGTTCGCCACTTACATCCAGGTGAATCAGAGCTTCCTCGGATTCATTGCCCTGCTGGAGTGCCGTAACCCGATCGCCACGATTCAACGGGGCATCACCGTGGTGCAGGGTCAGTGGTGGCAGGTGTTCGGCCTGTTGATCCTGCAGGTGGTGATCCTGCTGCTGGGGGTGTTGGCCTGTGTGGTGGGTCTAGTAGCTGCTGCTCCGGTGTGCGTGTGCATCACAGGCGCCGCTTATCGACAACTGTTCGGCCAGGAGGACCCAGCCGGCCTGCTCAAGGATCAGTGACCCTGCGGGCCAAACGCCATTTGGCGCTGCGACTACGGGGGTTCACCTCCTCTTCCTCCTCTGTCGCGACCACAGGTTTGCGGGTGATCCGTTCCAACCGATCGTCCCGGAGAAACGCTGTTTTCACACGTCGATCTTCCAGCGAATGGAAGCTGATGATCCCCACCAGCCCACCCGGCTCCAGCCAGTCGGGGGCCTGCAGCAGCAGGCGATCCAGCACCCCCAGCTCATCATTCACTGCAATTCGCAGGGCCTGAAAGGTGCGAGTGGCGGGGTGAATCCTTCCGCGGCGTGCCTTGGGCGGATAGCAACCGGCCACGGCATAGGCCAAGGCCGCAGTGCCGGAATAGGCCCCCTGCGCCGCCAGATCGGCTTTAATCCGCCGGGCGATGCGGCGCGACAACCGCTCCTCTCCACAGCCGTAAATCAGATCCGCCAGCTCGTTTTCCTCCAGGCGGTCAATCATCTCCGCCGCCGTTTCCCCATCACCTGTGGCATTCATCCGCATGTCCAGGGGCCCGTCCAGACGGAAGCTGAAGCCCCGCTCTGCCACATCCAGCTGGGGGCTGCTCACCCCCAGGTCCGCCAGCACCATCAGCGCCGGTTCCGGCGGGGTGTACTCCGCAAAATTGGTGGCGATGATGCTGACCCGATCTCCGAACGGTGCCAGGCGCTCAGCAGCGGCAGCCCGGGCCGTCGCGTCCTGATCCAGGCCGACCAGCCGCAGGCCGGGATGCTGTTCCAGCAACAGGGCGCTGTGGCCGCCGCCGCCAAGGGTGGCGTCGATCAACAGCCCCTCAGAACGGGGCAACTGGCGGCCTGCGTCCACCACCGCCTCCGCCAATACCGACACATGGCTGAACAACGGCACAGGCCCGCGGCGAGGACTACCTAAGATGTACTCATCGATCGGACCGCCGCTCCCATGACGCAGCTGGAAACGCGCACGGAGCCCATGGTGGTCAACTTCGGGCCCCACCACCCCTCCATGCACGGGGTGCTGCGGCTGGTGGTGACCCTGGACGGTGAGGACGTGGTGGATTGCGAGCCGGTGATTGGCTACCTCCACCGCGGCATGGAGAAGATCGCCGAGAACCGCACGAATGTGATGTTCGTGCCCTATGTGAGCCGCATGGATTACGCGGCGGGCATGTTCTACGAAGCGGTTGTGGTGAACGCTCCGGAGAAACTGGCGGACATCCCGGTGCCGAAACGGGCCAGCTACATCCGGGTGCTGATGCTGGAGCTCAACCGCATCGCCAACCACCTGCTCTGGCTTGGCCCCTTCCTCGCAGACGTGGGCGCCCAGACGCCGTTCTTCTACATCTTCCGCGAGCGGGAGATGATCTACGACCTCTGGGAAGCAGCGACCGGTCAGCGGCTGATCAACAACAACTATTTCCGCATCGGCGGTGTCGCCGCAGACCTGCCCTGGGGCTGGCTTGAGAAGTGCCGCGATTTCTGCGACTGGTTCGGCCCCAAGATTGATGAATACGAGAAGCTGATCACCAACAACCCGATCTTCCGGCGCCGGATTGAGGGCCTGGGCACGATCGAGAAGCAGGACGCCATCAATTGGAGCCTCTCCGGTCCGATGCTGCGCGCCTCCGGTGTGCCCTGGGACCTGCGCAAAGTGGACCACTACGAGTGCTACGACGACTTCGACTGGCAGGTGGCCTGGGAGAAGGAAGGCGATTGCTACGCCCGCTATCGCGTGCGCATCGAAGAAATGCGCCAATCGCTCAAGATCCTTCGCCAGGCCTGCGAAATGATCCCCGGCGGCCCCACCGAAAACCTCGAAGCCAAACGCCTCAACGAAGGCAAGGGCAGCGACGCTGCTGGCTTTGACTTCCAGTACGTGGCCAAAAAGGTGGCCCCCACCTTCAAGATCCCCAACGGCGAGCTTTACACCCGTCTGGAATCCGGAAAAGGCGAGATCGGCGTGTTCATTCAGGGCAACAACGACGTCACCCCCTGGCGCTTCAAGATCCGCGCTGCCGACAGCAACAACCTGCAGATCCTTCCCCACATCCTCAAGGGACACAAGGTGGCCGACATCATGGCCATCCTCGGATCGATCGACGTGATCATGGGATCGGTCGACCGCTGAGATTCTGAATCGGTTCCTGCGGCGGCTGCGTCAGGCGGGGTACCTCTTCCCCGCCAGTCTGACCAGTTATCTCTGGCTGAAGGGCCACTACGCGTTGCTCCCCGGCTGGACCTGCCCTGTTCTGGCGATCACGGGTGTTCCATGCCCGGGTTGTTATCTCACGCGAGCGACCGCTGCGGCATTGAACGGCGACATCAGCACCAGTGTGTCCCTGCATGCGTTTGGTCCGGCCTTCGCTGCGGGGCTGATCGTGTGGAGCGCACTGGCCCTGAAACGGCGACGCATGGTGCCGATGCGCTGGCGAACCACACCAGTGCTCCTAGCGGCGAGCGCACTCCTCCTCTACTGGTTGCTGCGCCTGATCCTCAGCTATGGCTATGGGTTTGAAGGCATGCTGGGGTTTCCGGCTTCGTCCTGACGCCTCGATTTCCAGAGACTGTGCCCTCCCCCGACCACTGGCTCCAGCTCGAGCGGCGCGTGCGCTTCGGCGACACCGATGCCGCCGGCGTGATGCATTTCCATCAGTTGCTGCGCTGGTGCCATGAAGCCTGGGAAGAAAGCCTGGAGCGATACGGCATTGCTGCGGGCAGCATCTTTCCCGGAGGCCGCGGCCAGGACTATTGGCCCGACACCGCGTTGCCAGTCGTGCATTGCGAAGCGGATTTCCTGCGGCCGTTGCACGGCGGTGATCAGCTGCAGGTGAGGGTCAAACCACGACGAATCGACCCTGGATGCTTCGAGGTGCAGACCCGGTTTCAGCTGGATGGTGTTGATGTGGCGATCGGTTTGATCCGCCATCTCGCCATCAAGAGCGCAACACGCCAGCGATGCCCGCTCCCGAACGCCATTGATCTCTGGCTCGAAGCCTCCAGCACCGGACAGATCAGCAGCCTTTAGTCACGCACCCGCTGCCATGCCCAGAACAACGCTGCACATTGCAGCGGAAGCAGGGCGACCACCACACCCAGCGGATGGAAACCTCCCTGAATCTGGCCTGACAGGGCAGTCGCACTGATCAAGGCTGCAACCACCAGCAGAGCCGTAGACGCCGATCGCCGAACCGGAGGACTCTCCATCAGAACCAGGGTTTCTCCTGATCGAGGTACAACTCGCGAAATTCGTCGGTGGACTTGGTCAGGTAGATAACCCCCTCGATCAACCCGATGATCGACATCACCCCAGTGGCGATGCCACAGGTCACCACACCACCGGCAAGGCTCACCACCAACATGATGATGCCGGCGTTGTTGTAGCCGAGCACAAACTTGTGGATCCCGAAAGAGCCCAGAAAGATCCCCAGCAATCCAGCCGCCAGTTTCTTGTTGCTGATCTCGGTTTCAGATAGCTCAGCCATCGGGTTCCGGCGGGAGTCCTGATTCTTGCGACTGCAACCAGGCCTGCCAACGGCTCCGTTGCCACTTGCCGGCTTCCGACGCTGCCAGCTCCGGGCAGAACAGCCAGCGCTGCGGCCGTTCAGCAGCCGGCCAGGACTGGGTGACGTCCTGCAACCGTTCAACAATGTCCGAGGCGCTGCTGCGCACAAGACCCACCAGGCGCTCACCCCAGTCAGCATCAGGAATCCCCAGCAGTAACACCGCCTCCAATGGAAGCTCCGAGGCCAGCAACCGGGCCTCCAGCTGTTCAGGAAACACCGTCTCACCCCCAGAGATCACCGCTCCATCCAGCCGACCCAGGATGCGCAGATCCGTCTCCAACGCAGCCCGATCCCCGGAACGCCACCAACCACTGGCATCGCTCAGGCTCTGCAGCTGTTGGGGCTGCTCCGGCCGCCAACAGGCCGTCGCCAGACGATCCGTTTTGACCTCGAGAGCCCCATCAGCAGCCAAGCGCAGCTCCACATCCATCAGCGGAGCTCCGCAACTGTCATCGCCTTGCAGGAAGCGCTCTGGCGGCAAGGCAGCCACCATCGCCGCCGTTTCTGTGGCGCTGTAGCAGGGCGCCAACCTGATCCCCACCTCGCGGGCTTGATCGGCCATCACGCGCGGGAGCGCGGCGCCTCCCACCCAGATCACGCTGAAGCCTTTCAGCCAGTCGATGCCGCCGGGATCCGCCAGCAACCGACCCAGCTGGGTGGGCACCAACGACAACAGGGCAGGCCGCTGACCCCACCCTGGCTGCGCCTGACAGGACTCGATCAGCCACTGCGGCTGCTTCAGCCAACGGGGCTCCAGCACGAGCTGGGGTGCACCCCAGCTGCGGCTGCGCCACCAGGGCATCAGTCCACTGACGTGATGCATCGGCAGGGGATTGCAGATCAACACCTCGCCTGGATCCAGACCAATGCCCTGCAACCAATGGGCGGTTGCCGCTGCCGATTGATCGAGATGGTCCAGGGGTTGCAGGCAGACCCGTCGACCACCGCTGCTGCCACCGCTGCTCACCAACACCCCTGGGCCTGGAGGCAACAGCTGCTGCGGCAGCGCTTCAGCTCCCCTGAGTGGCATCCAGCGACCGTCGCGGAACCCTTGCAGCAGTTGATCGGGCGTCATGGCAAGCCCGCCTCCCACACCGCGTTCGGATCGTCGCTGAACAGCGGGCCCGATGGGCACCAGCCCGGCGCGAGCCCAGGCGCCACCGGCGTTGGACCCTGCTGCTGAAGCGCCGCCAGATGATGCAGCCAACGGCGGCCGATGCCCGTTTCAAAGGCGGTGCTGAGCATCCGATAGGGCACACACTCCTGCAGCTGCCGCAACAACGGCCGTGGATCCCCTTCCAACAGCGGACGCCGCACCTGCCATCCACTCCAACGGTTCCGCAGGGACGGATCCTGATCGAGGGATTCATCCAGGGCCACCGGTCCCAGGCCCGCAAGCTCATCCAATCCCTCTTGATCGTTGGGCACCAGGGGCTGCTCCAACCAGGCAAAGCGTGGGTCCCCCACCAGCCGTTCCATCCAGCGGCGGGCCGTGGCCCGGCTCCAGCCACCGTTGGCATCCAGCCGCAGGGAGGCCGTGGACGGCAGCCGCGCCAACAACGCCTCCAGCAGTAACCACTCATGAGGGTCCGGATCTGCCGCCACCTTCCACTTCACCGTCAACTGCCGTTGCCGGCCCTGCTGCTCCAGCAGTTGTTCAAGCTGATGCAGCATCCGATCACCAGCCGGCAGCAGCTCAGCCGACCTGGGCGCCGCCAACCAGCCCTGCCGAGCAGCGTTGCCCACCAGCCCATCCAGTTCCGCCAAGGCTGCACCGACCCCAAAGCCCAAAGAGGGGGACAGCATTGGAAGCCGTTCCTCCAGGTGTGAACGCGGCAGCCACTCCCCGGCTAGTTGCTCCAGACCCGCTGCGCACAGGGGTCGCTCAGCGGAATCGAGCGGCGCCACCTCACCCCACCCCAGGGCTCCATCGCTGGCCTCGATCCGCAGCAACCAGCCTTCGCGGGCGTCCAGCACTCCCGCAGCGGTCCGCAGCGGCTGTTGCAATGAAAAGCAAAAGCGGCGCCCCTGCAGCTGGAGACGCATCACAGTCTCCCCAGGGCCAGCCCCAACGCCAAACCAAGCCCGTTCCAGGCCTGAAACCGCAGGGCCAGAAACTTGCTGCCGCTGATGCGGTCCGGCTGGTCATGGCAGCGCTGCATCAAACGGATCAAAGCCAGACCCGCCGGAAGCCCCAGGCCGCTCAGCAGTACGGTGAGAGGCCAGTCCCCCCGGCACATCGGCAGCCATTCCAGCGCCAGGGTGAGGGCCACCAACCAGGGAATCAGGGCCGCTGCCCGGGCTGTGCCCAGCCGCACCACCGGAGAGCGTTTGCCATGGGCCGAGTCTTCGCTCACCTGATGGAAATGGGAGCAGAACAGCACCAGGCTGGTGGCCACAGCCGGTCCTGCCCCAAGCATCCAGGCTGTTCCCCAGGGAATGGCGTTCGCGCCCTGCGGTTCCAGCACCAGCAGGGCTGCAGCGGTGGCACAGGGACCAAAGGCCAGCCAGCAGAGCGGTTCTCCCAGACCTCTGTAACCCAGACGAAACGGAGGGCCCTGGTAGACGTAACCAAGGCCGCAGCACAGCAACACCAGGGCCAGCACCAGCACGGAGCTGCACCAGGCCAACCAGGCCATCAGAACCAACCCCGATCCCAGGGATGCCAGCGACGCCAGGGCAACCCGGTCCCGACGTCCGGTGAGGTTCACCACGGAGTGGGGCTTGCCCGTGGTGTCGACTCCGGTGTCGGCATCGAACAGGTCGTTGCTGAGGTTCTCCCAGAGCAGGAGCAGGATGGCTGCCAGCAGAAACCCGAACAACTGGGTCCAGCGCAGCGATCCGACGGCACCGATTCGCCACCCCGCCGCCAGCAAAACGGGCATCACGGCCACGGAATACATCGGCCACTTGATCGCGGCTTTCCACAGCAGACGCCGATCGGCGTAACGGGATGCGACAGCCTGCGGCTTAACCATGGACTGGACCCGATTCCAGCGGGTGATGACCCATACATTTGAGCAGTAACCCTGGCCGGAATCGCCGCGGATGTCGGCTGATTGTTCTTTCAGCAGTGTTCTCGAGGCCTCCCAGCAGGGCTGGACGGCTTCCGGTGGCGAGGACACGCTGCTCAGCCTGACTCTGCCCCTCGACGGCATCGATCCGCTCCAGGCCCTGCCGGTGCTGGCGGATCAGGCGTCGTTTCAGATGCTGATGGATGGTGCTCCAGGGCTCTGTCTGGCGGCTGCCGGGTCCTGCCAGCAGCTGGAACTGGCCGGTGCGCGTCGGTTCGAGCTGGCGCAGCGCTTCGCCGATCTGAGCCTCAGCCGCCTGGTGGACACCAGGGCAAATAGCCCAGCCCAGGCCAGGCCAAGGGTGTTGCTTCGCTTCCGCTTTTTCGAACAGGTCGGAGAACACCATCACGGCGCCATGCATCCACCCGCCGTGGAGGCGGTGCTGCCCCGCTGGCAGCTCACCAGTCAGGGCCGCCGTGGCTGGCTCCGCCTCAATGGGGTCGTCAACTCCGCAGCCGAAGCCCGAGAGCTGGCCGAACAGCTGTGGCTCAAATGCGAACAACTCCAAGCCGACCTGCCGTCGATCACCTCCAGTCGATCACCGACGCAGCTGGCCAACGGCAACCCGGATCCATGGAAACAGCGCTACGGCCGGGCAGTTGAGCGCGGCATCGAACTGGTCAATGGCGGAGAGCTGCACAAGCTGGTGCTGGCGGTGCGGCACACCATCGATCTGGACAACCGCTTCAATCCTTTACCCCTGCTGCAACGACTGCGGCGTCAGCAGTCCGGCAGCTGCCGCTTTCTGTGGCGACGAGAAGCTGATGATGTGTTCTTCGGCGCTTCACCCGAGCGCCTGCTGAGCCTGAGGGGGGGCTGGCTGCGCAGCGATGCCCTCGCCGGCACCGCGGGTAAGGGTGATGACGGTATGCAACTGCTGCGCTCCGACAAGGACCGCCGTGAACATGAGCTGGTGGTGGACACACTCACCAACCAGTTGCGGCAGATGGGACTGACTCCCTGCCGCCGCCGCCAGCCGCAGCTGGCCCGCCACGGCCAACTCACCCATCTGCACACCCCGATCACGGCTGAAGTGCAGGGACGATCTGCGCTCAGCCTGGCGGAACAACTGCACCCGACCCCGGCAGTGGCTGGCTTGCCACGGCGGGAGGCCATGGCCTGGTTGCGCACCCTTGAACCGTTCGAACGGGGCTGTTACGCCGCACCGATCGGCTGGATCGACAGCGCCGGGGATGCCGAGCTCAGGGTTGCCATCCGTTGCGGTCACGCCCGAGGGAGCCATCTCGATCTCACTGCCGGAGCAGGGCTCGTGCGCGGGTCGATCGCTGAACGGGAACGCCAGGAAGTGGAACTGAAGCTGGCGGTCCTCGCCGATCAGCTGGAACTTCAGACCAGCGAGCGCAACCGTTCGACCGTCTGATCCGCCAAGGGCTGCTGCATCAGCCGTTCCACTTCCCGCACGCCGGTGGGACTGGTGACATTGATCTCGCTGAGCATGCCGCCGATAACATCGATGCCGACGAAGAACAGACCTTCTGCCCGCAGAGCCGGCGCCAACGCTGCACAGATCTGACGCTCGCGCTCGCTCAATTCCGTCGCTTCAGCCTGTCCACCCACCGCCAGATTGCTGCGGAACTCCCCCTCCGACGGGCGCCGATTCACTGCACCAAGGGGGTCGCCGTCCACCAGCAGGATCCGCTTATCACCCTCCGTCACGTCAGGCAGAAAGCGTTGGGCCATCACAGGCAGCCGTTCCTGCTCCGTGACCAACTCCAGCAAGGCCTTCAGGCCCGGTGCCTCAGCCTGGACGCGGATCACACCGAGTCCAGCTCGACCACCGAGGGGCTTGAGCACCACGTCGCCCTGCTCCCGGGCAAAGGCCATCAGCTCGGAGACCCGGCCGGCCACCAGGGTGGGCGCCATCCAGCGACTGAAACGCAGGGCACCGAGTTTTTCGTTCCAGGCCCGCAGGGCACTAGGGCGGTTCAACACACGAACACCAGCCCTCTCCGCCACCTCCAGGAGATGGGTGGCATAGAGATACGCCTCATCAACTGGTGGATCCTTCCGCATCCAGATCACGTCAAACCCGGCCAACGACTGACGTTCTGGCGCTCCAACAGCGATCCAGGGGTCCGGTGTGACAGGCAACGCCACCGCCATGGGCTCATCCCCTCGGGCGATCAGGTCCGACGGCGTGCAGGCCCAGATGTCATCACCGGACCGCTGGGCCGCTTGCATCAAGGCGGCGGTGGAGTCTTTCTCCGGCCGGATCTGCGACAGCGGATCCAGCACGAACAGCTGGCGCATGGCTCAGGCGTTCAGCAGGGGATCGAGCTCACCGGCAAGCTCGAGGGCGTGGAGGTCATCACAACCACCGATGTGGCGGTCGTTGATGAAGATCTGGGGAACACTGCGACGGCCGTCACCACGGGCAGCCATGGCATCGCGGCCGGGTTCGTCACCATCCACGGCATGCTCGGCGTAACTCACGCCCTTGCGGTCCAGCAGACCCTTGGCGCGAACACAGAAGGGACAGGTGCGCCAGGTGTAGATCTCGACCTTGGCCATGGAGCTGCTCCAGTTGTGCGGATCCTATGCAGCGGCGGCACTGATAGCGTCAACAACTGATCAGAACGCAGTCCTTGCTGGATCTCACCGACTTCAAGCGCGATCTCTCCGAGCTCACTGACCGCCTGGGCCATGCCCAGGATTGTCTTTGACGTCCCCGCACTGAAGGCCAGACAACAAGATCTCGAACAACTCGCCGCCCAGCCTGATTTCTGGGATGACCAGCAGGCGGCCCAGAAGCAGATGCGCCGCCTGGATGAGGTGAAAGCGCAGCTGCAGCAGCTGGCGGACTGGGGCGGTTCCGTGGACGATGCCAAGGCAACGCTGGAGCTCTATGAGCTGGAACCGGACGAGGAGATGCTCACCGAGGCCCAGGAGGGCCTCAATCAACTGCGCCAGGGCTTGGACCGCTGGGAGCTGGAGCGCCTTCTGAGTGGTGACTACGACAAGGAAGGCGCTGTGCTCACCATCAATGCCGGCGCCGGTGGCACCGATGCCCAGGACTGGGCCCAGATGCTGCTGCGGATGTACACCCGCTGGGCGGAAGATCACGGCATGAAGGTGACCGTGAACGAACTCTCAGAAGGGGAAGAAGCGGGCATCAAGAGCGCCTCCATCGAGGTGGAGGGGCGTTACGCCTACGGCTATCTACGGAATGAGAAGGGCACCCATCGACTGGTGCGCATCTCACCGTTCAACGCCAACGACAAGCGGCAGACCAGCTTTGCGGGCATCGAGGTGATGCCCAAGATCGATGAGGAGGTCGACATCGACATTCCCGAAAAGGATCTGGAGGTCACCACCAGTCGTTCCGGTGGTGCGGGCGGACAGAACGTCAACAAGGTGGAAACAGCGGTGCGGATCCTCCACATCCCGACGGGCCTGGCGGTGCGTTGCACCCAGGAGCGATCGCAGCTTCAGAACAAGGAAAAGGCCATGGCGCTGCTCAAGGCCAAGCTGCTGGTGATCGCCCAGGAGCAACGGGCCGCCGAAATCGCCGACATCCGTGGCGACATCGTTGAAGCGGCCTGGGGCAACCAGATCCGCAACTACGTGTTCCATCCGTATCAAATGGTCAAGGACCTGCGCACCAGCGAGGAGACCAATGATGTGCAGGCGGTGATGGACGGGGCTCTCGACCCCTTCATCGACGCCTCGTTGCGCCAGGGTGTCGACAGCCCCGGCGCCGACGCCGATTCTTGACCTTATGGCCACCGAGAGCACCCCACCACCGAGCTTCGTCAAACAGGCGATGCGCAACATGGTGCGCAAGGGCAGCAAGAGCCTGCTCCACTTCGGCCTGACCGCAATGGGTTTCCTCGGCTTCATCACCCTTGTGGCTTGGCTGGGGCGACCGACCCTGCCGGGATAGGCATGGAGCTTGATCTGGCCCTCGATGCCGCTGGTCCCTGGAGTCCCGAGGACCCCAGCTCCCTGATCGAGCCTGAAACCTGGCAAACAACTCTGTTCGACTGGATCCAAACGATCTGCGCCGACCCATCACTGCCCTGTCCAGCGTTGGTGTGCCAAGCCGGAGAGGTGAGCCTGGGGCTGCGCTTCACCGACGACGCCACCATCACCGCGCTCAACAGCACCTGGCGTCAACGGAACCAGGCCACTGATGTGCTGTCGTTTGCGGCGCTGGAGGAAACCCCAGACTTGCCGGACGTGTCGTGCGTGGAACTGGGCGACATCGTGATCTCACTAGACACGGCTCGACGCCAGGCATCCGAGCAGGATCACAACCTCACCCGGGAACTGCGCTGGCTGGTGAGCCATGGCCTGTTGCATCTGCTGGGCTGGGACCATCCCGATGAGGACAGCCTCGCGGCGATGTTGCAACTGCAGGAGCAGCTGCTCGACGGTGGAGGTAACGTTCGAATCTCAGATCCGCATTCAGTGGACACCACGGTCGACGGCAATGCCCACTGAGCTACCTCTGCCGGTGGAGAACGAACTCAAGGCCGTCAAGCTGGCGGCGCGACGCCGCAGCTGGCGGATCGCCGGGGACCTACCGGCCAGCTTTCGTTACGCGGCACAGGGGCTTGGTTATGCCTTCTCGAGCCAGCGCAACTTCCGCATTCACGTCGTCATCGGTGCGGTGGTCTTCGGCCTGGCGGTTGTGCTGCAACTGGATCTGATCCGCATGGCTGTGTTGGCGCTCACGGTCACGGCCGTGCTCGTGCTGGAACTGCTCAACACCGCCATCGAGGCGGTGGTGGATCTGACCATCGGTCGTCGATACCACCCCCTGGCCCGCATCGCCAAGGACTGCGCCGCGGCCGCGGTGCTTGTGGCGGCCATCAGCTCTCTGCTGATCGCCTTGTTCCTGCTGCTGCCACCGTTGCTGCTCCGCCTGAATTTCTGAGGTTCCGCCGATGCTGCTGGTCATCGACAACTACGACAGCTTCACCTTCAACCTGGTGCAGTACCTCGGTGAGCTGGCTCCCCATCACCCCATCGCGGCGGATCTCCAGGTGCACCGCAATGATGCGCTCACCCTGGCGCAGATCCGAGAACTGAAGCCAGACGCCATCCTTCTCTCGCCTGGTCCGGGCGATCCGGATCAGTCCGGCGTCTGCCTCGACGTACTGCGGGATCTGTCCCCCACCACTCCAACCCTTGGGGTTTGTCTGGGACATCAGGCCATCGCTCAGGTGCATGGCGGCCGCGTCGTGCGTGCCAGCCAACAGATGCATGGCAAAACCTCCCCCGTGCTGCACAACGGCGAAGGGGTGTTCGCCGGGCTACCTCAGCCCCTCACAGCCACCCGCTACCACTCCCTGATCGCCGAACGCAGCTCACTGCCGGACTGCCTGGAGGTGACGGCCTGGCTGGAGGACGGCACGATCATGGGCCTGCGCCACCGTGAACATCGCCATCTGCAGGGGGTGCAGTTTCACCCCGAAAGCGTGCTAACCGACGCCGGCCACCAACTGCTGGCCAACTTTTTGCAGGAAGCCAGCTAAGAACGCTGTTAGCGTCCGATCTCTATTGTTCATTAGCCATGCACGCCCTGCGCTCAGCTGCATTTGCCGCCACAGGATTGGCACTGAGCCTGCAGACCGTCGCTCATGCCGGTGGGGTCAGCATCAGCAGCTATGGCCAACGGGCCCTGCTGATTCAGGGTGGTGGCCAATCGGTTCTGCTGAATCCCTACAAGGCTGTGGGTTGTGCAGCGGGCTTGCCAGAACCCCGTGTCAACGCAGGTGTCGTGCTGGCCAGCTCCGAACTAGCTGATGAAGGAGCCCGCGGTGTTGCCTCGGGACGCTTTCTGGTGGCGCCCGGCTCCTACAAGGTTGGAGGTCTGAATCTGGAGGGTTTCGCCAGCCCCCACGACCGGATCGAAGGCCGTCGCTTCGGCAACGCCACGATCTGGCGCTGGCAACAAGGTGGTCTCGACTTTGCCCATGTGGGTGCCACCGCCGGACCGATCAGCGGCGCTGACCGTGTGCTTTTGGGCCGCCCCGATGTGCTGATCATCGGCGTAGGCGGAGGCGACAAGATCTACAGCGGTGAAGAAGCTGCTGCTGTGGTGAAGCAGCTCAACCCCAGACGGGTCATCCCAGTGCAGTACATCAACGGCGATGCCCCTGCCAACTGCGATCAGGGCGGAGTTCAACCGTTCCTCAACGCCATGGGCAGCACCACCGTGGTGAATCCAGGCCGCAACATCAACCTCCCCGCCAACCTGCCCGACACCACCGTGATCACGGTGTTGCGATAAGGGGTGTTGCGCTGATCATTGCGGCCAATTCACCCCGACTCAGTCCGGCGATCAAGGCCAGCAACAGCAGCACTCGGGCCTTCTGCGGGCTCAAGTTGCCAGCGGGCAACAGCCCGAGCCGTTCATCCTCGTAATGATGGTGCACGGGGCCAGAACCACAGCGGTTGGCCCGCAGCATCAAAGGCCGTTTGCCTGGCCAAGCCTGCAGAACAGAACGCTCTGCCGCCGACAACTGTCCGGCTCCGGTGCCCGTGAACACCACCCCCATAGCACTGGCGTTGAGACAGGCCTGGAGCATCAACGACTCGGGCTCCACACAGCCGTAGACGATCGGCACCTTGGGCCATTGCTCCGGTAACGCAAGCTCTGCGAAGGGCACCCGGCGTGATCCGCTCGCCATCGGCAGATGAACGCCAACGTCATCCACCCAGCCCAAAGACCCGCTGCCGGGACTGGCAAAGGCCCTCACTCCCTGGGTCGCCATCTTGGTGACCCGCTGCGCGGCATGGATCTGGCCATCCATCACCACCAGTGCGCCGTGGCCACGGGCTTCACGGCTCAAAGCCACCTGCACCGCCTGGAACAGATTGAGCGGACCATCGGCACTGAGGGCCGTGGCCGGCCGCATCGCTCCCACCAGCACCACCGGCCGGAGATCGTCGATCAACAGCTCCAGCAACCAGGCGGTTTCCTCCAGGGTGTTGGTGCCATGGGTGATCACCACACCCGCCAGTTCGGGGTCCGCCGCGAAGGCAGCACGAATGCGCGCCACTAGCGCTCGCCAATGCTCAAACAACAGATCGGCACTGTCGACATTGGCCACCTGCTCGACGCTGATGGTCGCCAGGTCCTGCAACTGGGGGACCGCCGCCAGCAACGCGTCTCCCGCCATGGCACCGGCGGTGTAGTCGTTCAAACGGGTTGGGTCGCTTGCCTGGCCGGCGATGGTGCCGCCCGTGGCCAGCAACAGCAGCCGGCGGCTCATGGATCGATGCTCAGATAGGCCTCCATAAAGCGCTGCATCTGGCTGGTGGTGCCGATGCTGACGCGGAAACACCCATCAATCAGCGGTTTGCCCGCCATGGAACGGATCAGGATGCCCTCACTGCGCAAGGCCGCATCGATCTCTTCCACGGAGCGCCGGGGCCAGATCAACAGATAATTACCGCCATCGCAGTGGTGGCGCACGCCCGCGTCCCGCAGCGCCTGCAGGATCCAATCGCGAGCACGCAGCACCTCGGCCACATAGGCGTCCACATACGACTGATCGGCCAAGGCAGCAAACGCTGCAGCCACGGCCACGCTGTTGACGTCGTAAGGCCCCGTGACGCGGCTCACCCGATCGACCACATCGGCATGACCAATGGCAAAGCCAATCCGCAACCCCGCCAATCCAGCTGTTTTGGCCAAGGAGCGGAACACCAGCAGATTCGGTGTGGCCGTGAAATCCGCGCTCGGCAGCACGCTGTCCCCGGTGAAGGCCTCGTAGAGCTCATCCACCACCACCAAGGTGCCCGGGGCTGAGGCCGCCAAAGCAATCACCTGATCCGCTGGCAAGCGCGTGCCGGTGGGGTTGTTGGGGTTGCAGATCAACAGCAACCGCGGCGTGCGAGCCGCCAACGCCTCCTGAATGGCCGCCAGGGGGAAGTCAAACGTCTCCCCCTCGTAGGAGATCGCCTTGATCGTCATGCCCTGCATCCCAGCGCAGGGGCTGTAGTACCCGAAGGTGGGCGCTGTGGTCAGCAAAGTTTCACCGGCATCGCCATAGGCCTGCAATACCGCATGGATGGCGGCATCCACACCGTTGAACAGGCCCACCTGAGCAGGCTTCAACCCCAGACGGCAGCCGGTCTCCACCAGGTTCTGGAGCAGCGCCTCCCGCAGGCCGTCGTACTCCGGATAAACGGCAATTTCTTCGGTGCTGAAGTTGCGCAGCGCCTGGGCCACCAGGGGGCTGGGGCCAATCGTGTTCTCGTTGAAATCAAGCCGCAGCATCTGGCGGCGACCCTCCAGAGGCGCGCTGTAGGCCTTGAGCTGCTCCACTGCGGCGCGGGCCGCAGGAGCACCACCGGGGGTGAACGGTTGGATGGTGTCGCTCACATGCGGTCCAGGGTTGCGATGCCCAGCAGTCTGAGACCCAGTCTGAGGGTGTCTGCCGTTAAGCGGCAGAGGGCGAGGCGGGATGCCAGCGCTTCAGGATCCGCCTTGAGCACCGGCACCTGGTCGTAGAAGCGGTTGAACATCTGGCTGAGCTCGAACAGATAGCTGCAAAGGCGGTTGGGCAGTAGCTCCTCCTCCACCTCGGCGATCACGGTGTCGAACTTGAGCAGCTCCCGCACCAGGGCCCATTCCTGGGGTTCGCTGAACTGCAGCTGGCCCGTCGACACCTCCAGGTCACCCCCTTTGCGGGCGATGCCGGCGATGCGCACCACCGCATAGAGCAAGTAAGGGGCCGTGTTGCCCTGCAACGCCAACATCCGGTCGAAGGAGAATTGGTAGTTGGTGATCCGGTTCTGGCTGAGGTCGGCATATTTCACCGCCGCCAAACCCACAGTGCCCGCCACTTGCTGGATGAACTCCTCCGACTCGCTGCGCTCCTCCACCTTCAGACGCGAGCGCAGGTCAGCTTCGGCCCGCTCCACCGCTTCATCGAGCAGATCCCGCAACCGCACCGTGTCGCCGGAGCGGGTCTTGAGCTTCTTGCCGTCTTCCCCCTGCACCAGGCCAAAGGGCACGTGCTCGAGGCGCGCACCTCCGGGAATCCAGCCAGCCCGTTCGGCCACCTGGAACACCCCGGCGAAGTGATTGGCCTGGCCTGCATCGGTCACATAAATCACCCGGCGTGCGTCATCCCCGTCCGGAGCCGCACCAAAGCGGTAGCGGATCGCCGCCAGGTCGGTGGTGGCGTAGTTAAAGCCCCCGTCGCTCTTCTGCACTATCACCGGCAGGGGCTTGCCGTCCTTGCCCTGCACACCTTCGAGGAACACACACTGGGCACCGTCATCGGTGACCAGCAACTCGGCGGCCTTCAGCCCATCAATCACCGCGGACAGGAAGGGGTTGTAGAACGACTCACCTCGCTCATTGAGGCGAATATCGAGCCGGTCGTAGATCTTCTGGAACTCACGCCGCGACTGATCGCAGAGCAGTCCCCAGGCCTTGAGCGACACTGGATCCCCCCCCTGAAGTTTCACCACCTCATCGCGGGAGGTGGTCTGGAAGGCGTCGTCGTCGTCGTCGAAGCGTTTCTTGGCTTCGCGGTAGAAGGCCACTAAATCGCCCAGATCCACTGCATCGGCGGTGTCCAGGGCGTCCGGCGCCACCTGCTTGAGATGGGTTATCAGCATGCCGAACTGGGTGCCCCAGTCGCCCACGTGATTGAGACGCAGCACGGGGTGGCCGCGGAACTCCAGCACCCGGGCCAGGGAGTCGCCAATGATCGTGGAACGCAGATGCCCCACATGCATCTCCTTGGCGATGTTGGGGCTGGAGAAATCCACCACCACCGGAGCAGCCTGCTCCACTGCAGGCACACCGAGTCGCTCATCTCCCAGCCGGGACGAGACCTCGGCCGCCAACCGCTCCGGGAGAATCGTGAGGTTGATGAAGCCAGGCCCGGCGATTTGCGGCTCCAGGCAGAGGTCTGTGAAGGCGGAATCGGCCTGCAGCTGCTCCACGATCGCCGTGGCGATCTGGCGGGGGGCCTGCTTCAAGGGCTTGGCCAGGGGCAGCGCACCATTCGCCTGGAAGTCGCCGAATTCCGGCTTGCTGGCCGGCGCCAGCTGGGGGTCCAGCACCGCATCGGCCTCCGGGAAGGCCCGTTGCATCGCCGCCCGCAGCTGGGCATCCAGGGTGTTGGACAGGCTGAGCATCAGGGCCGAAACATCCGGCACCGATCATCTCTCCTCAGGTGAAGCGCATGCTCAGATCCAGCCAGCGGCTGCGGGTCACCGGCGCGCTGGTGGAGATCAGATCAATGCCGGTGGCGGCGTAGGCCTGCAACTGCTCGGGCTGAATGCCGGAGGCCTCCAGCACCACCACACCGGTGCTGCAGTCCCGCAAGCGCGGCACCAGCTGCGTGAGCTGCTCAGGGCTGAATTCATCCAACAGCACCCCATTGGCGCCCGCCTGCACCGCCTCCAGCGCCTGAGCCTCCGTCTCCGCTTCCACAATCACGGCCGTAGGCCAGGGGGCCTGCTCACGCACAGCCGCGATGGCCATCGTGATGCCCCCCGCCCAGGCGATGTGGTTCTCCTTCAGCATTGCCGCATCATCGAGACCCATGCGGTGGTTGATGCCGCCACCGCAGCGCACCGCATATTTCTCCAGCAAGCGAAGCCCCGGTGTGGTCTTGCGGGTGTCGGCCAGACGCACACCCGTGCCCTCAAGCTGGGCCACCAATTCAGCTGTGGCGGTGGCGATGCCTGACAGCCGCATGGCCAGGTTCAAGGCGGTGCGCTCGCCAGCCACCAGGGCCGTGGCCGGGCCTTCCAGGTCGAGCAGGCGATCACCCACCTCCACCGCGGCACCGTCATCCCGAAGCAAGTGAACGCTCACTTCAGGATCAAGCCGTTGGAACAGCTGTTGCACCAAGGGGCCTCCACAGAAACAGCCCGTCTGCTTCGCGATCCAATAGGCATAGCCGTGCTTGCCCTGCAGGGCTGAAGCGGTGAGATCGCCGCGGCCAATGTCCTCCTCCAGCCATCGGTCGAGGGCGCGGGTCAGTGCCGAGGACTGCCAGTCCATTCCGCTAATTGCGGTTGAGCGGACTGTATGGGAAAGGCCAGGCTGATCACGATGCGGCGAACTGCTTGTCGACACAACACCGAACAAAGCTCAGGATCCAGACCGGTGATCTCGACGGTCTACTTGGACTGGGCCTGAACAACCTGATTCAAGTCCTGCTGATCATCAGCCTGTGCCGCGGCGTGCTCGGCTTCCCCGACAGTCTGCTGTTCGGAATAATCCTGCCGGCGACAGGGATCAGCCTGCTGCTGGGAAACCTGATCTATGCCCAGCAGGCCCGGAGGCTGGGCCAAGCCGAGCAGAGGGGCGACTGCACAGCGCTCCCCTACGGCGTCAACACGGTGAGCCTGTTCGCCTTTGTGTTTCTGGTGATGCTGCCGGCCAAGTTGTCTGCTCTCGATGCAGGACTGAGCGAGGCCGAGGCCGTGCAGCGCTCCTGGCAGGTGGGATTAATAGCTTGCCTAGGGTCCGGTGTCATCGAAACCCTGGGTGCCTTTGTTGCCCAGCACTTACGGCGCTGGTTACCTCGGGCTGCGCTGCTCTCCACCCTGGCGGGCATTGCGCTGGGCTACATCGCCCTGGGATTTTTGCTGCGCACCTACGCCAATCCCCTGATTTGCCTCACCAGCCTGAGCGTGATCCTGCTGGGCTATCTCGCCAGGGTGCGCTGGCCACTGCCGACGGGACTGCTGGCCTTGCTGCTGGGCATGGTTCTGGCCTGGGGGAGCGGACTGATCTCTCCCGATGCTGCGAGCTGGACGCAGGCTGCCCGTGCCATCGGCGTGCACCTCCCAAGTCTCCAGCTGTCTGCGCTCTGGCAAAGCCGCTTTGATCTGATCCCCTGGATGGGGGTGATCTTGCCGATGGGGCTGTTCAACCTGATCGGCTCACTGCAAAACCTGGAGAGTGCGGCAGCAGCCGGCGACACCTACCCAACACGCGGCAGCTTGATGGTGGATGGCTGCGGCACCCTCACAGCTGCGGCCCTGGGCTCCTGTTTTCCGACAACCCTCTACATCGGGCATCCGGGCTTCAAAGCCCTGGGGGCCCGCTCGGCCTACTCCTGGATGAACGGAGTGGTGATGGCCGTCGGCTGCCTGTTCGGCCTGTTCGGGGTGGTGACTGTGCTGATCCCAGTGGAAGCGGGGCTAGCGATCCTGCTGTACATCGGCCTGGCCATGGCCTCGCAAGCCTTCGCCTCAACATCTGAGCGCCATGGTCCGGCCGTGGTGCTCGGGATGCTTCCTGGTGTGGCGGGCTGGGGCGCACTGATGCTCAAAGCTGGCATCCGAGCCGGAGGAGCAGCGGGTGATCCCAAGCTGTTCGGGCCGCAGCTGCTGACGCAACTGGCCACGGCCGACATCTGGGCCGCTGGCGTGTTTGCACTGGAGCAGGGGCAGATCATCACGGCCATGTTGCTTTCGGCCTGGCTTGTGTATGCGATTGAAAGTCGCTTTCTGGCCGCCGCCTGTTGCTCCGCCATGGCCGCGCTACTGGCCTGGTTCGGCGTCATCCATGCCTGGCAGTTCAGTCCGGGGGACACGGTGATGCACTTGGGCTGGGGAACAGGCCGAGCTTGGGCGGAGGGTTACGCCGCCATCACGGTGATTGTCCTATTGGCGCGATGGCGCCAACAAACGGACCATTGACCGCATCCTTGTGGCCGGTCATTTGCCAATGCATAAGTTGTCAAGAAACCTAGTTGTCGCAGCAAGTATTACCCGAGCAAATAAGTCTGTTGTGCAGCCAATATAAAAGGCAGAATTTGCTTAATGTTTCTGGAACGGTTCGACCTGATCCTGCAGCACGCCGTCTTCATCGTGGCTTGAAAAATGTGGCGTTTCGTAGCCCCCTCCCTTTAAGAATTAAGGTAATTTGCGATGTAGACGCCAGAAACATCGAATAAGCCTTCTAGACAGGCTCAGCGACTTCCAAGCTCAGTAGTTAATTAGTTAGAAAACCGTATGACTTGTGAAGTAGAACTGCTGTTAGCGCTCCAAAACCTTAATAATTGTTGCATATTGGGCCCTTTTGCGCTGTTTTTCAATAGAAGAGTCAGTATAAAAGTAAATTTTGTGGGTAATTCATGGAAGAAGAAAATTCTGCAGAACTAGATTTATTAGAAAATATTTCTGAAAATCTTGAGTCAGTGCAGGAATCAGAACCTGTTTGGGAGGAACCTATTTGGGAGGAACCTGTTTTTGATGATGTCACGATCTCGTCGGTCGCATGGGCTGGAAGTAAGCATTGGGATCGTGCTATCTACACGTTGTCTAATGGCAACACTGCTTTTGCTTCGAAAGGATTGGATGCCGGAGACTCCCCTTTTGATTACGAAGAAATCAGAACATCAGGGGGTGGTTATTTCAGTGATCCTGGAGGAATTGTCGGTCATACCCACACACGTAATGGCGGAGCTCTAATCATTAAGCAGGGTGAGTCCTTCCTGCAACAGCAATATGCCTGGGGTAATCAAGGGCCAGTGATGTCCCCCAACACTTCTGACGTCACAAAACAGATTGGCTCCATTGAGGAGCGAGAACAGGAGGATATGAATGGTGATGGATTTATAGGTGCGCCTGAGGAAGATGAACCAGAGGTTGAGGTTTCCTCAATTGTTTACGAAAATACAGACGCTAATTTTGACAGATCTATCTATAAAATGACAGATGGTTCTGTTCGCTTAGCTGAACAGGGTCTCTCTATCGGAGATTTGCCTTATGAAGGGTACGATCATCTAAAATCTAAAGATGGTTCTCCGATTGAAACGCTGGGAATTGTAGGAGCTATATGGATGAATAACGGGTTTGCTGTACTTTATAACAATGATAGTGTCATAACTCAGCAGGCTTTTAAATGGGGAAATAGCGGTCTAAGACCGTCTGGCAGTTTACGCAATGTCACAAGGCAGATTGATACAATTGAAGAACGTGAAGGTATTGATATTAATGGAGATGGTCGAGTAGGTAATGAGCTTTCAGAAGATGCTGAGGTTCAGTCGGTTGTTTACGATAATCCCGATGCTGGTTTTGACCGATCGATCTATAAAATGACTGACGGCACTGTTCGCTTGGCCGAACAGGGCCTCTCTGCCGGAGATTTGCCTTTTGAAGGAGATGATCTGTCAGAGAAAGACGGATCACCGCTTGGGATAGACGGCCTTGTAGGTATTCTTGGATTACGCAATGGTTTTGGCATAATTTACAATAACAATGGTTTTATTATGCAGCAACAATTTAAATGGGGGGGGAAAGGCATAAAAGCTAGCGGTCAGTTGCGCGATGTTACCAAACAGCTTGCTTTAATTGAGGAGCGTGAAGGCATTGATGTCAACGGTGATGGCCTGATAGGTGAGCAATTTGAAGAAGATGCTGAAGTTCTATCCGTTCTTTTTAGCCCTGATCCTGAAGCTTACGATCGCTCTCTCTATGAACTCACCTCCGGGGATGTAGTTCTCGCAGAGATTGGACTTCGGCCTGGAGAAATACCTTTCGAGTCTGATCCTCTCTCCTACGCAAATGGCACATCTATTGAAGCAGATCGCGTGGTCGGCCTAATTGGGACTAGAAGCGGAGAAGCAGTCATCTTCAAGAACGGAGATAGCTATTCCATGCAACAATTTAAGTGGGCTGGTCGAGGTTTAAAACCCAAAGGGAAAGAGCGTGATATTACGAGGAGAATCTACGAAGTCGAAGAACGTGAATATTATGACTTCACCGGTGATTTAATCATTGGAGATCCTTCTTCATCCTCCAGTGATGATCTTGAGGTAAGAAGAGTAATTTTTCTTGGAAATGATGAATTCAGTGAAGGTCTCTACCAGATGGATAATGGAGATTTGGTCTTTGCAGAGTCCGATCTTAGTCCTGGGGATACACCCTTTGAAGATGAAATCATTACTGGCAAAAACGGAAAGCCATACCAAGGAGACTATGTCGTTGGGATTTATCCAATAAAGAATGGGTTTGCATTGATTGAGAATGTTGAAGGTATATATAAAGAGCAAGGATTCCGATTCAAAGGTGGTGGAAGGCCAAAACCCTTTGGGAAAGCACGCGCTGTAAAGGATATTGGCAAAATTGAATCAAAATATGGTTTTGATTTAGATAATGACGGATTGGTCGATGATGGCAGTAATATAGATGACTTAGGGCCCGCTTTTCGATTGATTCAGCAACTCGATTTAAATAATATTTCAGACACCCTCGTCTAATGTTTAATACCTTCATACTTTACTTAGTCGGCCAAGGAGAAACATGTGAATAACGCTCAACTAATACTTGCCATACCCTTTTGATTAACCTCTCTTAACTTCTGAGCTGAGCAATTCGGGAAGTAGCTGGAATTGCTGGCACAAAATCATTAACTTGTACTGAAAGAAAGTTTATTCCTTCCTTAAATGCCACATTCAATAAAATGGCCCGAAATAGTCATCAAATAAATAGCTGACTTAAATCTTCATCGTTTTAGTGCTATAGATTTTCAATTGATGAGCAACCTGCTTTATACTGTCTTAGCAACAGCAAAAATGTTGCCAATGTCGAGCCATGTTGAGTGGAGCAATGCACAATTGCTCAACAAGTTTTGCTATATTTTGCCAGATGTTTGCAATGCTTTTCAAGGTTTGCTGAATTATTTGCCAATGCAGAAACGGGAAAATACGCGATCAAGCACCGCTTCAGTAAGCTCTTCGCCCGTGATCTCCCCCAGGGCACTGATCGCCTCGCGCAGGTCGATCGTCCAGAAATCCCAGGGCAATTGCTGGGCCGCGACCTCCTGACTGCGGCCAAGAGCAGCGGCGGCAGTAGCGGCCAGATCCCTTTGGCGCTCGTTCAGAGCTAGTAGCACCCCTTCAGTGCCTGCAGCCCCACAACGCTCCAGCAGAGCCTGCACCAGGTCTTCCTCACCCGTGCCCTCCAACGCCGACAGCTGCACATCCACTGGCTGGGGCAAGGCCCCCGCGGGAAGATCCGCCTTGTTGGCGACAAGGATCCTGGGGATGTGCTCTGGGATTCGCGCCAGCAAAGCAGCGTCTTCGGCGGTCCAGCCCGCATGACCATCGAGTACTAATAGCACCACATCCGCCGTGGCCAGAGCCTCTTCGCTGCGGGCAATTCCCAGCTGTTCCACCGCATCGTCGGTGCTTCGAATGCCGGCGGTATCGAGCAGGGTGATCGGCACCCCCTCCAATACGATCTCGCTCTCCAGCAGATCACGGGTGGTACCCGGCAGCTCGGTCACAATCGCCCGCTCGCGCCGGCTGAGCCGATTCAAAAGCGAGCTCTTGCCCACGTTGGGGCGGCCCACCAACGCCACCCGAAGACCGCTGCGCAGGGTTTCCCCGCGCTCTCCATCCGCCACCAGGGTGAGCAATGCCTGGCGCACCTGCTGCAAGTCATGCAGCAAGGCATCACCATCCAACGGCGGCAGATCCTCTTCGAAATCCACCCGCGCCTCCAGCTCGGTGAGCTGATCCAGCAGCTGCTCGCGCAATGTTGTGATCCGAGCCTGAATGCCGCCATCCAGGCCGGCGATGGCCAGGTCCGCTGCCCGCCGACTGCGGGCCGCCACCAACTGACTGATGGCTTCGGCACGGGTGAGATCCAGACGGCCGTTCAGCACGGCCCGCTGGCTGAATTCTCCGGGCAACGCCCGCCGCACCCCCGGATGCGCAAGCACCCGTTCCAGCACCTGCTGCACAGCGATCACCCCGCCATGGCAGTGGATCTCCACCACGTCCTCACCGGTGAAGCTGCGAGGTCCGCGCATCAGCAGCAGCAACACCTCATCCAGGCGTCGCTGACCATCAGCACCGAGCACATGGCCGTAGAGCACCCGGTGGGACTGCCAGTCCTGCTGGCCTGGAACGTGGACGACCGCTTGACCGACGTCCTCCGCCGCCGGGCCAGAGACACGCACCACGGCGATTCCCCCCTGGCCCGGCGCCACGGCTGTCGCCACAGCAGCAATGGTGTCGGAGGCGTTCAGGGCAACGGCTGCGTCTCAGTTCCCATACCTAGGATCTCGTACCTTCATTGCACGCCTGGGTCCATGCAACGGTTGCTGCAGACCAACCGTGAACGCCTGCGCCGCGGCCTGAAATGGCTTTGGGCGCAAGAAGGCACACCCGGGCAACGGGCCAGGGGACTGGCGGCTGGCGTGTTCTGCGGCTGCTTCCCGTTTTTCGGCCTGCAGATCGTGCTGAGCATTGGGGTGGCGAGCCTCGCCCGCGGCAACCATCTCCTCGCGGCAGCAGGAACACTGGTGAGTAACCCGATCACCTATGTGCCGCTGTACTGGTTCAACTTCGTGGTGGGCAACCGGCTGCTCGGACCTCTCGCCGGAGCCGACTTGGATGATGTGAACCGCAGCAACCTCTGGGACCAAGGCTGGGATGTCCTGCAGCGTCTTCTCCTTGGATCCACGTTGGTGGGGACTCTGATGGCTTTGCTGCTGGGACTGCTGGCCTACCTGCTCTTCCAACGGCGCCCGAGCGTCAGCTGATACCCGTTCGGGCAATATCGATCACATCAGCCATGGAGCGGATCTGATTCATGGTGCGGCTCAGCTGATCCGAACCTCGCAGTTCCACCCGCAGGTCGATCCTCGCTGGTCGGCCCACAGCGGTTTTCACCTGAGCATCACTGACGTTGATGGCCCCATCGGACAGGCGCATCAGGATGTCCTTGAGAATGCCCACACGGTCGATCACCTCGATCCGCAACTGCACGGGAAAGCGTTGTAGGGGCTGTGAACCATGCACGTTCCAACGCACCGGCAAACGCCGATCCTTGGGAATCGACTCAACATTGGCGCACTCCTGGCGGTGGATGGTGATGCCATGGTTGCCGAGGGCCACCGTGCCAACAATTGCTTCACCCGGTAGTGGGCTGCAGCAGCCCCCCAGGCGGTAGTCCAACCCTTCCAGGCCAAGAATCGCGTCTTCGCTGTGGCGTTGATCTGAGCCTGGCTCCTTTGAGGGCACAAGGGCCCTGGCCACCTCCTCGTTGCTGGGGGGGGCGCTGTCCTGCTCGGCGATCAGACGTATCTCCTCGCGGAAGCGATTGAGCACCTGTTGCAGGGTCACGGCACCGAAGCCGAGCGAGGCCAGCAGGTCGTCGGTGGAGCCAACGTTGCAGCGCTGAGCCACCCGGGTCATCGCCTCACCGTTCAACAGGGCTTCGAAGCCATCCCGACCCAGTTCGCGCTCCAGCAAATCCTTGCCCCGCTCGATCGTCTCGTCCCGGTGGCTGCGCTTGTACCACTGGCGGATGCGGTTCCGGGCCGTGGGGGTGGCGACGAAATTGAGCCAATCCAGGCTCGGATGGGCCGTGTTGCTGGTGAGGATCTGAACAAAGTCACCGTTCTGCAACGCCGTGGTCAGCGAACAGAGACGGTCGTTGATGCGGGCACCGTGGCAGTGGTTCCCCACCTCGGAATGGATCCGGTAAGCGAAGTCCACCGGGGTCGCCCCTTTGCGCAGCCCCACCACGTCGCCCTTCGGGGTGAACACAAACACCTCTTCGTCGAAGAGATCCTCTTTGATCGACGAGAGGTAGTCGTTGTGGTCATCGTTACCACCCTCCTGTTGCCAATCCACCAGTTGCCGCAGCCAGTTGAAGCGTTCCGCCTCGCTGCTGCTGCTGGCCGGTGAACCGCCCTCCTTGTATTTCCAGTGGGCTGCAATGCCGAATTCCGCCACACGGTGCATCTCAATGGTGCGGATCTGCACCTCAATCGGGCGGTGACGTCCGATCACTGCGGTGTGCAGCGACTGGTAGCCGTTGGGCTTGGGCAGACCGATGTAGTCCTTAAAACGACCGGGAATTGGACGGAAGGTGTCATGCACCACAGCCAGGGCCCGGTAACAGGCCTCGACACTTGGCGTGATGATCCGCAGCGCGGCCACGTCGTAGATCTCGTGGAACGCCTTCTGCTGGCGCTGCATCTTGCTCCAGATGCCGAAAAGGTGCTTCGGACGGCCGCTGACTTCACAACCCTCAAGGCCAGCCTGAGCCAAGCGGTCGTTGAGCAGTGCGACGGTGACCCCCAGCCGCTCCTCCCGCTCACTGCGCTTGCTGGCCACCTCCTGCTGGATCTCCCGGAACGCCTCCGGCTCCAGCAACTTGAACGCCAGGTCCTCCAGTTCCCATTTGAAGCGACCGATGCCCAGTCGATTGGCCAGGGGTGCATAGATCTCTTTGGTCTCCCGGGCAATGCGCTGGCGCTTCTCCTCTTTGAGCGCCCCAAGCGTCCGCATGTTGTGAAGCCGATCTGCCAGCTTCACCAGGACCACGCGGATGTCACTGGCCATCGCCAAGAACATTCGCCGCAGATTCTCGGCCTGGGCCTCGGTGCGGTTGTTGAAGTGAATGCCACCCAGCTTGGTGACTCCCTCCACCAGCTCGCGCACTTCAGAGCCGAAATGCAGCTCGATCTGGTCAGGGGTGACGTCAGTATCTTCCACCACGTCATGCAGGAACCCGGCGGCGATCACGCTGGCGCTGGCGCCGATGTCCCTCAGCAGATCGGCAACGGCAACGGGATGAACGATGTAAGGGTCACCGCTGGCCCGGAATTGGCCCTCATGCAGCTGAAAACCGAAATCGAAGGCCGCCACCAGCAGCGCTTCAGGATCGATCGGACAGCTCTGCCCCAGGCCCGGTGGAACGTTGAGGATGCATTGCCGGAGCCACTCCGGCAAAGGGATGTTGTATTCGTCCGGATGGCGCACCGGATGACGCCTCAACTCAGGACGACCGCACACAACAGGAGCCGGAGCACTGTCGGTCCGGGAGGAATCCTGTGGTGAGGAAGCGTCGAGCATCCGACCCGGCGGGTCAATCCATGGTATGCAGTGCTCGCCCCCCCGTCTTCTCCATGTCACGGCCTGTTCTGGAGCTCGAACAGCTGCGACTGCGCTACCCGGGCAGTGATCGCTGGACCCTCAATGGTCTGGACCTGAGCCTGACGTCCGGAGAGACCATGGCCCTGGTGGGTGCCTCAGGCTGCGGCAAAAGCACAGTGGCCCGTGCCGTGATGCAGCTGTTGCCCCCTGGCACCCAATGCGAAGGGACGCTGCGATTGACGGGCATCGATCCGCGACCACTGGATCGTCCCTCCCTGCGTCGGCTGCGCGGACAGGCCGCTGGCCTCGTGTTTCAGGACCCGATGACCCGGCTGAATCCGTTGATGACCGTCGGCAGTCATCTGCTGGACACCCTGAAAGCCCATCGGCCGGACAGCAGCGACAGCTGGCGGCAGCTACGGCGCGATGAGCTGCTGGAGAGAGTGGGCATTGGCGCCCGGCGTCGACGCGCCTTTCCCCACGAGCTGAGCGGTGGCATGCGCCAGCGTCTGGCCATCGCCCTCGCCATCGCCCTGGAGCCGCCTCTGCTCATCGCCGATGAGCCCACCACCAGCCTTGATGTCGCCGTGGCTGGGCAGGTGATGGCCGAACTGAGCGGTCTCTGCGCAGAAATGGGCAGTGCCCTGCTGTTGATCAGCCACGATCTCGCCATGGCAGCGCGCTGGTGCGAGCGCATGGCGATGCTCGATGGTGGCCGGAAGGTGGAGGACGGCCCCAGCCAACAGCTGCTGACCCAGCCTCGTTCCGAGGTGGGCAAACGGTTGGTGGCCTCAGCCCGGGCCCGGGAAGGGGGGCAGACGCCCTCCAGGCCCGATGCCGACACCGTGCTGAGCGTGGACGAGATGCGCTGCTGGCACACTGTTGGCGGCACTCCCTGGTCCCCCGTCTGGCTCAAAGCGGTGGATGGCATCAGCCTTACGCTGTGCGCCGGGGAAAGTCTTGGGGTCGTTGGAGCCTCAGGCTGTGGCAAGAGCACCCTTTGCAGGGCGTTGATGGGGCTCAACAGCATCCGCGGTGGCCGCGTGGACCTGTTGGGGCAGAACCTGCTCAGCCTGAAGGGTGAACCCCTGCGACAGGCACGCCGAGCCCTGCAGATGGTGTTTCAGGACCCTCTGGCCTGCCTCAATCCGGCCCTCAGCGTGGCGGATGCCATTGCCGATCCTTTGCTGATCCATGGCCTGTGCAGCAAAGCTTCCGCCCGCCAGAGGGCCAGGGAATTGATGGAGCGGGTTGGCCTTAATCCGGCTGAGCAGTTTCAGGATCGTCTTCCCCGCCAGCTCTCCGGCGGCCAACAGCAGCGAGTGGCCATCGCCAGAGCCCTGGCCCTGCAGCCGAAGGTGCTGATCTGCGATGAAAGCGTCAGCATGCTCGATGCCGAGGTTCAGGCCGAGGTGCTCGCGCTGCTGAGGGAACTGCAGCAGGAGCTGGGGCTGGCGATGATCTTCGTCACCCACGATCTTTCGGTGGCCAGCGGCTTCTGCCACCGCGTGATCGTGCTGGACAAGGGCCGGATCGTGGAGGAAGGACCAGGCGAGCGAATCTTCCGAGCCCCTCAGGCTGTGATCAGCCGCACGCTGGTGGATGCTTGTCCACGGCTGCCATGAACCCGCGTGAAACAGAGGTGAACCCTGGAAAAGCCAGCACCTTCGGCTGATCCACCACGATCAGGTGACGTCTGATGCGGAGTGGCATCAGCTGATTGCGCAGCGACCGCAATAGAGCAGACACCCACATCCGGCGGCAACGCAAACGGATGACCACAGACGATCTGTCAGCAAGTTGATCTATGGAAGGGAGTTCCAGACATTTGTCAACCGATTCGCCGCCGCAATGCCCCCAGCAACCGCTCCATCACCGGCGGTAACGGCGCCTGAAAAGCCATCCGTTCCCCGCTGATCGGATGATCCAGGCCAAGCTGAAAAGCATGGAGGGCCTGCCCTGGCAGCTCCATCGGCAGTTTGCGGCAGCGGCTGTAGGTGGGGTCACCCACCACCGGATGGTTCATATGGGCACAGTGCACCCGGATCTGATGGGTGCGACCGGTATCCAGCTTGAAACGCAGCAACGAGTAATCACCGAGCCGTTCCTGCAACGTCCAATGGGTGCAGGCGTAACGGCCGGAGTCATCGTTGACAACGGCGTACTTTTTGCGATCAGCGGGATGGCGGCCGATGGCACCCACGATCGTGCCGCTGTCACCACCAGGTACGCCGTGAACCACCGCCAGATATTCCCGTGATGCGATCCGCTTCTGGATCTGCCCCTGCAGCCGCACCAGCGCCTCCTGGGATTTGGCAATCACGATGCAGCCGGTGGTGTCTTTGTCCAACCGGTGAACAATGCCGGGGCGCAGCTTGCCGCTGATCCCCGGCAGATCAGGGCAGTGGTGTAGCAGGCCGTTCACCAGCGTGCCGTCTTTGTTGCCGGGGGCTGGATGCACCGTGAGGCCGGCGGGCTTGTTGATCACGATCAGATGCTCGTCCTCGAACAGGACGTCCAACGCCATCGGTTCCGGCTTGAGGTAGGGCAACGGCTCCGGTGGAGGCATCCAGAGCTGCACCTCATCGCCCTGGCGCAGGGGGGTTTTGGCTTTGCCGGTCTTGCCGTTCACCCGCACATAGCCGGCATCAATGAATTTCTGGATCCGGGCCCGGCTCTGCTCGGTGCGCTGACTCACCAGCCAGCGGTCCAACCGCATCGGCAGCGGCTTGGGATAAACGAGGGTGAGCAGTTCACCCTCCCCCTCACCGAAGGACGCGCTGAAGGTCTCCTCCGGCAGCGGGAGTCGCTTCCAGGTGGGGCTCATTCCGGCAGCTCCAGTGCAATGCTGCCAAGGGCGGATTTGCGGAAGTCATCCAACAGGCGCTGGGCCATCCGGGCCGTGTCGCCAGAGGTGTGGCGCTGCGCCGCCGCCTCAAGCCAATAGGGGGGATCCGCTGTCTCCCCCTGCACGGGAATGCCGTAGCGGCTTTCCAGCACAGCGATGGCCACGCCTGAGGCCTGCTGCTGCTGAAGGTCAATCAGCAATTGCAGGAAGGCCTGGGCCACCAGCTCGCCGTCATAGGCGGCCTGGCCAATGTCGTCGCAGAGAGCCAGATGAAGAGCCGCCTGCTGATCATCCAGTCGGGGCGGCAACACCCCGGGAGCATCCAGCAAATCGAGGTCCTGCCCAAGCCGCACCCAACGCAACGTGCGGGTCACACCAGCCCGCCGGGCACTGGCCACCACCTTCTGCTTCACCAGGCGATTGATCAGCGCGGACTTGCCCACGTTGGGGAAGCCCAGCGTGAGGGCCCGCACAGGCCGGGGCCGCATGCCACGGTTGCGCCTCCGTTCATTCAAGTGATCGCCGGCCCGAATCGCCGCCTGCTGCACCTGCTTCACACCAGTGCCCGCCTTGGCATCGCACCACACCGTGCGCTGGCCGCGCCCTTTGAACCAGGCCTCCCAGGCCTCCCGAGCCGCGGGCGTCACCATGTCGCGCCGGTTGATCACCAGCAGGTGCTGCTTTCCCTTCAGCCAACGGTCCAGGTGGGGGTGCCCGGTGGCCAGGGGAATCCGGGCATCGCGCACTTCGATCACCAGATCCACCTTGTCGAGATGGCGACTGAGCTGCTGCTCCGCCTTGGCGATGTGACCGGGATACCACTGAATTGCCGGTGTGCTCATGGCACCACCAGGACGGGACAGGGAGCCAACTCGATCACGCGGGCTGCCGTGCTGCCGTCATCGGAGTTAAGGCTCACGCCGCCGATTCCCATCACGATCACATCCACATTCAACTCGTCTGCCACGTCCAGGATCACGGTCACGGGCTCACCGCCGCGCTCCAGCCGCTGGCAGGGCACACCGGACTGATCAATCCGCGCCTTGATCCGCTCCAGAAGCGATGGATTAGGAGCCGAATTCAGCAGCTCGAGCAGCACCAGGCGGCGGTCGTTGCCCTGGACGAGTTCTAGGGCCATGACCGCGGTGTCCAGAGCCTGGGGGTTGGCGTCCATGGGCAAGAGGAGGGTCTCAAACATCGCCGATCAAAGACGCGAAAACACGGGTTAACCTCCTCCCGTTTTCCTACCGCACGACACAACCCCATGGCGAAGCGTTCCCTGGCCAGCCTTAACGCCGGCGACCTGAGCGGCAAACGCGTTCTCGTGCGGGTTGATTTCAACGTGCCCCTGAACGACGCCGGTGCGATCACCGACGACACCCGCATCCGCGCCGCCCTGCCCACGATCAACGACCTGATCGGCAAGAGCGCCAAGGTGATCCTGTCGGCTCACTTCGGCCGCCCCAAGGGTCAGGTGAACGACGCCATGCGCCTCACCCCCGTGGCCGCTCGCCTGAGCGAACTGCTGGGTAAGCCCGTAGCCAAGACCGACAGCTGCATCGGCCCCGATGCCGAAGCCAAAGTGAACGCCATGGCCGATGGCGATGTGGTGCTGCTGGAGAACGTGCGCTTCTTTGCTGAGGAAGAGAAGAACGAAGCCAGGTTCGCCGAGAAGCTTGCGGGCTTGGCTGAGGTTTACGTGAACGATGCCTTCGGCGCCGCCCACCGGGCACACGCCTCTACCGAGGGCGTGACCAAGTTCCTCAAGCCCGCTGTCGCCGGCTTCCTGATGGAGAAGGAACTTCAGTATCTGCAGGGTGCCGTGGATGAGCCCAAGCGTCCCCTGGCCGCCATCGTCGGTGGCTCCAAGGTGAGCTCTAAAATCGGCGTGCTCGAGGCACTGATCGACAAGTGCGACAAGGTGCTGATCGGCGGCGGCATGATCTTCACCTTCTACAAGGCCCGCGGCCTCTCGGTGGGCAAGAGCCTGGTGGAAGAGGACAAGCTGGAACTGGCCAAGGAGCTGGAAGCCAAGGCCAAGGCCAAGGGCGTTGAGCTGCTGCTGCCCACCGATGTGGTGCTGGCCGACAACTTCGCCCATGATGCCAACAGCCAGGTGGCTGATGTCACCGCCATCCCCGACGGCTGGATGGGTCTGGACATCGGTCCAGATGCGGTGAAGGTGTTCCAGGACGCCCTTGCCGATTGTCAGACCGTGATCTGGAACGGCCCCATGGGTGTGTTCGAATTCGAGAAGTTCGCCACCGGCACCAACGCCATCGCCACTACCCTGGCGGAGCTCAGCGGCAAGGGCTGCTGCACGATCATCGGCGGTGGTGACTCCGTAGCAGCTGTGGAGAAGGCCGGTCTGGCCGCGAAGATGTCCCACATCTCCACCGGCGGCGGCGCCAGCCTCGAACTGCTGGAAGGCAAGGTGCTGCCTGGAGTTGCAGCCCTCAACGACGCCGCCTGATCGTTTCTCAGACCTGCTGCTTCCGGCGCTTCTTCTTCGGGCGCGCCGGTAGCCCAACGTCTTCCCTGACTTGATTCAGATAGGCCCGGCGGTCCTGCCTCAGGGACCTCCGGGCTTGTTTGTAGCGATCGCGGCAGTCCTTCAAGGCCCTGATGGACTGGGAGGAATCCACACAGCGCTGGCTGCGTTGCATCAGCTCGAGGCGCTGGTTGAAGGTCTGCTTAGACCAGTTTTTATGGGCTTGCACAAGATCCTGCACCTGGTCCTGCGAAGGTTTGGCTGCTGCCTGGACCGAGCGGGATGACTCCACCCCTGGCACAACCAACAGGGCCAGCAAGGCGAGAGAGAGGGCTGATCGCTTCATGGGCACAGCATTGGGTTTGACCTCACTGTGACGGGATCGTTCGACCAAGATCTGATTGCTTCGGGCCAAAGGGATGACCAGATGTGACCTGAACCTCGGCTTCATCGGTCTGGGCGCGATCGGACGGCCGATGGCGGCCAACCTCAGCCAAGCCGGCTTCCAGCTCAATGTGCACACCCGTAGCCGGAGCGCTGAAACGGCTCCTGAGCTTGCGGAAGCACGCTCTTGCGCCAGCCCGGCCGAAGCAGCCGAAGCCGTCGACGCTCTGCTGATCTGCGTCAGCGATGACCAAGCCGTGGAAACCGTGCTGTTCGGATCCGACTGCGCGGCCTCGACCCTCCAACCCGACTCGGTGGTAGTGGACTGCTCCACCATCGCTCCTGCAACAGCCATGGCCTGCGCCAAGCGCCTGGCCGAGAAGGGGATCCACTACCTCGATGCACCGGTAACCGGCGGCACTGAAGGAGCCAAAGCCGGAACGCTGACGCTGTTGGTGGGAGGTGATTCAACAGCGCTGGCCTGCGTGCGACCCGTGCTGGAGGTGATCGGCAGCACGATTCACCACTTCGGGCCTGTGGGTCGCGGTCAACAGGTGAAAGCGGTGAATCAGGTGCTGGTGGCTGGCAGCTACGCCGGCGTGGCGGAAGCGATGGCGCTGGGGAAGCGGCTCGACCTTCCTATGGATC
The DNA here is from genome assembly GCF_014280195.1 of Synechococcus sp. A15-24. Classification (NCBI taxonomy): domain Bacteria; kingdom Bacillati; phylum Cyanobacteriota; class Cyanophyceae; order Synechococcales; family Synechococcaceae; genus Synechococcus; species Synechococcus sp. A15-24. Next base: position 2,090,191 of record NZ_CP047960.1, read on the forward strand.
AGGTGGTGGAGGCGTTGAAGAGCGGAGCTGCTGGCTCCTGGGCCCTCAACCACCGCTCGGCGGGGATGCTGGCGGGGCTCTACCCGCTGGGTTTCCGCCTGGCCCTGCACCATAAGGACCTAGGAATCGCCCTGGAGGCAGCGGACAGCGTGCAGCTGGAGCTGCCGATCAGCCGCATGGTGCGACAGCTGGAGGCTGACCTGATGCAGCAAGGGCATGGCGATGAGGACGTCTCAGCGCTGCATCGACATTTTGCCACGAAACCGTGAATATATATATACGATTATGAATCAGTATCGTGCCAACTCGGTCTCTGTGTCGACGACTCGTACTTGCTTGGTCGCTGTAACGACACCATCGGGGTGAATCAGCATCACAGCCCAGGCCTGAACGCCGGATTGCTGCGGCGCCTGCACCTGCTTGAACAACCCACCGCCACCAAGGGGGGCCAGCTGAACCAAGGGGGGCCTCTGCTCCAGCCGTTGATCCGGAGTGAGTTCGATCAGCCCCCCCGCCGCCACTGCCTGACCCAAGGGCTCATCAAAAATCACATCGATGTCGTATCGGCTTCCTGTGAGCACTGCAGTAGGAATCTGAAGAGTGATCGGAAGCTCATTCGCTCCACTGCGCAACAGCGACTGTTCCTCAAGCAACTCCTCCTCCACCATCACGCCAGCCTCAATCCGAACAGCCAGGACCTGAGACGCCTCCAGCCGATAGTTCTGGCCATCAGCCGTTCCGGATCCGCTGACGGCCACGCGCAACCGTGAACGACCATCGTCCAGCGGATCCATAGCCTCGACACGCCAACGGGTTTCGGGGAAATCCGTCGCGAAACGGTCATAACGACGCTGGACGGTGCTGGTCAGATCGGGGCCTGTTAAGTGATTGAAATCGTCGGAGTCGCCGCTGTTGAGGGCCATCTCCAGACGGCTGCCGTAACCCTCCACAGCAGAGGGAGCCATGCCTCCAGCGGCCAGGAGCGGCGTGGGCATGACAGCAGCCCAGACCAGGGTCAGCAGCGCTGCTCTCACTGAAGGCCTCACCGGACAACCTCAAGGATCGACTTAAGTTAGGCCGCAAGAGCAGGCACGTCCGTCGCCATGACCCGGCTTCTGATCGCCGCCAGCGGCACCGGTGGACACCTGTTCCCTGCCTTGGCAGTAGCGGAAGCACTTTCCGAGCGTTGGCAGGTGCGTTGGCTGGGAGTCCCGGACCGCCTCGAAACGCAGCTGGTGCCAGGCCGCTTCAAGTTGATCACCGTGAATGCAGGGGGCTTGCAAGGCAGCAAGCTGAGCAAGCTGTTTCAACTGCTGCGACTGCTGGCTGCAGGGGTCCGCGTGGCCCGTCTGATCCGCAGGGAACGCATCCAACTGGTGTTCAGCACCGGCGGCTACATCGCTGCTCCGGCCATCCTGGCGGCCCGATTCTGCGGAGTGCCAGCTGTGCTGCACGAAGCCAATGCCATCCCCGGTCGGGTGACCCGGTTGCTGGGTCGTTTCTGCCGGGCTGTGGCTGTGGGCCTGCCTGTCGCCGCCGACCGGATTCCTGGCATTCGCCCCTTGATGACGGGCATGCCGGTAAGGGCTGATTTTCTGCAGAGCCAACCTTTGCCTGAATGGGTGCCTGAGGGTAGGGGTCCTCTGCTGGTGGTGATCGGTGGCAGCCAAGGGGCCGTGGGACTGAACCGCATGGTGCGAGCTGTGTTGCCGCCATTGCTCGAGCAAGGCTGCCGTGTGGTGCACCTCACCGGCCGCAACGACACCGAGGTAGGCCAGGTGCAACACCCGTTGCTGGTGGAGCAGCCCTTCAGCGACGAGATCCCTGGCCTACTGCAACATGCCGACCTGGCGGTGAGCCGTGCCGGCGCCGGCAGCCTGAGTGAACTGACGGTGTGCGGGACCCCCGCAATCCTTGTGCCTTTCCCCCAGGCGGCGGATCAACACCAGGAGGCCAACGCCGCCTGTGCCGCAGAGCAGGGCGGGGCTGTGATCGTCCATCAGCACGAATCGGAGGCAGCGGTGCTGCAGCAAACGATTCAACGTCTGCTTGGACATCGGCTGGGGGATCCCAACGCTGACCCTTCGCTGCTGCTCACCATGCGCGATGGAATGGAGCGGCTGGCCATCCGAGATGCCGATCAGCGCTTGGTGGATCTGCTGAAGAGCCTGCTGGATTGACCTCAAGCCAGTGGCGCACGGCTCAGCTCCTTGCGCATCGCGCTGACGATGCAGCGATTGTTCCGCCGTGACTGCAGACCGATCCGGAGCCAGTTCTCTCCCAGCCCTTCAAACGAACGGCAATCACGCAGAAGGATCCTGTGGTGCAGCTCCAGCGCTTGGCGCAGGGGCAGCAGGGATCGGTTCGCCCGAATCAGCAGGTAATTCACTGCTGATGGCATGGGGGTGATGCCAGGCAGCAACGCAAGCTGCTGCTGCATCCAGGCTCCTTCCCGCGCCACCCAAGCCTGCGTTTGCCGACACCAGCGCTGATGGCGACGGGGGGATCCCAACAAGCGTTGGCCAACGGCCATGGCAATGCCATTCACAGGCCAGGGATCGCGCCACTGAGCCCAGCGCTGCAGGCGTTCGGGCTGTGCAACGGCATACCCGAGCCGCAACCCGGCAATGCCATAGAGCTTGGTGAGGCTGCGGATCACCACCAGATTTCCGGTCTTGGCCACCAACGGAATCAACGACTGCTGCTCGCCCGCGGGCACCAGCGGCAGAAAGGCTTCATCGCAGATCACCAGACGAAACCGCTTCAGCAACGGTTCCAGAAATGCCCGACTCCAGAGCTGACCTGTGGGGTTGTGGGGGTTGCAGATCCACAACACCTCAGCCTCAGCAGGCGATGGAAAGGGTTGAGGACGATCACCACTCCAGGAGAGCGGCAGCTGGTGACGGATCCAGGACCCATCCCAACAACCCAGGGCTCGGCTGTAATCGGCGAACCCTGGCGATGGCACCAAGCTCAGGCCTGAACTGGCCGCATCTCGCGCCGCCCAGGTGAACAGTTCCGCCGCCCCGTTCCCCACCAGCAACAGCTCGGAGGGAACACCATGCAGCCGCGCCAGGTCGCATCGCAGCTGGTTATGACTGCGATCTGGATAGTCACGGATAATCGATCGGCTGAGGCGAGGCAGACGCGGGGTCCAGGGCACGAGCGACGCACTGGCATCCAGCAGATCAGAGGGTCGGCAGCCGAGGCGCTCGGCGATCGAAGCTCGGTTGCCGCCGTGACGGTGCTCGACGTCCATCGCGACTCCCGATACAACCCAGAGACACCCCCCAGCGTCGCCCACCGCGCCCATGGCGATTCGAGCTGTCCTGCTGTTGTCGCTGGTGCTGGTCACCACCCCGAAGGCATGGAGCGCTGATGCCAAGGATCTGGTCCGAATACTGAAAAGCGGGCGCTGAACCAGCTGACGCCCTGCCGGCGTGCCAGGGCGATAGCCGTAACCGAAGCGACCGCCCTGCTCATCATCCAGAATGGTCGGCGTGACGATGATTACCAATTCGTTCTTTTCCCGAGACGACGAGGACTGACAGAACAGCTGCCCAATCAGCGGCATGTCGCCAAGAATCGGCCATTTACGCACCTGCTGACGGTCCGAATCGGTAATCACACCCGTAAGAATCAACGACTGTCCATCACGGAGGCGGATGCTTCCAGACTCCAATTTTCGAGCCTGAATGTTGAAGATTCCGACACCTTCTTCCGACACCTTCCTGCGTTCCGGCAGGAATCTGCACAGATATTTCAGGCTTCAGCTCAAGACTGATAAATCCATTGTCATCAATTTTGCTCACCGAAAGATCAACTGTGAGGCCAGCATTCTCGCGAGTGTTCTGAAACTGTGTTGAACCATTGGCTGTTTCCGTAGCACTCACCCCTTTAATCACACTCTGGCCAGTTTCTACCATGGCGGCTTCCCCTTCCTGCACCAACAATGTGGGCTGGGCCAATAGACACCACTTACAGGGAGCAGCAGCTCAAGCTGAACACCGACCACATCACTATCAAAGAGAAGTTCCTCCAGCGCCTCGCTCATCGCCTTGCGCTGCATTGGCATGCCATCACGGCAGGCATCAGGGGGCCAATCAACGGATCGCCAGTACCAGATCGACTTGTGCAGCCAGCAACAGATCAATCGACGCTCTGTGGCCAAAGCCAGAACTCGACGCACGCCAAGAAGACGCTTCAAGCCAGTCTGAAAAGCCTGAACCTGAGGAATTTCAACCAGGGACAGCGGACTCAATCAGACACATTGTTTTGACCCAGGATATCCAGATCGTAGCAAGAAGACAAGACAAATTTTATAGGCAATGCAGGCAACTCATTCACCTGGTTTTCATCAAAAAAATCTTTAATCGCGATCAACAATCAAATCACTCCACTCTTTGATTCTGAGTTAACGAAGCATAGTGAAATCAAAAAACGATCATCAATTCCTGATGGAGTCACTCCGCCAATCTTGAAGTAAGCCAATTGAATCTTTAACCCCCGAATCAGCTTTCAGCATCCTCTGAACCGGGCAGCCAGGGCAAGCCACTGCCCACCGCTTCTGAGATGTTTCGCAAGCCATAGCGGTCCAACTGCAGCTGAAGCCCTTCAAGGATGCGAGGCACCAGATCCGGACCCTGGAAAATCCAGCCGGTGTAGAGCTGAATCAACGTGGCTCCGGCGGTGATCCTCTCCCAGGCGATCTCTGCCGAATCAATGCCTCCAACTCCGACAAGCGTTAACGCCGGACCGGCACTGGCCCGCAACCTGCGGATCACCTCCAGTGCCCTTAGCCGCAGGGGCGCACCACTGAGCCCACCCGCCTCCTCCGCCAGGGTTCGGCCGGTCTGCAACAACCGACGCTGCTCCAATCCCAGGCGATCCAGGCTGGTGTTCACAGCAATCACCCCGGCCAGACCCTCCTCGAAGGCCACCCGGGCAATGCCATCAATCGCCTCATCCTCAAGATCCGGTGCGATCTTCACCAGCAACGGTGGACAGGCAGGCAAGCGACGCAGCCGCTCCACCAGCCGCCGCAACTGGCTGGAATCCTGCAGATCCCTCAGCCCAGGGGTATTGGGAGAACTCACATTGATCACGGCGTAATCCGCTAAAGGGGCCAATAGCTCCAGCGAAGAGGCGTAATCCTCAGGGGCCTGTTCCAACGCGGTGACCTTGGATTTACCGACGTTGATTCCCAGGACTGCCGGGCGACGACCGGGGGGATCCAGCCGTTGACGTTCCAGGGTTCTACGCAACGCCTGGGCTCCATCGTTGTTGAACCCCATCCGATTGAGAGCTGCCTGTTCCTGAGCCAGGCGAAACAACCGGGGTCGGGGATTGCCGGGCTGGCCATGCCAGGTGACCGTGCCCACCTCCGCGAAACCAAAGCCAAAGCGATCCCACAGCCCTGCCGCCACCCCGTTCTTGTCGAAACCAGCCGCAAGACCCACTGGGTTGGGGAAGCGGCAACCGAACAACACCTGCTCGAGCCGCAAATCACGGCGCTGCAGATCACCGGCCAGGCCCTCCAGCACCGTGGAGACCAGCGGCCACTGGCGCCGCAGCGACGCTTGTCCTAAGGCAGTCAGTGCTGTGCGGGACAGCTGTTCAGCATCGAGCCCCTCGTCATTGGCGAGCACAGGCCCCAGCCAACGCTGATAGAACGCGCCGCTGCTGAGAGGGGATGGCGGCATGGCGAACGCTCAGGACTGTTCTGATCCTGCCTCGCGACGATGCAGAGTCCAGCGACCCTCGTCCGCGGGGTGCACCTGCCAGTCCCGCCAGATCCAGGACTCCTGACGCTGCTCCAGCTGCTTGAGCGGGACTTCCACCAGCTGCGCCAGCTCCACCAGGCTGAGACTGAACCCTCCATCCGCCAACCGGTCCGCCAGCTCCAAGCGGCTCAACGACTGCACCAGCTGTTGTGGTGCCGGATCAGCATCGACATCGACTGCCGCAACGTCGCTCTCAACGGCTGGCTGGCCGAGATCCAACGAACACCCCTGGGAAAAAGCAACTGCGATCCGATCGACCCGGTCGTTGTCCGGATCACCGCTGTGGCCTTTCACGTAGGCCAGCGGCACATCATCCAGCCGAGCTGCATCCAGGGCTTTCCAGAGGTCCTGGTTGAGAACGGGCTTGCCGGCTGCTGTCTTCCAGCCCTTGCGCTTCCATCCCTTCATCCAGGATCCGAGCCCATCGATCAGGTACTTGCTGTCGGTGCGAATCGTCAGATCGGGATGGCGTGGCAGTTGTTTCAGCCGCTGCAGCAACTCCAGCGCCGCCTGCAGTTCCATGCGGTTGTTGGTCGTTGCCGGATCATGGCCGCCGAATTCCTCGACACTGCCATCTTCAAAGCGCAGCAAAGCGCCCCAACCGCCTGGACCCGGGTTGCCGCTGCAGGCTCCGTCGGTGGCAGCTGCCACCACTCGACCCCGTCCTTCAGCCATTGCTCCCCCTGCACTGGTTTCGGTACAACGTGGTTTCTCGCAGGCCCTTGATGGGGCGAACCTACCTCCGCAGCCTGATCCTGGCCGCAGTTCTCGTTAGCGCAGCGGGATTATTGCCGGCGGCTCAGTCCGCCCGCGGCCTGTTCGACAGCAAAGCTCTCCAGCAGAACCGCTTCGCGGTGCTGGCCCAGCCGGTGGGACAGCGCAACTGGAAGCTGCTGGTGCTGGAGCAGATCAAGCAACGGCCCCGCTGCTGGACACCGCGGGCGGATGGTCTGGTGGATCCGACCCTCAACACGTTCAACTTTGCTGGAATCTGCAGCCGCTACCTCGACAGCAATGGCTATTCCCTCCGCAGCGGCGATGCAGACCTCGGCAGCCGCTTTCGGCTGAGCCTGCGGCAAAGCGGCAACAGTTTGCAGTTGCAAGCTTTGAACCCACGTCAGGGGGCCCCAATCGTGGTCGGTCGGGCAACGATTCCCAGGCGGGATCGCGACGGCTTCGTCCAGATTCAGCTGGATCCAGCCTGGCGACTGGAACGGCGTGTCTACAAAGGGCGCACCCTGAGCCACGTTTATTTCTCTCACCCCGACCCGGTGAACCGGCTCCTGGCCCGGGCAGAACGAGGCAGCGACGATGGATTCAGCCGGCTGGGGGCCCCAACGGCACCCATGGCCCCACGCATCAATCAGCGCATCGCAAGCGGCGAGCCCATTCGGCTGGACGTCATTCCTTACCGGCCCTGAGGCCAGCGACTGTCACAGTGCCAGTTGGCAGGCCGACCTGTTGAACCTGGGTATTCGGTCGCTCGCCCTTAGCTTTTGAAAGTGTGAGGAGTGCTGAATGCCTCTTCAGGGTCGAAACAAGGACAGACTCCTGAACGTGTTCCACTTAAAAAAAGCCCCTGCCTTCGGCGGGGGTTTTTTATTGAGCAGGTGTCCAACAAAAAACCGGCCCCTGGGGACCGGCTTGGTTTTGCGGAAGAAGTGAATCGGGCCGGTGAAATCAGCCCGAACAGGTCACTTGAGGGTGACCTTGCCGCCCACTTCTTCGATCTCTTTCTTGAGAGCTTCGGCTTCGTCCTTGGAGATGCCTTCCTTGATGGGCTTGGGAGCAGCTTCCACCAGAGCCTTGGCATCGCCAAGGCCCAGGCCGGTGGCGTTGCGCACAGCCTTGAGCACCTTGATTTTGGCTGCGGCGTCGAAACTTTCGAGGATGACGTCGAATTCGGTCTTTTCCTCGGCGGCTTCACCACCACCACCGCCGGCAGCAGCGCCAGGGGCAGCCATCACGACGCCGGCGGACGCAGCGGCGGACACACCGAAAGCTTCCTCGATCTGCTTGACCAGCTCGGAAGCTTCCAGCAGAGAAAGGGACTTCAGTGATTCGAGAATTTCGTCGGTTTTTGCAGACATGGTTGTGAATGAAGAAGCAACAGATCAGTGAAACCAGTGATGTCGGCAGAGAGTGCTCAGCTGTCGCCGCCTTCGGCGTGCTGCTTGAGCGCCCGCGCGAGACCGGAGGGAACCTCGTTGATGCCCACAGCAACCTTGGTGGCCACAGCGTTGATCGCACCGGCGATCTGAGCCATGAGCTGCTCTTTGGAAGGGAGATCGGCAATAGCCTTGATCTCGTCCTGGGACAGCAGCTTGCCTTCGAAAAGGCCGCCTTTGGTTTCGGACTTCTTGGTCTCCTTCTGGAAGGCCTGAACGGCCTTCACACCGGCACCGACATCGCCCTTGATCAGGACGAAGGCATTGGTGCCTGTCAGAAGAGAGTCGAGATTCGACCAGGCGCTATCACCATCAATTGCACGGCGCATCAAGGTGTTTTTGGTCACCTTGCACACCGCATTGCCAGCCCGCAGACGATCCCGCAGGTCGGAAATTTCCTTGATGGAGAGGCCCTTGTAATCAAGAACCAGCGCCAGTTCGGACTCGGCGAGGAGCTCCTTGAGCTCTCCGACGATCTGCTGCTTGCTCTCCAGCGTGCGGCCCATAGGGATTGGATCGGATCGAGGGGGAACAAGCTGGACACACGGCCGATCGAGTCTTCAGAAGAAGACGAGGCCGCGTGTCGATCCAATCCCGAATGGGACAAAAATCATGTTGCGTCTGCCTCGGCAGGGATTACATCAGCTGGCCCGTAAGAAACGGGCCAATAGAAACCCTGCTGTCTCAGGCCGGGCGCGTGCCCGGTTTGGCTTTCGCCAATTTTGAATTGTAGAGGAGAGCCTGCTCAGCTCCCCTGCTCAATGTCCTGCAGTGCGGAGAAATCCACTTCCACGGATGGGCCCATGGTGGACGTCACATAGAGAGACTTCCAGTAGCGGCCCTTGGCACCGCTGGGCTTGTTGCGGTCGATGGTCTCCTGCAGGGTCTTGAGGTTCTGCAACAGAGCCTCGGCAGTGAAGCTCGCCTTGCCGAATCGGACGTGGACGATACCCGTGCGGTCAGCTCGGAATTCCAGTTTGCCGGCCTTGAATTCTTGGATGGCTCCAGCCAGATCGGTGGTGACCGTTCCGGCCTTGGGGTTCGGCATCAGGCCCCGGGGACCGAGGACACGACCCAGTTTGGCCACCTTCGGCATCATGTCCGGAGTGGCGATCAACAGGTCGAACTCCATCTCGCCTTTGGCGATGGTCTCCACCAGATCTTCATCACCTGCCAGTTCGGCCCCGGCGGCCTTGGCTTCGGCAACCTTCTCACCACGGGTCACCACCGCGATGCGAACGGTCTGGCCAGTGCCATTGGGCAACGCCACGGTGGTACGCAGCTGCTGGTCGGTGTACTTGGGATCGATGCCGAGGCGCACGTGGGCCTCCATCGTTTCGTCGAACTTGGCGGTGGCGTTGTCCTTCACCAGGGCAATCGCCTCGAGGGGTTCGTAGATGCGATCCTCGATCTTGCTGGCAAGACCTGCCAGTCGCTTAGAGAGTTTGGGCATAACAGGAGTGGGGTACGGACGACATCAGCGATGTCTCCCCCGGTAAGGGTTGAAGAATGAAGCGGCGACGATCAGTTGCTGATGGACACGCCCATGTTGCGGGCGGTGCCTTCGATGATCCGCATCGCGGACTCAACACTGGTGCAGTTGAGATCGGGAAGCTTGGTTTTGGCGATCTCCTCGAGCTGAGCCCGGTTGATCGATCCAACGCTGCCCTTAGCGGACTCGCCGGAACCTTTCTCGATCTTGGCGGCCTTGGTGATCAGCACCGACGCCGGGGGTGTCTTGGTGATGAAGGTGAAGCTGCGGTCTTCATAGACCGAGATCTCCACCGGAATCACAAAACCGGCTTTGTCCTGCGTCCGAGCGTTGTACTCCTTGCAGAACATCATGATGTTCACACCGT